>NZ_JADPJQ010000120.1:84478-123831 GCF_023073515.1 Bradyrhizobium sp. 17 | reverse complement strand
CGATCAACGGCACCGGCACGGTCACCGGCAATGGCGAGATCGATTTGACCGGCGCTGCGGTGCTGAGCGGCGGCATCCTGAACAACAACGCGGCGTTGAAGGTCAGCGGCACCGGCAACGCGCTGGACCACGAGACGATCACGAATGCGAGCACCGGCACGATCGAGGTGCTGACGAATGGCGCGCTGACGATCGACCAGGGCTCGACGGTCGCGAATGCCGGTAACGTCACGGTCGATGCCAACGGCAAGCTGACAGTTAACGGCGCGACGATCAGCGGTGGTACGATCAACGGTCTCGGCACGATCGATGTCACCGGCGCCAGCAAGATCGATCAATCGGCGACGCTGAGCACCACTGCCGTGACGGTCGAGAGCGGCGTCATCCTGACGCTGGATGACGTGATAGTTGCGGGCACCGCAATCGCCAATCATGGCACGGTCAAGGTCGATGCAGGCAGCAAGCTGACATTGAACGGTGCGAGCCTGACAGGCGGCGCGCTCACCGTTTCGGGCACGCTGAATTCGACCGGCACAACTGCGATTACCGACGCCAACATCTCGAACAACTATCTGATCGAGGCAACCCTGGGCGCGTTGACGCTGCTGGCGACGACCTCCGCAAGCTCGATCGCGAATGGCGGCATCCTCAGGGCCAATGGCGCCGAGCTCGACATCAACGGCGAAGCCATCGCAAACACCGGCACGCTGGCGGCGATCAATCATGGGACACTGAAGCTGATCGGGATGACGGTGACCGACACCGGCAGCGGTAGTGTCTCGGTCGAGTCCGGCTCGGCACTCGATCTTCAGGGCGCGACCATCGACGGCGGCACGGTGACGATTGCCGGTACGCTGGAATCGACCGGCACCAGCGCCATCGACAATGCCGACATTACCAACACCGGCACGATCACGGTCACCAGCGGTACGCTGACGATTGATCCCGCCACGCTTCACGCCATCACCAATCACAATCTCATTCAGGCGAAGGGCGGCGTGCTCGACGTCTCCGGTGAGGATATCTCCAACACTGCGGCTCTTGAGGCAGTCAACCACGGCACGCTGAAGCTGGCAAATCTCACCGTTAGCAACAGCAGTGCTGGGTCGATCACGGTCGACGGCACCTCGAAGCTCTATCTGACCGACGTTTCGATCAACGGCGGCAGCCTGAGCAATGCCGGCAATCTCTACAGCGCCGGCGTCGATACGGTCACGGGCAGCGTCACCAACACTGGCATCATCGAGGTCCAGAGCGGCATTCTCGACCTTGCGGGCGGCATCGCCGGTTCAGGCAAGGTAATCGTCGATGTTGGCGCGACGCTGGAGTTTTCGGGCGCGACCGGTTCGATCCACATCGTCAATTCCGGCTCCATCGTGGGCGCCGGTGGCAATGCGGCGATCCACATCCAGCAGGATACGACCGGTTCGGTGATCAACAATTCCGGCACCATCGGGCCGCCCGCCGCTTCGAGCGTGACCTCCGCGACCGACGCGATCATCGAGATCGGTGGCAGCCTCACGATCAACAACACCGGCCACATCAACGGCAATATCTCGGTCGCCAGCGCGACCTTCAATAACGAGTCCGGCGGCACCTGGACGGTCGCCGGCACGAGCGCCTTCGGCAATGCGTCGTCGATCGTCAATGACGGTGTCATCGATCTCCTCAACGGCGCCTCGATCTCCCTGGGTGGGCCTGGACTCGTCAATCACAGCCACATCGACAGCTGGGGCACGGCGTCGATCTCGGGCACCATCAGCAATACCGGCAGCATCGAGGTCCATGATGGCGAGCTGTCGCTGTTCGGCTTGCTGACCGGCACGGGCTCGGTCACCGTCGATGCCGGTGCGCTGCTGAAGCTCGAAGGCACGGTCGCGCAGACGATCAACCTCGCGGGCGACGGCGCCGCGGTTGAGATCGATACGGATACGTTCGGCGGATCGATCGCGGAGCTGTCGGCGAACGACACGATCGACCTGTCGACGATCAAATACGGGCTCGGCACCAGCGCGGTCTATGTTGCAAACTCCAATCCCGCGACCGGCGGCGTGCTGACGGTGACCGATGCGGACGGCAATCACATCAGCCTGAACCTGGCCGGCGCCGACTACAGCAATGCCCATTTCGCCGGGAGCGACGACGGCACTGGCCACACGCTGATCACGATGACCGATGACCACGCCCCGGCCTTCACCGCCGGCGGCGTGCTGGCGGGGGGCGTCTCCGAGCAGGCGGACGCCACCGGTGACTTCGCCACCTCCGATACCTCAACGCCTGCGACCGGCGCGATTGACTTCACCGACATCGACCTGACCGACCTGCCGTCGGCACAGATCACCGGCCAGGACGTGACCTCGCTTGGCGCCGATCACAGCACTAACCTCACCTCGTCGCTCTCGCTTGACGAGATCGCGGCGCTCAAGAGCGGGCTGACGCTTCTGCCGCAGGCCGGGCTGAACAATGGCATCGTCACCTGGAGCTATTCGATCGCCGACGGCGCGCTGGACTTCCTCGCCAAGGACCAGACCGCGAAGGTGGTTTCTACCATCACGAGCACGGACGATTACGGCGAGACCGCCACAACCGACGTCACGGTCACGATCACAGGCAAGAACGACGCGCCGACCTTGGCCGCGGTCACCACGGATCCGCTCGTCGATACCTCCATCGCCGACAGCTTCTCGGACGTCACGGGAATGCTGGTCGGAACCGACGCCGACCATGGAGAGACGGCGGGGCTGACCTATGCCGTTCTGAACGCGGATAGTCATGGGACGACGGCTGGCCTGTACGGCTCGCTGACGGTCAACGCGAACGGCACCTACACCTACGTTCCCGATGCGGCTTCGATCAACGCGCTTTCGGAAGGCCCTTGTTCGGACGTCTTCACGATTCAGACCACGGACGCGCAAGGTGCTGTCGGCACGGCATCATTCACGGTTGCCGTAACAGGCGCCAACGACGCTCCGGTGTTGACCGATGGTAGCATCGGGCAGCTCACCGATACGTGCGCAGCGGATAATTTCTCTGACCTCACCGGACAGGTGGTCGGGACCGATGCCGACTCCGGCGATACGCTGACCTACACCTTGCTGAACGCAGATCACCAGGCAGTCGGAGAGGTCACGGGTCACTATGGCGCGCTGGCGCTCAACACGAACGGCACCTACACCTACGTTCCCGATGCGGCTTCGATTAACGCGCTGCCGGGCTGCTTGCACTATTCCGACAGTTTCACGGTCCAGGTCACGGATGCACATGGCGCCGCCTCCACGGCGATATACACGGTGGACCTGACGGGCGCCAACGACGTGCCAACGCTGTCCGCTCTCAACCTCGGCAAGCTTACGGACACGGCGGCGACCGACACCTTCTCCAATCTCACCGGAAATCTCGCGGGCACCGACGCCGATGCCGACGAGACGGTGACGCTGACCTATTCTGTCCAGAATGCGGATAGTTGCGGGACGGCTCCAGGACACTACGGCGCGCTGACGGTCCACTCTGACGGCAGCTACACCTACGTTCCCGACGCGGCTGCGATCAACGCGTTGCAAGAAGGGCCCTTCGCGGATACGTTTACGGTCCAGACGACGGACGCGCATGGCGCGACCGGCACTGCGACACTCACGGTGGACGTGGACGGCGCGAACGATGCGCCGGTAATGGACGTCAACCAGATCAGCCTCACGCATGACGACGCTCAAGTCACTGTGCACGGTATCTCGGCCACCGACTCCGATGCGGCTGCCAATGAAACCTTCACGCTCGTTGCCTCCGGCTCGGGTAGCAATTTGAGTCCGGCGTCGACGTCCGATACCTTGGCGCATATCAATTCCGCGCTGCAGACCGTGACCTACACTGATGCAAGTGAAGGTGCGGCCATACAGACGGTCACGCTCACCGTGGCCGACAGTCACAACGCAAGCAAGACGGTTAGCCTGCTCTTTGGCACGGCCGGGCAAGATGACTTCATCGGGACAGGCCATCAGGACCAGTTCGTGTTCGCCGCCAGTTCCAACAACGATACGATCACCAATTTCACGCCCGGTCAGGACCATATCGACTTGTCGGCAGTCGTGACCGCCAGCGATTTTGGGGCATGGATGGCGCAGCACGTGGCGGCTTCGCCGACCAATTCCGCTGACACCCTGGTCACGATCAACGCTTCGGACACCATCCTTCTGAAGGGTGTCGCCCACCTCCAGGCGAGCGACTTCATCGTCCATGCCTGATTGCTGCATGATGGGCCGCGATCGTCGGCAGGCCCGATCCACGCTGCCGTTCACCGCCAAAGCGTGATATCCAGCCACCATGAAACGTCTCAAGATCCTGCGGCGGTGGTTTGCGCGCAAGTTCGGGTTTGCGCGGCTGATGTGCCTTGCGCTGCTGGTCGTATTTGCCGGCGCTCGGCTCTGGGATCCGCCTCCGATCCAGGAACTGCGGCTGCGCACGTTCGACATGTTTCAATTGATCGATCCGCGCCACAAGACGGCGCGGCCGGTCACCATCGTCGACATCGACGACAAGAGCCTCGCCAAGCTCGGCCAGTGGCCGTGGCCGCGGACGCGGATCGCCGACATGATCCAGAACCTCACCAATCACGGCGCGGTGGCGATCGGCTTCGACGTCGTGTTCTCGGAGGCCGACCGGCTCAACCCGGATCTGGTCGCGAGCCAGATGCGCTACCTGGACGACGCCACCCGCGCCAAGCTGCGCGAGCTGCCGAGCAACGACCAGATCCTCTCCGAAGCGATCAAGCGCTCGCGCGTGATCCTGGGCGAGACTGGGCAGCGGGCGATTTCGTCCGAGGTCGACAAGTCGCTGCCCTTCACCGGCGTCGCGACGGTCGGCGAGGAGGGCGCTGAGCGCTTCCTATTCGAATTTCCCGGGCTGTTGCGCAACGTGCCCGAGATCGAGAAGGTCGCGGCCGGCCGCGGCCTGTTCTCGATCAAGACCGAGCGCGACGGCCTGATCCGGCGCGTGCCGATGATCATGCGCGCCCAGGGCATGGTCATGCCTTCGCTGAGCCTCGAGATTTTGCGCGTCGTCACGGGCACGCCGACCTTGCTGGTTCGGACCGACAAGACCGGCGTGCGGGCCGTGCGTCTCAAGGGCGTGGAGATCCCAACCGACAGGAACGGTCAGCTCTGGGTGCATTACGCGCGCCAGGATCCCTCGATCTACGTCTCGGCCGCCGACGTGCTCGACAATACGGTGCCGCCTAACAAGATCGCCGGCAAGCTGGTGCTGATCGGCACCTCGGCGGTTGGGCTCAACGACATCAAGACCACGCCGGTGTCCTCGACCATGCCCGGCGTCGAGATCCACGCCCAGGTGCTGGAGAGCGTGCTGAGCGGCGCGGTGATCTCCCAGCCGAACTATGCGCTCGGCGTCGAGCTGCTCGCCGCGCTCGTCATCGGCTTGCTCGTCATCATCTTCACGCCGAACCTCGGACCAGTTCGCCTCGTGCTTGCCGGCGCGACCTTCGCCGCTATCCTGATCGGAGTGTCCTGGTTCTTCTATGCGCAGCACCGCTATCTCATCGACTTCACTTATCCGCTGCTCTCGACCACCGCGATCTATCTGACGCTAATCTTCGCCAGCTTCGTGCGCGAGCAGCGCCAGCGCGTGCAGATCCGCGGCATGTTCGCGCAATACATGTCGCCGGTGCTGGTCGAGCAACTCGCGCAGTCACCGGAAAAACTCGTCCTCGGCGGCGAGGAGCGCGAAATGACGATCATGTTCTCCGACGTGCGCGGCTTCACCACCATATCGGAAACCTACAAGCACGATCCGCAGGGCCTGATCGCGCTGATGAACCGCTTCCTGACTCCGCTGACCGACGTGATCATCGATCAGAAGGGCTATATCGACAAATATATGGGCGACGCCATCATGGCGTTCTGGAATGCGCCGCTCGACGATGCCGAGCACGAGGTCAACGCCTGTGAGGCCGCGATCCAGATGTTGGAGAAGATCGACGCGGTGAACAAGGACCGCGAGCAGGAGGCCATTGATGGCGGTCACGTCTACATCCCGCTCAATGTCGGTATCGGTCTCAACACCGGCATCGGCGTCGTCGGCAACATGGGATCCGACCTGAAGAAGAACTATTCGGTGCTCGGCGACAGCGTCAACCTGGCCTCGCGCCTGGAAGGCCAGTCGAAGGAATACGGCTTTCCCATTATCGTTGGCTCGCGCACCGCGCTCGCGGCCAAGGACAAGTTCGCGATCCTCGAACTCGACTTCATCATGGTCAAGGGCAAGACCGAGCCGGAGGTGATCTATGCCATCGCCGGCCGCGAGGATGTGATGCTTTCAGGCGCCTTCCAGCGCCTGCGCAACGTCACCATCGAAATGCTCGCCTGCTATCGCAGCCGCGACTGGCAGGGCGCGCTGGACGCGATCGACCGCGGCCGCAGGAGCGAGGATGCCGACACGCTGGAAAAGCTGTTCAAGCTCTATGAAGTGCGCATCAAGGAATTCCAGGTCAATCCACCGCCGGAAGGTTGGACCGGGGCCTATGCGCTGCTGACGAAATAAGGGAGGCGCTTGCTAGCGGCTAAACCCTCGGTGTCGTCCCGGCGCAGGCCGGGACCCATACTCCGCAGCAGAAGCTGTACGCCAGATCGGAGTTGGCTGTCGTTGCCGAATTCAACTCGGTGGTTATGGGTCCCGGCTACGCCGGGACGACAGCGGTGTTCGACGCCGCAGGCCGTCGCCTTAATAAGAGGTGTCGTCCTGGCTTTCGCCAGGACGACAGTGGTGTTTGCGGAAGCGGGGTGCCGACCTTGAGCCTCACTCCGCCCCGATCGTCGTGAGATCCTGGAACCAGTGCTGCGCCTGCACGAACTGCTTGACCTTGGGCGACAGCGCATGCGGGTTGGTGTCGTGCACCACCCATACCAGCGTGGCGTCGTCGACGATCAGCGCGTGCGCCTGCGCCAGCAACTCGTCCTGCTTGGCGCTGTCGAAGGTCTGCTTGGCCTCGTCGATCAGCGCGTCGGCCTTCGGGTTTTTGTAGCCGCCCCAGTTGACGCCGACCGGCGCGATCTGGCTCGAATGGAAGAAGCGGACGATGGCGTAGAGCGGGTCAGAGGTGACATAGGCGATGTTGTTGGCGGTGATGCCGGCGTTCATCTCGTCGGCCGCGCCCTTGCGCCAATGCGTATAGAGTGTCTCGAGCTCGACGACCTTGAAATCGATGTCGATGCCGGTCTCCTTGAAGCTCTGCTGCAAAAATTCGTTCATCGGCAGCGACAGCATCTGGCCGGTGCCGCCCTGTGCGATGATGAAGGTCGCTTTCAGCGGCTTCGCCTTGGAGTAGCCGGCTTCCTCGACCAGCTTCTTGGCGGCTGCGACATCGTATTTCAGCTCGAAGCTCGGCTTGCCGAACCAGGGGCTCGACGGATCGACCTGTCCCTTGGCGGGTTTCGCAAGGCCATTCATCAGGCCCACCACGGCTTCACGATCGATCGCGAGGTTCAGCGCCTTGCGCAGGCGGATGTCGGTCCAGGGCGAACCCGGCAGCACGCTCAGATGATAATTCCAGACATGCGGCGTAACGTTGTCGACGAGCTTCATGCCGGCGGCCTTGAGCTGCGGCACGGCATCCGGCGCCGGCGTCTCGATCAGATCGACCTGCCCGGCCAGCAGCGCATTGGTGCGCGTCAGCGCTTCCGGCATCGGCACCAGCACGAGCTTGTCGACCTTGGGAATACGCTTCTTGTTCCAATAATCCGGATTCTTCGTGAGCTCGGCGAGTTCGCGCGGCACCAGTTTTGTCAGTTTGAACGGGCCGGTCCCCGAAGGCTGGCTCGCGAACTTGTCCCAGTCCTTACCGAGCTTCTCGTATTGCGCCGGGCTGGAGACCAGGAACCACAGCATCTGATAGGGAAAGAAGGAATCGACCGTCTTGGTGGTGATCTCCACCGTGAAGTCGTCGATCTTGGCGTAGCTCGCGACCGAAGGCAGGCGGGTCTTGACCTGCGCACTCTGGCGCTTGTCGAATTGCGGCGCCTTGTCATTGAGCACCTTGTCCAGATTCCAGATCACGGCGTCGGCATCGAACTCGCTGCCATCGTGAAACTTCACGCCCTTGCGCAAGGTGAAGCGCCATTTGGTCTTGTTCTCGGCATCGACCCTCCACTCGGTGGCCAATCCGGGCACCAGCTTTCCCGGCCGGTCGGCGACGTCCATCTCCCACGCCACGAGCGGATCGTAGATGGTGTAGGCCGTGAACTGATAGGCGCCCGCGCCGCGATCGGGCTGGCCGGTCGTCAGCGGGATGTCCGCCATCGAGATGCCGTAGCGCAGCACCGTTTCGGCGCCCGCCGGAATCGCGGACAACGCCAGTGCAAGCACGGCGAAACAGGTCGATAGTCGGATACGCATGGGCCAAAGCTCCAAGGAAGAATTCAAGGACAATCGGAGCCAAACCTGCAATCTTGATGCCAGAATAGGCAGCGAGGTGCTTTCGCCGACGTGTCATCACAAGGACTTGTCGTCGCAGGGGCAATTTGCAGAATAAGTTTCCCCATTGGCATAGGCATTGCATACGATTGCATCAAAATTAGTCATCGAAGCCGGAAAAGGATTGAGTCAATGTTGATCAAGAAAAACAAGACCCGCGCGGCGCTGATCGCGTTGCTGGCGCTCAGTAGCGCGGCTGCGTGGCCGCGCGCGGCCACTGCCGAAACCGTGCTGCGCATCGCCATGACGGCTGCCGATATTCCGCGCACGCTGGGCCAGCCCGATCAGGGCTTTGAAGGCAACCGCTTCACCGGCCTCACCATGTATGACGCGCTCACCGGCTGGGACCTTTCCTCGGCCGACAAGGCGAGCGTGGTGATCCCCGGCCTTGCTACCGAGTGGAAGGTCGACGATGCCGACAAGACCAAATGGACTTTCAAGCTGCGGCCGGGCGTCACCTTCCATGACGGCTCGCCGTTCAATGCGGACGCCGTGGTGTGGAATGTCGAGAAGGTGCTGAAGCAGGACGCGCCGCAATTCGACGCCAGCCAGGTCGGTGTCACGGCCTCGCGCATGCCGACGCTGGCATCAGCGAAGAAGGTCGACGACATGACGGTCGAGCTCACCACCAAGGAGCCCGACAGCTTCCTGCCGATCAACCTCACCAATCTCTTCATGGCGAGCCCGGCGAAGTGGCAGGCCTTCTACGACAAGGCGGAGGGCGCCGACGCCAAGGCCAAGTCGCAGGCCGCATGGACCGCGTTTGCCAAGGACGCCGCGGGCACCGGCCCGTGGAAGATGGCGGGCTTCACCCCGCGCGAGCGGCTGGAGCTGGTCAAGAATGCGAGCTACTGGAACAAGGACCGCGTGCCCAAGGTCGACAAGATGGTGCTGTTGCCGATGCCGGAGGCCAACGCGCGCACCGCGGCGCTGCTTTCCGGGCAGGTCGATTGGGTCGAGGCGCCGGCGCCGGACGCGTTGCCCGAGCTCAAGCAGCGCGGCTTCAAGCTCTACGCCAACGAGCAGCCGCACGTCTGGCCGTGGCAGTTCTCGCGCGTCGAGGGCTCGCCCTGGAACGACATCCGCGTGCGCAAGGCCGCGAACCTCTGCGTCGATCGCGAAGGCCTCAAGGACGGCCTGCTCGCGGGGCTGATGGTGCCCGCGACCGGCACGTTCGAGGTCGGCCATCCCTGGCGCGGCAGACCGACCTTCGAGATCAAGTACGACAAGGCTGCTGCACAGAAGCTGATGCAGGAGGCCGGATTCGGCCCGAACAAGAAGCTGACGGTGAAGACCCAGACGTCTGCGTCCGGCTCGGGCCAGATGCAGCCGTTGCCGATGAACGAATATATCCAGCAGGCGCTGGCCGAATGCTATTTCGACGTGCAGCTCGATGTCATCGAGTGGAATACGCTGTTCACCAACTGGCGCCGCGGCGCCAAGGATCCCAGTGCCAACGGCTCGAACGCGACCAACGTCACCTATGCGGCGATGGACCCGTTCTTCGCGCTGGTGCGCTTCCTGCAATCGGGCATGGCGCCGCCGGTCTCGAACAATTGGGGTTTCATCAACAATCCCAAATTCGACGAGCTGGTGAAGAAGGCGCGGCAGACCTTCGATCCCGCCGCGCGTGACGCCGCGCTCGCCGAACTGCACGCGGCCTCCGTCGATGACGCGGCCTTCCTCTATGTCGCCCACGACGTCGGTCCCCGCGCCATCAGCCCGAAGGTGACAGGCGTCTTGCAGCCAAAGAGCTGGTTCATCGACTTCTCACTGGTGTCGATGCAATAGTTCCCGCCTCATACGCAGTGCACCCTCTCCCCTTGCGGGAGAGGGTGGCTTCGCGCAAGCGAAGCCGGGTGAGGGATCTCTTTCCGCGGATGACCCTCTCTCTTTTTCGTTAACACTGCATCCGGGGTTAGAGCCCTCATCCGGCGCTTTGCGCCACCTTCTCCCACAAGGGGAGAAGGGAAGAAAAGAAACAACGTGCTCGCCTATATCGCCAGACGCATCGTCTACGTCATCCCGATCGTCATCAGCGTCGCGCTGGTGTGTTTTCTGCTCGTGCACATCACGCCGGGCGATCCGCTCGTCGCGGTGCTCCCCGCAGACGCCTCGCAGGAGCTCGCCGCGCAGCTCCGGACAGCCTATGGTTTCGACCGCCCGCTGCCGGTGCAGTTCGGGCTTTGGCTGCTCCGCGCGCTTCATGGCGATCTCGGCAATTCCATCGCCACGGGCCGCCCGGTGCTCGCCGAGGTCATGCGCGCGGTCAGCAACACGGTCACGCTGGCGATTGCGGCGGCGATCATCGGCTTCACCATGGGCATCCTGCTCGGCCTGATCGCCGGCTATTTCCGCGAGACCTGGATCGACAAGCTGGCGACCTCCTTTGCCATCGCCGGCGTTTCGGTGCCGCATTACTGGCTTGGCATGGTGCTCGTCATCATCTTCTCGGTCCAGCTGAACTGGCTGCCCGCTGTCGGCGCCGGACCCGGCGGCTCGGCCGCCTGGGCCTGGGACTGGGCGCATTTGCAATATCTCGTGCTGCCAGCGATCACGACCTCGGTGATCCCGATGGGCATCGTCACTCGCACGGTGCGCGCGCTGACCGGCGACATTCTCAGCCAGGACTTCGTCGAGGCGCTGCGTGCAAAAGGCCTGCATGAGCGCGGCGTGTTCCGCCACGTCATCAAGAACGCCGCCCCCACCGCGCTCGCGGTGATGGGACTTCAGCTCGGTTACATGCTCGGCGGCTCGATCCTGATCGAGACGGTGTTCTCCTGGCCGGGCTCGGGCTTCCTGCTCAACTCCGCGATTTTCCAGCGCGACCTGCCGCTGCTGCAGGGCACGATCCTGATCCTGGCGCTGTTCTTCGTCTTCCTCAATCTGATGGTCGACATCGCGCAAGCCGCGATCGACCCGCGCATCAAACGGGGTTAGCGATGAGCGAGCTTCCGTTGTCCGTCACCAGCGATACGGCGCTTCAGTCCGCGCCCGCGACCAAGGCGCGCGGCTATTGGGCGACCGTCGGCCGTCGTATCTGGCGTGACAAGGTCAGCATGGTCTGCGCGCTGGTGCTGCTGCTGATCTTTCTCTCCGCGATCGTTGCGCCGTGGCTCGGTCTGGAAGATCCCTACAAGGGCTCGATGATCCGCCGCCTTCGGCACATTGGCACATCCGGCTACCCGCTCGGCACCGACGAACTCGGCCGCGACATGCTGGCGCGGCTGATCTATGGCGGCCGGTTGTCGCTTCTCATCGGCATTTTGCCTGTGATCCTCGCCTTCTGCATCGGCACCTCGCTCGGCCTCGTTGCCGGCTATGTCGGCGGCAAGCTCAACACCGCGATCATGCGCACGATCGACGTGTTCTACGCGTTTCCGTCCGTGCTGCTGGCGATCGCGATCTCGGGCGCGCTGGGCGCGGGCATCCTCAATTCCATCGTGTCGTTGACCGTCGTGTTCGTGCCGCAGATCACCCGCGTTGCCGAAAGCGTCACGACGGGGGTGCGCAACATGGACTTCGTCGACGCCGCGCGCGCCTCGGGCGCGGGACCGTTCACCATCATGCGCGTTCATATCCTCGGCAATGTGCTCGGTTCGATCTTCGTCTACGCGACCAGCCTGATCTCGGTCTCGATGATCCTCGCGGCAGGCCTGTCGTTCCTCGGCCTCGGCACCAAACCGCCGGAGCCGGAATGGGGCCTGATGTTGAATACCTTGCGGACCGCGATCTATGTCAACCCCTGGGTCGCCGCGCTCCCCGGTGCAATGATCTTCGCGGTCTCGATCTGCTTCAACCTGCTCTCGGACGGCCTGCGCAGCGCCATGGACATCAGGAACTAGCCATGAGCGAAACCAACCTCTCCGTCGCAATGCTGGAGCCGATCGAAGACCTCGGCGGCGTCGCCCAGCCGCTGCTCCAGGTCAACGGCCTCACCAAGCATTTCCCGGTTCGTGGCGGCCTGTTCGCCGCAAAGCGCACCGTGCGGGCGGTCGATAATGTCTCGTTCACCGTCGCCAAGGGCGAGACCGTCGGCATCGTCGGCGAGTCCGGTTGCGGCAAGTCGACCACCGCGCGGCTGCTCATGCATCTGATGCCGCGCGACACCGGTGACATCATCTATGACGGCATGAGCGTCGGCCAGTCGCTCTCCTTGCGCGAGCTGCGCCGCGGCATGCAGATGGTGTTCCAGGATTCCTACGCTTCGCTCAACCCGCGCCTGACCATCGAGGACTCGATCGCCTTCGGCCCAAAGGTGCACGGCATGGCCGACGGCGCCGCGCGCGCGCTGGCGCGCGAGCTGCTGGGCAAAGTGGGCCTGGTTCCTGCAAACTTTGCCAACCGCTACCCGCATGAGATCTCCGGCGGCCAGCGCCAGCGCGTCAACATCGCGCGTGCGCTGGCCCTGTCGCCGCGGCTGGTGATTCTCGACGAAGCCGTCTCCGCGCTCGACAAGTCGGTCGAGGCGCAGGTGCTCAATTTGCTTGCCGATCTCAAGAGTGAGTTCGGCCTGACCTATCTCTTCATCAGTCACGACCTCAACGTCGTGCGCTATATCAGCGATCGCGTGCTGGTGATGTATCTCGGCGAGGTCGTCGAGCTCGGCCCGGTCGACCAGGTCTGGGACCAACCGGCGCATCCCTATACGCGCGCACTTCTTGCCGCGATGCCGTCCTCGGATCCGGACCGCCGCACCGAGACGCCGCCGATCACGGGCGATCCGCCCAATCCGATCGATCCACCCTCGGGCTGCCGCTTCCACACCCGTTGCCCGTTTGCGGAGCCGCTCTGCGCAAATGCGACACCAAAACTCACCGCGCTCGATAGAATGGGCCACGAGGCCGCGTGCTACATGGCGATCCCGGGTTCAGGCCATCGCCGCGCGCCGAAGGAGGAAACCGCATGAGACCGACGACAAAAGAGATCAAGGCGACGGCACAGGTCGCCGGCGTTCCCGTCGACGACGAGATCGCGACGCGCATCTCCAATTCCATCGGACCGGCCTTCGAGGGCTTTGCGGCCATTGCCGGCACGTTGCCGTTCGATCTCGAGCCCGCGCTTTATCCGATCGCGCAGACTGCCAAGGTCTCGAAATGAGCACCGAGCCCGCATTGATGACGCTCACCGAGGTCGCGCGCGCGATCGCGATGAAGCAGGTGTCCTCGCATGAGGTGACGCGTGCGCTGCTGCATCGCATCGCGCAGTGGCAGCCGCACCTCAACGCCTTCATGTCGATCGAGGCAGAGGCAGCGCTGAAGGCCGCCGATGCCGCCGACGCCGAACTCGCCAAGGGGGAAGTCCGCGGTCCGCTGCACGGTGTGCCGCTCGCGCACAAGGATATGTATTACGACGCAGGTCACGTCGCGACCTGCGGCTCGTTGATCCGCCGCGACTTCGTTCCGACAGTGACCTCCACCGCCTTGCAGAGGCTGAAGGACGCCGGCCAGGTTCGCCTCGGCACGTTGCATCTCGCCGAATTCGCCTATGGCCCGACTGGCCATAACGCCCATTACGGCCCGGTTCGCAATCCCTGGAACGCTGCGCACATCACCGGCGGCTCGTCGTCGGGCTCGGGCTCGGCGGTCGCGGCGCGACTGACCTATGCGGCGCTCGGCTCCGACACCGGCGGCTCGATCCGCATGCCCGCACATTTCTGCGGCGTCACGGGATTGAAGACCACCGTCGGCCGGGTCAGCCGCGCCGGCGCGATGCCGCTGTCGCAGTCGCTCGACACGGTCGGCCCGCTCGCCCGCACCGCCGAGGATTGCGCGCTGCTGCTGGCGCTGATGGCCGGCCCTGATCCTGAGGATTCGACCTGCAGTCATGAGCCGCTGTCTGACTATGTCGGCGCGACCAAGGGCTCGCTGAAGGGCCTCAAGGTCGGCGTCCCCTCGTCCTTCTATGTCGATGATCTCGACGGCGAGGTCGCGCGCGTGCTGGACGAGACCGTTGCGGTGCTCAAGCGTGAGGGCGCCGACATCGTCACGGTCGAGCTGCCCGATCAGCGGCAATTGTCCTCGGCAAGCCAGCTCGTGCTCGCAGCCGAAGCCGCCGCCTTCCACAAGCGCTGGATGATTGAGCGGCCGCAGGATTATGGTCCGCAGGTGTTGATGCGGCTCCAGAACGGCCTCGCGGTCCCCGCCATCACCTATCTCGAGGCGATGCGCTGGCGCGGACCTGCGCTCGCCGCGCACAACGCTGCCACATCGGGCGTCGACGCGATGATCGCGCCGGCGTCCCCCGTGCCGGCGCCAACGATCGAGGAGAGCGACGTTGGCGGCGGGCCGAATGCGCCGGCGCTGTTGCAGCGGCTGACGCTGTTCACCCGTCCGGTGAATTACCTCGGCCTGCCGTCGCTCACGGTGCCCTCGGGCTTCACCAAAAGCGGTCTTCCGATCGGCATGCAGCTGATCGGCCGCTCGTTCGATGAAGCGACCTTGCTCACCATCGGCGCCGCGTTCCAGCGCGCCACCGACTACCACGAAAGGCTGCCGAAACTTCCGTCATGACAAAGCTCGTCGAGATCTCAGGCCTTAACATCCGCTTCACCGGGGAGCGCACGGTCTATGCCGTGAACGATCTCAGTCTCTCGCTCGGCGACGGCGAGGTGCTGGGCCTGCTCGGAGAGTCCGGCTCGGGCAAGAGCGTGACCTTGCGCGCGCTGATGCGCCTGTTGCCGAAGAAGCGCACGCAGATCACGGGCAAGGTCAACGTCATGGGCCGCGACGTGCTCGCCATGAACGACGAGCAGCTGTCGTCGTTCCGCGGCCAAACCGTGTCGATGATCTTTCAGGAGCCGGCGCTGGCGCTCGATCCGGTCTACACCATCGGCGCGCAGATCGCCGAAAGCGTGGTGCGTCACGAAGGCAAGTCGTATGCGGAGGGCAGGGCGCGCGCACTCGAAATGCTCGAGGTCGTGCGCATTCCTTCCGCAAAACGGCGGCTCGATGCCTATCCGCATGAGATGTCCGGCGGCATGCGTCAGCGCGCGATGATCGCGCTGGCGCTCGCGTGTCGTCCCAAGATATTGCTCGCGGACGAGCCGACCACGGCGCTCGATGCCACCGTGCAGATCCAGATCCTGCTGCTGTTGCGCGAGCTGCAGCGCGAGTTCGGCATGTCCGTCATCTTCGTCACCCATGACATCGGGGTCGCCATCGAGATCTGCGACCGGGTCGCGGTGATGTATGCCGGCCAGATCGTGGAGCAGGGCACGCTTCGCGACATCGTCCGCTCGCCGGTGCATCCCTACGCCAGGGGCCTGCTCGCCTCGACCGTCCACGGGGCCAAGCGGGGACAGCGGCTCGAGACCATCCCCGGCACCCCGCCGTCGCTGGGCGAGCGGCCGCACAACTGCTCCTTTGCGCCCCGCTGCGCCGCTGCCCAGCCGCGCTGCCTGGAGCAATTGCCTGGGAATGTGGAGGTCGGGCCGGGCCGGGCAGCACGGTGCGTGCTGGCGGAGCCGGTCACCGCGCTGTCATGATATTTGGACCGCCAGCGGGGAACGGGGGAACAGCATTCAGACCTCGTTCATCCCGGTTCCGCTTCCATGGAACCGTTCACGGAGAGGGACCTCATTTATGTACATTTCGAATGAAGGCTTGCTTGTCATCCTGTTCGTCGGCCTCGTCGCTGGTTGGCTGGCCGGCAAGGTGGTGCGCGGAACCGGGTTCGGCATCATCGGCGATATCGTGGTCGGCATCGCCGGCGCGCTGGTGGCAAGCTTCCTGTTTCCGAAGCTCGGCATTCACATCGGCACCGGGCTGATATCGGAGATCATCTATTCCGCCATCGGCGCGGTCATCCTGCTGCTGGTGGTGCGGCTGGTCCGCGGCGGCGGCCGGTTCTAATGGCGCCCGGGTTCAATTGATCGAACTTTTGACCTCTCCCCGCCCGGGGAGAGGTGACATGTCTGCAAGAAAAAGCCGCAAGATCGTGAGATTCCGGACTTGCGTGCAAGGTCGGTCGGGGGTGATGTGGGCCATAGGGGTCCCGGGTGTTCGACTGCGTTGAGCGATGAGCGCAAACGCGATGTTAATCCGGGTCAATTACTCCTGAATTTGCCTTTGAAATCAGGGACTTTGGCCCCTACCCGAAAGAGATCAGACTGATGGCAGCCGTTCCCGGCGTCCGCCGCTCAGAGCTCGGTGATGCGCTGCGCGCCTGTCGCACGGCGTTTGTCGGCGTCGGCTTGATGAGCTGCATGATCAACCTGCTCTATCTGACCGGGTCGATCTTCATGCTGGAGGTCTACGACCGGGTGCTGCCGAGCCGCAGTATTCCGACCCTGGTCGGCCTGATCGTCCTCGCCGGTTTCCTCTACATGGCGCAGGGCGTGCTGGACATGATCCGCAACCGGATCTTGGGCCGGGTCGGTACCGCCCTGGACGAAGCCTTGAACAAGCGGGTGTTCGACACCATCGTGCGCCTGCCGCTGCTGGTTGGCAGCCGCAACGAGGGGCTTCAGCCGCTGCGGGATCTCGACAATGTCCGTTCCTTCCTCGGCGGCATGGGACCGAGCGCGTTCTTCGACCTGCCCTGGCTGCCGCTCTATCTCGCCATCTGCTTCGCCTTCCACGTCATGATCGGCGTCACCGCGCTGGTCGGAGCCGTCATCCTGGTCGGGTTGACGCTGGTCACCGAGTTCATGTCCCGCCAGCCGGCGCGCGAGGCGATGGGGCTCGCCGCCCAGCGCAACGATCTCGCCCAGGCCAGCCGCCGCAATGCCGAAGTCATGGTGTCGATGGGCATGGCCGGCCGGATGAACGCGCGCTGGAGCGAGGCCAACGAAAAATATCTCGACGGCAACCAGCGTGCGAGCGACGTCGCCGGCGGTCTCGGCGCGGTCGCAAAAGTGCTGCGCATGATGCTGCAATCGGCCGTGCTCGCGGTCGGCGCCTATCTCGTCATCCACCAGGAGGCGACCGCCGGCATCATCATCGCCGGCTCGATCCTCTCGGCACGCGCGCTCGCGCCGGTCGACCTCGCGATCGCGCACTGGAAATCCTTTGTCGCGGCACGCCAGAGCTGGCATCGTCTGACCCGCCTTCTCGAGCAGATGCCGGCGCAGACGATGCCGACCCAGTTGCAGGCGCCCACCAGCCGCCTCTCGGTCGAAGGTATCGCCATGGTGCCGCCGGGCGACCAGCGCCTCATCGTGCAAGACATCACCTTTGCGCTCGAAGCCGGCAATGGCCTCGGCGTGATCGGACCGAGCGGCTCCGGCAAGTCGTCGCTGATCCGCGCGCTGGTCGGCGTCTGGCAGCCGGTCCGCGGCAAGGTGCGGCTCGACGGCGCGGCGCTCGACCAGTGGTCGTCGGACATGCTTGGCCGCCACATCGGCTATCTGCCGCAGGACGTCGAATTGTTCGGCGGCACCATCGCGCAGAACATCAGCCGCTTCGATCCCGAGGCCACGTCTGACGGCATCATCGGCGCCGCCAAGGAAGCCGGCGTGCACGAGATGATCATCAAGATGCGCGAGGGCTACAACACCCAGGTCGGCGAGCAGGGCACGGCGCTCTCCGCGGGCCAGGCGCAGCGCGTGGCGCTGGCGCGCGCGCTCTATGGCAACCCCTTCCTGATCGTGCTCGACGAGCCCAATTCCAATCTCGATACCGAAGGCGACGAGGCGCTGACCCGCGCCATCCGCGCGGCGCGCGAGCGCGGCGCCATCGTCATCGTAGTGGCGCACCGTCCGATCGGCGTGGAAGCGGTTGACCAGATCCTGGTGCTGCGCGACGGCCGCATGCAGGCCTTCGGGCCGAAGGAACAGGTGCTCGCCCAGGTGCTCCAGCCGCGCGTGACGCCGCCGGCGCCGATCAAGATCGTCAGCGAAGGCGGAGCCAAGGCATGAGCACGATGGCGCTCGGCGGCGCGAAGCCTGCCGCGAAGAGGACCGTACGGCAGTCGATCCGGTTTCACCTGATGCTCGGGCTTGGGATCGTGCTGGTCCTCCTGGTCGGCCTCGGCGGCTGGGCTTCGACGGTGCAGATTTCGGGCGCGCTGATCGCGCCGGGTCAGATCGTCGTCGAGTCCAATGTCAAAAAGGTGCAGCATCCGACCGGCGGCGTCGTCGGCGAGGTGCGTGCTCGCGATGGCGACGTAGTTAAGGCTGGCGACATCGTGGTGCGGCTCGACGACACCGTCACCAAGGCGAATCTCGCCATCGTCACCAAGAATCTCGACGCGGCGCAGGCGCGTGCGGCGCGGCTCCAGGCCGAGCAGCGCGGAATCGACAGGATCGACTACCCGCAAGCGTTGCTCGATCGCGGCAACGATCCCGACGTCAAGGCGCTGCTCTCCGCCGAAACCAAGCTGTTCGACGTCCGCGTCAACGGACGCGCCGGCCAGAAGGCGCAGCTGCGCGAGCGCATCCAGCAGCTCAATGAAGAGATCGAGGGCCTCTCCGCGCAGGAGCGGGCCAAGGACAAGGAAATTTCGCTGGTGCAGCAGGAGCTCGTGGGTGTCCGCGATCTCTATGACAAGCACCTGGTGCAGATCTCCCGTCTGACCACGCTCGAACGCGACAGCGCCCGCCTCAACGGCGAGCGCGCGCAATACATCGCCTCGCGGGCGCAGGCCAAGGGCAAGATCACCGAGACCGAGCTCCAGATCATCCAGGTCGACAAGGACATGGTCAGCGAGGTCTCGAAGGATCTGCGCGAGACCAACGACAAGATCGGCGAAATGATCGAGCGCAAGGTCGCCGCCGAGGACCAGCTTCGCCGTGTCGACATCCGCGCGCCGCAGGACGGCATGGTGCTGCAATCGACGGTGCATACCGTTGGTGGCGTCATCACCGCCGGCGACGCCCTCATGCTGATCGTGCCGCAGGCCGACGATCTCCAGGTCGAAGCCAAGGTCAATCCGGTCGATATCGACAAGCTCCAGATCGGCCAGAAGACGCTGCTGCGCCTGTCCGCGTTCAACCAGCGCACAACGCCGGAGCTCAACGGCGTCGTCAGCCGCGTCTCGCCCGACGTCACCACCGATCAGCGCACCGGCCAGAGCTACTACACCATCCGCGTCTCGCTGTCCGCAGAGGAGGTCGCCAAGCTCGGTGACTCCAGGCTGATCCCCGGCATGCCGGCGGAAGCGTTCGTCCAGACCGGCGATCGCACCATGCTGTCCTACCTGATGAAGCCGCTGCACGACCAGTTCATGCGAGCGTTCCGGGAGAAGTGACGCGCGAAAGCGCGTCATCCCATTCGTCATTGCGAGCGCAGCGAAGCAATCCAGGTCGCCTCCGTGGCGAGATTTCTGGATTGCTTCGCTACGCTCGCAATGACGGGCGGCTTCTTTCTTGCTTTAGTTTTCTTGCTATAGTTCGATTCAGCCCCAGCAAACCCGGCGTCGAACAATGCAATCCATCCAATCTCCACCCTCCGTCGCCACCGAATCCTATTCCGACGCCGGCCTCGCCGTCGCCCGCCTCGAAGAGATCTACGAGCGCAACACGAAGTTCCTGCGCGACCGGTTCGAAGCTTACGTCAACGGCGAGGCAATCACGACGCGGGTGCGGGCCTTCTATCCCTTCGTCCGTATCACCACCGCGACGCATGCGCGGCTGGATTCGCGGCTCGCCTACGGCTTCGTCGCGCGGCCCGGTGTGCACGAGACCAGCGTCACGCGGCCGGATCTGTTCCGGACTTATCTCACAGAGCAGATCGGACTGTTGATCCAGAACCACGGTGTCCCAGTCGAAATCGGCGAGTCCAGCGAACCGATCCCCGTTCACTTCGCCTATCGCCGCGACATCAACATCGAAGCCGCCATCACCACCAGCGAGAACTCGCCGGTGACGCGATCGCTGCGCGATGCGTTTGACGTGCCTGATCTGGCCACCATGGACGATGCCATCGCCGACGGCACTTTCGAGCTCCAGCCCGGCGCGCCCGAACCGCTGTCCCTGTTTCGGGCGGCCCGCGTCGACTACTCGCTGCGCCGGCTCTACCACTACACGGGCACGGATCCAGAGTATTTCCAGAACTTCGTGATCTTCACCAACTACCAGTTCTATGTCGACGCCTTCGCGCAGCTTTGCCAGCAGCGGCTTCAGGCTGGCGAGGCGGGCCTCGATGCCTTCGTCGCTCCAGGCAATGTGATCACGCGCAGCGGCGGCGCGACGACGGGCGTTGCGCCCGCGCGCACGCCGCAGATGCCTGCCTTCCACCTGGCCGCGCCCGGCTATCGTGGTATCACCCTGATCAACATCGGCACCGGTCCGTCGAACGCGCGCAACGTCACCGACCATGTTGCCGTGCTGCGGCCCCATGCCTGGCTGATGCTCGGCCATTGCGCGGGCCTGCGCAACACGCAGCGGCTCGGCGACTACGTGCTCGCCCATGGCTATGTGCGCGAGGACCATGTGCTCGATCGTGAGTTGCCGCTGTGGGTGCCGATCCCGGCGCTCGCGGAGATGCAGGTGGCGCTCGAGGAGGCGGTCGAGGACGTCACCGGGCTCGAAGGATTCGAGCTCAAGCGCCTGATGCGCACCGGCACCGTCGCGAGCGTCGACAACCGCAATTGGGAGATCAGCGGGCCCGATGTCATTCGCCGCTTGTCGCAATCGCGCGCGGTTGCGCTCGACATGGAATCGGCCGCGATTGCCGCCAACGGCTACCGCTTTCGCGTCCCTTACGGCACGCTGCTGTGCGTCTCCGACAAGCCTCTCCACGGCGAGATCAAGCTCGCAGGCATGGCCAGCGAATTCTACCGCCGCCGCGTCGGCCAGCATCTCGAGATCGGCTTAAAGGCGCTGGAACGGCTCAAGCAGCAGGAATCCGAGCGACTGCATTCCCGCAAGCTCCGCAGTTTCGCCGAAGTTGCATTTCAGTAGGCCATGGATTGCCTTTGCTGCTGACAAGCAGCGGGATTTTCGGCATTTTCGGCGCGGGGGTCGACCGGGACGAATTGATGCCACTCATGCGCGACAGGATCATTGGCCATGATCTCGAACGGCTCGCCTTTCGCTTCACCATGCTGAACGACGGCGAGGTCGTGCAGTGCCAGATCAGCGACGCCGCCATGGACGAGCTTGCGGGCATGCAAGGCACCGAAAGCAGCGCGCGGCAGGCCCAGTTCCTGTCGCTGCGCGAGACCATCGAGCGGCTCGCCTCAGACCTCTACGACGAGGCGCCGCGGGTCAGGGGCCATGTGGTGCGGATCTTCACGCGACATTTGCAGCGATAGTGCCGCTCCAGCCTCCGCCGTCATGCTCCAGGACAGTTCATCAGTTGGTCAAGATTTGGTCTTGCCGGGCTTACCTTCCCGCCGGCAGCCATTTCGACGAGCGTCAATTCCTCTAAAGCATTCGCTAACCAAGCAACCGTTTCGCGGCAATCTTAAGACCTGCGAAACCAGACGTTATCCAGCTATGAATTGATGGCCCGTAGAGGTTGGGTCACGAAATGGAGCCTCACGAGTGATCGCGTGACAAAAGACATTGTTGGAATCCACGCGATCCGCGGGCCCGGTCATGACGTCAATCCGAACAAGACGCAGCCAGAGAGTTGGCGGCTTGCAATCGCCGTCGCGATCGGATGTGGACTTGTCGGCCTTGCGCTCCGCTACGTTGCCCGGGAACACGCGACCGATGACGCCATTCAGCATCTGATCCCCTGGTATGTCTTTGCTCGCGATCACGGAGTCGCCGGGCTGGCCGAAGCCTTTACCAACTACACGCCGTTCTACAGCTACCTCCTGCTGATTGCCGCCCGATTTGATTGGCTAGGCGAGCCACTTTCCCTCGTGAAAGCGATCTCGGCAGTATTCGAGTTGGGCTGCGCGATCACTGTGGCCCAGATCGTCTGGCGAGCGACAAAGCTGCCGTTGCGAGCTTCCCTGGCCTTCTGCGCTGTCTGGCTTGCACCGACGGTGATCTTCAACGGCGCGGTGTGGGCGGAGAGTGATTCGATCTGGACGTACTTCACGCTGGTTTCCATCGCGCTGTTCATGCGGGACCGAAATGGCGTTGCGTCATTTGCGATGGCATTTTCGGTGAAGGCTCAGGGCGTGTTCCTGGGACCCTTCGTGCTCGGCATGATTCTGCGCCGCAGGATCCACCCGGCATGGCTCGCCACCGTTCCCGGGATCTATGTGGTTCTCGCCATTCCGGTTCTGGTCGCCGGTAGATCTTTGGCCTCCGTGTTCGCGGTCTATCTGGACCAAGCTCACACCTTCAATCGCCTCACCATGAACGCAGCGAACATCTGGGTGCTGGCTGGCGGACTGCCGTACGCGATCGGAGTCGCCGTCGGCATGGTGCTCGCGGCCGCGAGCGGGCTCGCCTTGTCGATCTTCATCGCGCGCTCTCGACGGGCGGGGCCGGAGTTTATTCTGCTCGTCGCCTGTGTATCGCTCATGCTCATGCCGTATCTGCTCCCGAAGATGCACGAGCGGTACTTCTACGCGTTCGAGCTTGCGTCGATCGCGCTGGCCTGCCTCAATCCGCGCTATGTGCCCTTCGCGGTGATTGCTCAGGTCGACGGCGTGTTATCCTATCTCGCGTTCGAAAACGGAATCGTCCTGGGCGTGCTGCCGGCGGCACTCTGCAACAGCCTTCTCGTGTACTACCTCGTGCATGATCTTTGGCGCGGCGAACGTGGATTTCGCTTTCCGAAGCTTGCTTGGCTCGGCTTCATCGCGTCGACCGCGGGATTGTTCTCCTATCTGGTCATCGAAGGGCCCGGTTTGAACATATCGCCCCTGTACCTGCTCGCCACGGGTCTCGTGACAGCTGCGGCGCTGCTGCTCCTGAAAGAGTCGCGTGGCGACTTGGCCGGCCCGGACCAGTTGCCTTAATCCTGGGCGACCCGCGTCATCGAGCCATCAGCTGTCAAACATGATCACGCTGCGCAGCGTCTTGCCGGCCTTCATGTTGGCAAACCCTTCGTTGATCTCGGAGAGCTTCAGCTTGGCCGAGATCCAGTCTTCCAGATGCAGCCGGCCGCGCAGGTAGAAATCCACCAGCCGCGGCATGTCGACGCGAAAATGGTTCGAGCCCATCGATGAGCCCTGGATCCTGCGCTCGCGCAGGAAGTCGAAGCCGTGCAGCTCGATCTTCTGGCCGAACGGAATCATGCCGACGATGGTGGCCGTGCCGCCCGAGGCGAGCATGCCGAAGGCCTGCTCCGCGGTCTCCTTGCGGCCGAGCACCTCGAAGGAATGATGCACGCCGCCATTGGTGAGATCGCGCACCTGCTTCACGACGTCGCCGTCTGCCGGATTAATGATGTCGGTGGCGCCCAGCTTGGTCGCGAGCTGGAGCTTGGCCGGGTTGGTGTCGATGGCAATGATGCGGCCGGCGCCCGCGATCTGCGCGCCGTTGATCGCGGCCATGCCGACACCGCCGCAGCCGATCACGGCCACGGTCTCGCCGGCCGTCACCTTCGCCGTGTTCACGACCGCGCCGTAGCCGGTGATGACGCCGCAGCCGATCAGCGCGGCCAGATCGAGCGGCATCTCCTTGCGGATTTTGACGATCGCGTTCTCGTGCACCAGCATCTGCTCGGCGAAGGACGAGAGGTTGAGGAACTGATGCAGCTTCTCGGAGCGAGCCCATTGCATCCGATTGGACACCCCCGGCAGCAATTTCACCGTGGTGTCGGTGCAGAGCACCGTGCGGCCCGTGGTGCAGTTGTCGCAGGTGCCGCAGAATACCGAAAGACAGGTGACGACATGATCACCGGGCTTCACATAGGTGACGTCGGAGCCGACCTGCTCGACGACACCGGCCGACTCGTGCCCGAGCACCGCGGGCAGCGGATGCGGATAAAGGCCTTCCATGAAGTGCAGATCGGAGTGGCAGAGACCTGCGGCCGAGGTCCGGATCAGGACCTCGCGCGGGCCGGGCTTCGGCAGGCTGACATCCTCGATGACTAGGGGCTTGTTGACTTCATGGAGGACGGCCGCCTTCATCGAGCACTCCCTATCGCTTTTTTTGCTTCGAACGTGGGTGCAGCCTACGCTGCCAGGACCAGTTCGCCAACCTCGCTCATGCTGCCTGCACGATCGCCGAGCAGCAGCGCCGCGATCTTCTGCTGCACGGCATTTTCCGTCAGCCGGAACGGATCGCTCGGCGACACCCGGTGATCGATCACCAGCCGCGACAACAACAGCCTGCGCGCATCGCCCCGCATGTCGTGAATACGATGCGCCTCCCAGGCGAGCGCGACGGCACCGGCGACATGATAGAGCAGGCTGGTGGCGCGGCGCGCATCGGCCTCATTGTCGGCCTTTCCCGCGACCTCGCGTGCGAAGCCCACCGCACGATCGGTGAGCGTGTGCAGCCGGTCGCGCCAGGCCTGCGGCACCGAGGGGCTGTCATCGAGGCGAGCATGCAGATCGGCGGCCAGCGCGGATTCGGCGCCGTGGCGGCCGACCGCACGCCTCAGCGCATCGATCGCGACGATGTTGCCGGTGCCTTCCCAGACCGAACCGAGATGCGCGTCGCGGAGCAGGCGGGCGGTCGCGAATTCCTCGATATAGCCGATGCCGCCGCGCATCTCGAGCGCATCGCCACAGACCTTTCGCGCATCGCGGGTGGCGCGGAATTTCAAGGTCGGCGTCAGGATGCGCAGCAGTGCGGCCGCATCCTGGCTGCCGGCCTCGGCGCGGTCGAGCGCGTCCGCAGTGAGAAAGCTCATCGACAACGCCTGCTCGACCGGCAGCATGATCTTCAGCATCTGGCGCCGACCTAGCGGCAAGTCGATGATGCGGTTGCCGAACACCACGCGGTTTTTCGCCACCGTCATCGCGTCATGGTAGGCCCGCCGCATCAGCGCGGTGGATTTGACGCCATTTGAGAGCCGCGACGAGTTCACCATCTCGGCCATCTGCACGAAGCCGCGGTCGAGCTTGCCGACCGCGTAGGCGATCGCGCCTTCGAGCTTGATTTCACCCGAGGCCATCGAGCGCGTGCCGAGCTTGTCCTTCAGACGCACGATCCGGTAGTGGTTCTGCGAGCCGTCGTCGAGGAAGCGCGGCATCAGAAACAGGCCGACTCCGCGCGTGCCGGGGCCGGCACCTTCGGGGCGCGCCAGCAGCATCACGATCTTTGCGTCGGCGTTCGAGCAGAACCATTTTTCGCCGGTGAGGCGCCAATGGTCGCCTTCCTGCACGGCCGTCGTGGTCAGCGTGCCGACATCGGAGCCGCCTTCCTTCTCGGTCATGAACTGGCCGCCCTGGGTCAGCTTGCTCATGTCGGTCTGGGTTAGTCCGTCGAGATATTTCGCCTTCAGCGCCTCGCTGCCGAAATTCGCGAGCAGCTTGGCGCAGCCGTCGGTTACGTTGATCGGGCAACCCATGCCGAATTCGGTCTGGTTGAACAGGAAGGTGAAGGCGTGCTTGGCGACGACAGGATATTTGTCCGGCCAGCCCATGATGCCCTTGCGGATCGAGAGCGCGTGGATGCCGAACTCGCCGAAGGCGGCCTTCTCCAGCTCGCGATAGGCCGGGTGGTATTCGATCCACTGCACGTCGCGACCGAACTTGTCGCGCTGGTGCAGCACCGGTGTGTGCCGGTCGGCGAGCCGCGCGCATTCATCGAGCACGCCGCCGGCGAGTTCGCCCAGCCGATCGAGATGCGGCTCGATGTGGCGGAATAGCGTCTCCGGTAGATGAATGCGGAGGAGATCGGTGAGTGCCTGATCGGCGCGGTAGAAATTCATGCCGGTGGTATCGGGAGCCAGCAGTCCGGATGGTGCGGCCGCGACCTGTTTTGGCTGCGCGGGGGCCGGCTGTCGCATGATCATCCTCTTCGTTTCCGCCTTGCGGTCATTTTGCGCTGATTTGGCGCTTGCCGCTTGTGATGATGTCGATCATGCTCCAGTCGCGAAAGCGGATAAAGCCGCAAATTGTCAGGGAGGCATGATCGCCGTGAGGGCGCAATTCGCTCTGCGGAATTATGATCGTCCCGGCTGGTTGTCCGCGCGGACCGTGCATAGATCAGCGGCTTCCCGTCTTCGAGAGATCACGCCATGGAACACCCGAAATACAAGATCGCCCTCATCGTCGGCGCCGGCGAAGGCCTGAGCGCCTCGCTGGCGCGGTTGTTGTCCGCCCAGGGCATCCGCGTCGCGCTGGCCGCGCGAAAAATCGAGAAGCTCGGCGCGCTCTGCAGCGAGACCGGCGCCAAGGCCTATGCCTGCAACGCCACCGAGCCTGATGCGGTCGAACGCCTGTTTGGCCTGGTCGAACGCGAGATCGGCATGCCCGACGTGGTCGTCTACAACGCCAGCGGCCGCGCGCGCGGGCCGTTCGTCGATCTCGTTCCGGCCGACGTGGCGAACGCCATTGCGGTCAGTGCCTATGGCGGCTTCCTGGTGGCGCAGCAAGCGGCCAGGCGCATGCTGCCGAACCAGCACGGCGCGATCCTGTTCACCGGCGCTTCGGCAAGCGTCAAGGGCTATGCGCAGTCCGCGCCGTTCGCGATGGGCAAGTTCGCACTGCGCGGGCTCGCGCAGAGCATGGCGCGCGAATTGTCGCCGCAAGGCATCCATGTCGCCCATTTCGTGATCGATGGCGGCATCAGGAGCGCAGCGCGCACGGAAGCGCCGGAGAAGCCGGATTCAATGCTCGATCCCGATGCCATCGCGGAGAGCTACTGGAACGTGTTGCAGCAGCCGCGCAGCGCCTGGAGCTGGGAGCTGGAGCTGCGGCCCTGGGTGGAGAAGTTTTGAGGCAAGCTGCCGTAGGGTGGGCAAAGGCGCATAGCGCCGTGCCCACTATCAACGACGAAACAGCAATTGGTGGGCACGCTTCGCTTTGCCCATCCTACAAGGGCGGGAATCATGTCCACGGAAACCACCATCGATACCGGCACCAGTGAACTCCTCTGCGTGATCCGCGATCGCGTCGCATTGATCACGCTGAACCGGCCCGAGGCGCGCAACTCGCTGTCGGACGCGCTGACCCCGGCGCTGCGTACGATGATCCGCTCCTGCGGCGAGAACCCCGATGTCGGCGCGCTGCTGATCACCGGCGCCGGCGAAGCGTTCTGCGCCGGCGGCAACGTCAAGGGCATGGGCGCGCATCGCGACCCGAAGAAGCTGGAGATGTCCTTTGACGACAAGGTCGCCGATCTCCAGGAGCGGCAGCGCCTGCTCACCGGCGCGCTGGTGTCGGTGCGCAAGCCGACCATCGCGGCGCTGCCGGGGCCGGCGGTCGGCGCGGGGCTCGCCATCGCCATGGCCTGCGATATCCGCATTGCCGCGCAATCGGCCTTCGTGGCCACCGGCTATGCGCGCATCGCGCTGTCCGGCGACTATGGCATCGCGTGGCTGTTGACGCGCCTCGTCGGCACCGCGCGGGCGCGCGAGCTGCTGTTCACCGGCGATCGGGTCGATGCTGTCAGGTGCGAGGCCATCGGCCTCGTCAACCGCGTGGTGCCCGATGACAAATTGCAGGCGGAGGCCTTTGCACTGGCAAAATCCCTCGCTGAAGGTCCGCGCCTCGCGTTGCGCTACATGAAGGACAATCTCGACGAGGCCCTGCTGTTCGACTTCGAGACCGCGCGCGACCACGAGGCCGAACGTCTGGTTCGCCTGACCACGACCGCCGATCACAAGGAAGCGGTGCAGGCCTTCATCGAGAAACGCAAGGCGGTGTTCACGGGGAAGTAGCGGCGCAAAAATGCCCGGCTCTGGTTTTCGCCAGGCCGGGCTCGAGTGGTGTCAGGCCGAGGCTGAGGGGCTATCGGCCTGACGGGAAAGAGCGACGAGGCGCCAGCTCGCGCAGGGAATGTCTTTCGGTGCGACGGAGATCTCCTTGTCGAAGCGCACTAGCTTCCAGTCGTCCGGATGGTTGACGAAGGCGAAGTCCGATTTACGCGCGACCGAGATCATGGCGGCGTTGGAGCGCAGCGTGTCGCCGAACATGTGGTCGGCGCCGAGCGCGGCCGCGCGGCATTCAAGATTCTTCATCAGCACGGTGGCGATGCCGTGGCCCTGCCAGCGGTCGGCAACCGACAGACCGAATTCAAGCGTCGCGGTTTCGGCATGCAGCGCATAGCGCGCTTCGGCGACGATGGTCTCGAAGCCGTCGACCATCATGGTCGCCACCACGGTAAAACGTTCGCGCTCGCCGATTTGAAGGAATTCGTGCAGCAGGCCCTGCGGCAGTTCGCTGATCGCGCCGAAGAAGCGGTTGTATCGGGACCGCGTCGAGAGCGAGCGAAAATAGTGCTGGAGCTCCTCGGTGTCGCGCGGCTCGACGAAACGAACGCGCAGCGCCTCGCCGTGTCGCGTGCGCAGCGTGTCCGAATATTGCTTCAGATCTTCCAGGCGAAGGGTGCTCATGACACGCGCCCCCAAGGGGACCAAAGGGGAAAGGGACCGCCGGCGCCCCCACAGTCAGGCGGCGCCGGCCTGGCGGCCAATCAGGCCCGCCAGAAGGGTTTGTCGGCCTCGTAGGCGACATCGCTCCAGGACAGTCCGACGTCCTGAAGGTCGCGCGCGGACCAGTTGGTGAGCTCACGCCGGGTCCGGTAACGCTCGTGCCAAACGTGAAGCGTCTCGCCGATCTGGTGGATCAGCCCTGGCGCATGATGATTTGTCATCGAATTCTGGGTCAAAGTAGACATTGCCAGCTCCTGGAGCTAAGTTGACCGCTAATATCTGCTTCCGGGTGCACTGCGACAAACGACAATTTGTACTCTTTCGCATGAAATAACGTCATGTATCCTGCTGCCAGATGACTGCCAGATTGCCCTCCCTGAATGGATTGCGGGCCTTTGAGGCCGCCGCGCGCCATCTCAGCTTCACGCTGGCGGCGTCCGAGCTGAACGTGACCCAGACCGCGATCAGCCACCAGATCCGCAGGCTCGAGGAGGAGCTCGGCATCCGCCTGTTCGTCCGGCAGAACCGCGCGCTGGCGCTGACGGCCGAGGCGCGCGACTATCTGCCGGGCGTCCGCGCCGCCTTCAACGACCTCCGGCTTGCCACCGATCGGCTGCTGCGCAAGGACGATGACAAGGTGCTGACGGTCTCGACGCTGGCTTCGCTCGCCGCAAAATGGCTGCTGCCGCGGCTGACCGATTTCCAGGAGCACCATCCCGGCATCGACGTCCGTATCACGACCTCCACCAGCCTCGTCGACTTCCAGCGCGACAATGTCGATGCCGCGATCCGCTACGGGCGCGGCCAGTGGCCGGGCTTGCGCGCCGACTGGCTGATGGCGGACGAGCTGTTTCCGGTCTGCAGCCCGTCTCTGCTGCGTGGCGACAAGCCGTTGCGCTGTCCCGAGGACCTCAAGAGCCACATGCTGCTGCACACCTCCAACGCCAACAGCGACGACTGGCGGCTGTGGTTGACGGCGGCGGGTCTGCCGGCCGACATCGCCAGGCAGCCCGGCATCACCTTCGACATGATCTTCATGACCATCCAGGCCGCGATCGACGGCATCGGCGTGGCGATGGGGCGGACCTCCTATGTCCAGGACGACATCGCCAAGGGGCGACTAGTGGTCCCCTTCAAGATCGCGCTGCCGGCCGATGCGGGCTTCTACCTGGTCGCGCCGGAGGGGCGCCGCGAAGCGCCGAAGCTCGCCGCATTCCGTGAGTGGATGATCGCGGCAACGCGGAATAAGGCCTGAAATCGTGCCGGCGCATGTCCGCGCAACCTGCTTCTCGCTACAGCTCCACCACGACGTAGTCGCTCTCGATCTTCACGGGTATCGTCTCGGCGACATACGGCCCCTTCACCACGCTTGCACCCGGCTCGACATGGGCCGGGTAGGCCTTCACGCGGAAGCGGCGAGGGTCGCAGTAGGACTGGCCGGTGCGGATGTCGAACTCCCAGCCATGCCAGGGGCAGCGAATGATCTCGCCGAGCTTGGTATATTCGATCTCGCCCGGATCCTTCGATTGCGCGAGCCCGATCAAGGGTCCCTCGCACAGCGCAGCGCCCTGATGCGGGCAGCGGTTCATCAGGCCGAAATATTCACCCTTGATGTTGAAGATTGCGATCGGCCGTCCGTCGATCTCCAGAAATTTTCGCGTGCCGGGCGGAAGCTCGTCGACCGCGGCAATCACATGCCGCGCCATCAACTGATCCCGTACAGCTTCTTCGCATTGCCGAGATAGAAGGCCTCGCGGTCGTCGTCGCTGACGCCCGCGGGCAGCACGCGCGACGGCTCGTCGTAATCCCAGTGCGGATAGTCGGTCGCGAACAGTAGCCGGTCCCAGCCGATCCACTTGATGACATCGAACAGATCCTCGCGCCGCTCCGGATCCTCCATCGGCTGCGTCGTCCACCACACCTGCTCGCGGATATATTCGGACGGCGGCCGCTTGACATGCGGCACCTCGCTGCGCAGGCGCTGCCAGACTTTGTCGAGCCGCCATGCTAGCGACGGCGCCCAGCCGAAGCCGGCCTCGATCATCACCATCTTCAACTTCGGGAAGCGCTCGAACACGCCCTCCAGCACGAGGCTTGCGAGCGCCGATTGCTGGCACTGCGAGTGGCCGACCATCTCCTCGATGTAATAGGAGGGCCAGCCCGACGGCGTGATGGGGTTGCCGCCGAAGCCGAAGGCGTGGACGCCGACGGGAAGGCCGGCCTCTTCCGCAGCCTGATAGATAGGCCAGTAGCGACGCTGGCCGAGCGGCTCGACATTGCGGCTGAGCAGCAGCACCTGCACGAAATTCTTGTCGCCGGCACGCTCGCGGATTTCCGCGGCGGCTGACAGCCCGTCCTCATTGCCGACGACGATGGACGCCTTCAGCCGCTTGTCCTTGCTGGTCCATTTGTCGATCTGCCAGTCGTTGATCGCCGAGCACAAGGCCGCCGAAAGCTCGTGATTGCGGATGCCTTGCCCGGTGTTGAGCGGATTGAGCACGCCGAGCTGCACGTTGTTGGGATCGAGCAGCTGCTTCTGCATGAAGGACAGCGAGGAGCCCTGCGGCCCGCCTTCCGGCGGATAGGCGTCGCGGCGCGAGGCGTTGGGCTGGGCCTTCGGATAGGGCGGGCCTTCCATCATGCCCTGATAGGCATGGACGCCGTACACTTCGAGATGATGCTGCCAGCGTTTGGCCAGGTAGGGATAGAGCTCGGCGCGGGTCGCGCGTGCCGGATGGATGTCGCAGTCCGCGATCGCGGTTTTGACGGCCAGTGGGGAAGCGGCTTCGGAGCTTTCGCGGAACTGAATATTCATCGCCTTGCCTCCTTTGGCAGCGGCTAAGTCAGGCGGGGATAGGTCGCATGCGGATTATCGATCATGATCTTGCGCACGAGATCGGGGGTGAGACCTGCGGGCAGCGCCTCCTGGCCGTCGAACTGCCAGTGCGGATAGTCGGTGGAGAATACGACCAATTCGTCGGACTGCATATGATCAAACAGGCGAATTAATGTCGCCTCATCCGGCGGTGCATCGAATGGCTGCAACGAGAAGCGGATGTTGCTGCGCACAATGTCCAGCGGCGCGCGATCAACCCACGGCGTCTCCATCCGCACCCCACGCCAGAACTTGTGCAGGCGCCATAGAAATGGGGAGATCCAGGACACCCCGGATTCAAGCATCACCATCTTCAGCCGCGGATATTTGACGAACACGCCCTCGACGATCAGGCTGGTGAGCTGGGTCTGGAACGCCTGGGCCTGACCGGCATAATCCTCGATGTGGTAGGAACCCCAGCCCACGGCGGTCGGCGGATTGTGATAGGCGGAACCGGCATGAATGCCGATCGGTAATTCCAGCCGTTCCGCCGCCTCGTAGATCGGCCAGAGCGCGCGCTTGCCGAGCGGCGTATCGCCCATCACGAGCATCAGCACCTGCACGAAGCGGCGGTCCGTCGCACAGCGCTCGATCTCGGCGACGGCCTTCTCGACGCTTTGGGTGGGGATCACGATCGAGCCGCGCAGCCGCGGATCGCGATCGAGCCATTCCTTCACGAGCCAGTCGTTCAGCGCGCGGCAGAAGGCGGCCTGCAGATCCTCTGAAAACACCATCTGCACGCCGTAGAGCGGATTGCAGATGGCGTGCGAGAGCTGGAAGGGATCGAGCACATGGCGCTGCATGTCCGCCAGGCTTTCACCCGGCTTGCCGCTTTCGGGGCGCCAGTCGGGCCGCGCCGTGATCGGCGAGTTCTGCGGGTAGGATTGCGAGATGAGATCGACCATGCCGCGCGTCGTCACCTGATCGCGCCAATACTCGTTCAGGTACGGCAGCAGGCTGGTCAGATGCGGCACGGCCGGATGCACATCGCAATCCACTCCGCCGGCGATCAGGGACGCCATGACGTGTCCTTCACGTTTCCTCGTCGCGTCTTTCCCGCGGGCAGAGCTTGGCCGCTCCGCCCTTTGGCCGCCATTCAAGCAGGCCTGCCCGTTGGCTGCAACTCGGCCAACGGCGCTGTCATATGCTAGAAAGGCCGAGCTCGGTTGCGAAGCAATAAGGGGTCAAGGAATGAAAGAGCTCGTCGGCATTGCGGAACAGGTCGCAGCGAAGCTGATCGCGCGCAAACAGACCATTGCTGTTGCGGAATCCTCGACCGGCGGCCTGATCTCGGCCAGCCTTCTCGCGGTGCCCGGCGCGTCCGCTTATTTCCTCGGCGGGGCCGTGGTCTACACTCGCGATGCCAGGCGCGTGCTGATGGATATTTCGGACGAAGGAATGAAGGGCTTTCGTTCCTCCTCGGAGCCCTACGCGCAATTGCTGGCCGGGCAGATGCGCAGCCGTTTCAACTGCGATTGGGGCCTGTCGGAGACCGGGGCGTCCGGTCCCACCGGCAATCGCTACGGCGATGCGGCGGGCCACAGCTGCATGGCGGTCGCCGGGCCCGCAGTCGAGGTGATGACGCTTGAGACGGGCAGCAACGACCGCTTGGCCAATATGCAGACCTTTGCAGCGACAGCGCTGAAATTGCTGCTGAAGAATCTGGAGCGGTGAGCTCGCGGCCTCCCGAATATCTGGCTGTGCCGGAGAATGTGTGGTGTGACGCGCTCTTTACCGCGACACGTGCGCCGACACCGCCAGCCACGTCCCGTTCGTCTTCGCCCAGCAATCGGTATAGCGCCCGGTGGCCTGCTGGCCGTCCGCATTGGTGTAGCTCGTTGCCGCGTGGATGATGGCGAAATCACCCATGATACGGATGATGACGTCGTGCTCTCTGAGGTTTCGGATCGCAATCGGCCGCGCCGTCTGCTTCAGGAAGGCCTCGCGATCGACCAGCGTCTTGTCGGGATTGGAGCAGTAGAACTCCGGCGCCAAAATCTCGTCGAAGCGCTTGACGTCGCAATTCTGCACCGAGGCCACATAGTCGCGGTTGAGCGCGGTGAGCTGTTCGAGGTCGTTGCTCATGGGGTTTCTCTCAGTCATTGAACAAGGGCGGCGGCACGAACCCGCCGAACTCGCGTTCGATCAGCTCGGCGAGCTTCAACGGCGTGTGGTCCTCGAGGAAGGGCCCGATGATTTGCACGCCGACCGGCAGGCCGTCCTTCGATAGGCCGAGTGGAACAGCCGTTGCCGGCAGGCCCGTCAGCGTGGCGATGCCGGGCCACGCAAGCTGGTCCGGATAGGCGTGGTCCTTGCCATCGATGTTGATTCGGCGCTTTTCCTGCTCCGGCGAATGATCATGCGGATAGGCCGGCGTGGGCATGATCGGACAGATCACCGCATCGAATGTCTTGAACAATTGCCGCCATTGCGCGCGCAGGCCGGCGCGGGCGCCCTCGTCGAATACCCAGGCCTGATGCGTGCTGGTGATACCACGCAGCCGTTCGGCAGCGAGACTCTTGTCGTCGGGTGAGAGCTGCGCTGCACCGGCACGCGCGCGCGCGAGATTGTCCGGCGGAAGGAAGGCGCCGAGGAAGCTCATCAGCATGCGCATGTAGAGGCGAGAAGCCTCCGTGAAGTCCGGAAACAGCGGACTTTCGCGCGCGACGCGCGCGCCCGTGCCCGTCAATTGCCCCGCCAGTTTTTCGATCGCGCCGCGAATATCTGCATTCGCAGGCAGCAGCGGATGGCTGTCGATCACCAGCACCCGGAAATCCTTCAGCGCGCGGTGTCGCGCCTCCGGCAGCGCGAGCTTGTATCCGATGCCCAGGTCCAACGGATCGGGGCCTGCCATCACGTCCAGGAGCAGGGGCAGGTCGACTGCGCTCCGCGCCATCGGACCGATCACCGCCATATCGCGCTCCATCGGGATGGCTGGAAAGGGCGGCGGCGTGTGGCCACGCGTTGGACAGAGATTGTAGGTCGGCTTATGCGCATAGACCCCGCAATGGAAGGCGGGCACGCGCAACGAGCCGCCGATGTCGGACCCAAGCGAGAGTGGTCCGTAGCCTGCCGCGAGCGCCGCAGACGAGCCGCCCGACGAGCCACCCGGCGTGCGGCCGAGATCGAACGGATTGTTCGTCGTGCCGTAGATCTCGTTGTAGCTCTGCCAATCCGCCAAGCCCACGGGGACGTTGGTCTTGCCGAGGATGACGCCACCGGCCTCCTTGACCCGGGCGATCGACAGCGCGTCCTCCGCCGGCTTGAAATCTTTCTGCGGCGTCCAGCCCCAGGTCGTGGGCAGGCCGGCGATGTTGTAGGATTCTTTCACAGTGATGGGGAGACCGAGCAGCGGCTTTCGCTCGCCGCGCGCCAATGCGGCGTCTGCCTCGCGTGCGGCGTCCAGCGCACGGTCGAAATCCCGGACGCAGATCGCGTTGACCTTGCTGTCGTGCCGTTCGATGCGGTCGATCGCATCCTGCGTGAGCTCGACCGCGGAAACCTTCTTGGCCGTCAGTGCCGCCGACAGCTCGACCGCGCTCTTGAAGCTCCATTCGGATTTGGCCATCCCGCATCTCCTGTTCTTAGCGTGGAACAATGATGCGCAGTTTGGCCCAGCACCGCAACCGCCGTTTGATCGCGATTGACATCTGAGCAAGACGGAACGCGGTGAGCCAAGCAACCACTCGCAGTTATCGCCCGGCTTGACCGGGCGATCCAGTATTCCACCGGCGCCGATTGGACACGGACAGGTCGCGGCGTGCTGGATGCCCGGTCAAGCCGGGGCATGAAGGCGTCCTACGCCGCTCCGATCAATATCCCCACCGCCAGCACGATCGCGCCGCCGAGCACGATCTGGAACACGGCCTGGAGGAACGGCGTGTCCATGTAGCGCGCGCGGATGAAGGCGATCGCCCACAATTCGAAGAACACGACAATTCCGGCGATTCCCGTCGCGATCCAGAATGCGTTGGCCCAGCTATCGGGCACGAGATAGGGCAGGGTGTGCCCAAGCCCGCCTAGCGTCGTCATCAAGCCGCAGGTGAGACCGCGCAGCCAGGGCGAACCACGCCCGGTCAGCGAGCCGTCATCGGACAGCGCTTCCGCAAAGCCCATGCTGATGCCGGCACCGATCGAGGCGGCGAGGCCGACCAGAAATGTTTGCCAATTCTGATGCGTGGCGAAGGCAGCCGCAAACAGCGGCGCCAGCGTCGAGACGGAGCCGTCCATCAGGCCGGCGAGACCTGGCTGCACATATTGCAGCACGAACATGCGCCGGTTGGTGCGGTCTTCCTCGGCGCGCACGTCTGAACTCAGGATCCGATCCGTCAGCTTCGCCGCCACCTCTTCGTGGCCCTTCTCGGCCTCGGCCAGATCGCCGAGCAGGCGGCGCACGCCGACATCCTGCGCCTGTTCAGCGGCCTTCACGTAAAAGCGCTCGGCCTGCAATTCCATTGTCTCGACCTCCTTGCGGATGGTGTCGAGCGACAGGTTTTTGGTGAGCCAGACCGGACGGCGGCGCAGGAAGCCTTTGACGTCCTCGCGGCGGATCGGGGGCAAATGCGGACCGAAGCGCTGCTCGTACATTTCCAGCAGCATGTGGCGATGGCCGCGCTCTTCCTCGGCCATCTGTTCGAAGATCTTGGCGGAGTCCGGATAGCGCTCCTTCAAGTCTTCGGCGAAGCTCATGTAGATGCGGCTGTCCTCCTCCTCGGAGGAGATTGCGACCGCAAGCACCTCGCGCTCGGTCAGATCGGCAAAATTCTTCACGGCGGCCCTGTCTGATTAGTTTAGAATAATTCTAAACTATATAGGGCGCTTGGGTTACCGGGTCAAACCACGCCGCGGCTCTTCGCCAGGAAATCGAGCAGCAGGCGGCTCACCTCGGCCGGCTGCTCCTGCTGCACCCAGTGACCGGCGCCATCGACGAGGTGGCAGCCCAGCAGCTTCGTGCAGGCCCGCGCCTGCATGGCCTCGAATACGCCGGGACGCTGATAGGTGCCCCAATCCTGCTTGCCCGAGATGAAGCAGGAGGGGATGTCGATGTTGCGGCCGGCCAGCAATTGGAGCTGGCTGTTGAATGCGCCCGATGTGCCGCAGCGGTACCATTGCAGGCCGCCCTGGAATCCAGTGCGGCCATATTCGGCGCTGTAGTAGCCGAGCTCGCGGTCGGGCAGCCATTGATTGGCGGCGATTGCGGCCTGCGAGGGCATCTCCTTCGCGACCGTCTCGGCCATGGTCTCGTTCAGGTCCATCACATAATAGGTCGGCAGCTTCGCAAGCTCGTTCGCCGACCAGGATTTCAGCGGATATGGCTTGTTGTCGGTCCAGTCCGCGCTCTTGTGATGATAGTAGGCGCGCAGGAAATCATGCACGCCCTGTGGCGCGCGGTGCATGTCGGCATTGGCCGGGCGTGTCGCATAGTACCATTGATAATGCTTGCGTGGACGCGGCAAGGCGGCGAGCTCGCGATGCACGGGGTCTTCGGCCGCTGGCTTTACCGGCGTGTCGACCGTGTTGAACGGCAGCGGCGGCGCTCCGCCGAATGGCGCGCTCATCATCGTCACCGAACGAAATACGTCGGGCCGCATCAGCGCGCACCAGGCCGCGACTGGGCTGCCGAAATCATGTCCGACCACGTCGACTTGCCTGTAGCCGAACGCCGACACCAGCCCGAGCGCATCCCGCACCAGGTTGAAGAGCGAAAAGGGCGCGAGATCGCCGTCATACTCCGCGCTCCATCCCGTCGTCCGGCCATAGCCGCGCTGGTCCGGCGCGATCACGTGATAGCCAGCCGAGCTCAGCGCCGGCATCACCTTTCGCCAGGAGAAGGCAAGCTCGGGAAAGCCGTGCAGCAGCAGGGTGCAGGGCCGCCCCTTGGTCTCGAAGCCGGCCTCCAGCACATGCATGCGCAGGCCGTTGATATCGTCGACATAGCGTGAGCGGATGCCGGCGGGGAGCGGGATGTCGGGGAGCATTGTCATTTGCTTTCTCCACACGGGTGGAATCGTAAGGAGGGCAAAGGCGCGCTTCGCGCGCCGTGCCTACCATCATTCTACAACGCGTTTGGCATGGTGGGCACGCTTCGCTTTGCCCACCCTACGATTGCGCCATTCGACTACACCGCCGCGCATACGAAGCCACTGCCCTTGCGCCGGATCTTCCCAACGGACGGCGACGGGAAATGCGCGGTGCAGCACAGCGTGTCGGTGTCGCAATAGCGTTCCAGGAAGCTGCGGCGCGTCGTTGCCGCCCTGGCTTGATCGAGGTCGAACTTGACCGACAGCTCCGGATAGAGCGTCTGGATCGGTGAGTGCATGAGGTCGCCGGAGAACACGGCGTCGTCCTTGCCGTGGCCCATCGTGATGGCGATATGGCCCGGCGTGTGGCCCGGCGTCGGCAGGATGCGGACGTGATCGCCGATCTGGTGATCGTTGCCGACAAGCTCGTGGCGTTTGGCCTCGACCACCGGCAGCACGCTGTCGGCGAAGGGCGGCACCTCCGCCTTCGCGTTCTGCTCGGTCCAATGATCGAACTCCTGCTTGGCGAAGACGTAGCGCGCTTTCGGGAAGGTCGGCACCCAGCGGCCGTTCTCCAGACGCGTGTTCCAGCCGACGTGATCGACATGCAGATGCGTGCACATCACGAAGTCGATGTCGTCAGGCGAGAATCCGGCAGCGTTGAGTCCGCGCAGATAGGTGTCGTCGGTCTTCATGTTCCATTTCGGGCGCTGCGGCCGCGGCTTGTCGTTGCCGATGCAGCTGTCGACCAGAATGGTGTGGTGCGGCGTCTTGATCACATAGGACTGGAAGCACAGCATCAATGTGTCGCCGTCATCCAAGGCTTTCGCCTCCCTCATCCACGCGCGGTTCTCGGCCAGCAGCTCCGGTGTCAGCCCCGGCAACATCTCCAGCGCCGGGACGAACGAGGTTTCCTGCTCGATGATGCGATGGATGGTGAGATCGCCGACCGCGTATTTCAGGCTCATATGAACTCCCGCGCTTTACGCCGCCGGCGGCACCGAGATCTTCACGGAGGGCCGCTCGAGCATCTTTTGATGGAAGGCATCGAGCTTCGGATAGGCCTTGCGCCAGCCGCAATCGGCGAAGCGGAAGTCGGCATAGCCGAGCACGCAGACGAGGCCGATCTGCGAGATGTCGAACGGACCGTTGAGGACATCGGGCATGTTCTCGAAGCGCGCCATGCCGGTCCAGGCCCGATTCCAATGGTCGTCCGACCACGCCTGCCATTGCAGGCCCTGCGGTCGCACCATCTTCTCGTAGCGGCACAGCAGCATGGAATCGAGCATGCCGTTGATCAGGGAATGATTGGTCTTGGCCTTCCAGCGCCGCGGACCGTAATCGGGGATCAGGCTGCCGCCGGCCATCTCGTTGAGGTATTCGACGATGACATACGAGTCCAGGATGACGTCGCCGTCATTGGTGATCAGCACCGGCAGCTTTTTCAGCGGCGTGATGCGTGAATAGTCCTCGTTGGCCGTGCCGGGCGCGACGCTCGCCGGCGTGAGTTCGATCTTGTCGATCAGCCCGAGCTCGATCGCGGCGATGCGCACCTTGCGGGCAAAGGGCGAGGCGGGGGAGAAGGTGAGCTTCATGGGACAATTCCCTGCGATCGGTCTTGAGCAAATGGTGTCTCGT
>NZ_JADPJQ010000120.1:51805-84372 GCF_023073515.1 Bradyrhizobium sp. 17 | reverse complement strand
CGCCCATCCACGCGCTTCCGCGTGGCTAGACTGTGAGACGTGGATGCCCGGGACAAGCCCGGGCATGACGACGAGTGTGCGCTGGCCGAGGCTTACGCCGCGACGATCTCCTGGCGCTGCTCGCCAAGACCCTCGATGCCGAGCGTGATGACGTCGCCGACATTGAGGAAGGTCGGCGGCTTCATGCCGAGGCCGACGCCGGGCGGGGTGCCTGTCGTGATGATGTCGCCCGGCAGCAGCGTCATGAACTGCGAGACATAGGAGATGCACTTGGCCATCGAGAAGATCATAGTCTTGGTCGAGCCGGTCTGACGGCGCTGGCCGTTCACGTCGAGCCACATCGGCAGGTTCTGCACGTCCTTGATCTCGTCCTTGGTGGCGAGCCAGGGGCCGAGCGGGCCGAACGTGTCGTGCGACTTGCCCTTGGTCCACTGACCCAGGCGCTCGATCTGGAAGGCGCGCTCGGAGACGTCGTTGCAGACGCAGTAGCCGGCGACGTGGTTGAGCGCGTCGGCTTCCGAAACGTATTTTGCGCGGGTGCCGATGATCGCGGCGATCTCGACCTCCCAGTCGAGCTTGGTCGAGCCGCGCGGCTTCTCGATGGCGTCGTTCGGGCCGGACAGCGAGGTGTTGGCCTTCATGAAAATGATCGGCTCGCTCGGGATCTCCGCGCCGGTCTCCTTGGCGTGGTCGCTGTAGTTGAGGCCGATCGCCACGAATTTCGACATGCCGGTAACGGGGGCGCCGAACCGCGGCTTGCCGGAGACGGCGGGCAGCGAGGCGGGATCGAGCGCCGCCAGCTTCTTCAGGCTCTCGGGCGAATAGGCCTCGCCGGTCAGGTCCTTCACATGCGCCGATAGGTCCCGCAACTGGCCGGATTTGTCGATCAGGCCGGGCTTTTCCGCACCCTTCTCGCCATAACGAACAAGCTTCATTCTCGTTTCTCCCTGGAATGGACCGATCGGTTAAACAGCTTCATGGAACAGGGCGGCGGGAAATTCAACCGCTCAAAGAGGGCGCATTGCAGCCCTCTCGATTCGGGAGGTTCGTCCGGGGCACGAGACTAGGCCAGCGCCTCGAACCTGAATGCGTCCCCATCCCGCTTGATGTGCCCGGCCGAAAAGTGCCCGCCGATCACCAGCGTCGGGGTGTCGGCAAACCGGCCGAACAATTCGCGCCGCGTCGCGGCAGATTGGCTCTGATCGGAATCCGCGTTCGAGGACCAGCCGAGATGCGCCATCTGGCAGGGATGATGGGCGACGTCGCCCGTCAGCAGTCCCTGCTCGCCGTCCGACCGGATCAGAACGCTCATATGCCCGGGGCTGTGGCCGGGGGTTGGGATCATGCTGATCTCCTCGCTGAGCCGGTGGTCGCTCGCGACCAACTCCGCCCGGCCGGCATCGACGATCGGCTTCACGGAATCGACAAACACGGCCTGCTTGTCCGGCTCGGTGGAGTGGTCGCGCCAGTGCTGGTATTCGGTCTTGCCGAAGACGTAGCGCGCGTTGGGGAAGCTCGGCACCCATTTGCCGTCGACCCATTTCGTGTTCCAGCCGACATGATCGACATGAAGATGCGTGCACAGCACGGTATCGATGCTGTCGGGCGGAAAGCCCGCCGCAATCATCGTCTCCAGGAATGGTGTGGTGCGATTGTTCCAGGTCGGGACGTTGCGGCCCTGCTTGTCGTTGCCAAGTCCGGTATCGACCACGATGCGGCGCGAAGGAGTTTCGAGCACCAGCGAATGGATCGACATTTTCAGCCGGCCTTCTTCCGTGGCGAAATGCGGGATCAGCCAGGGCAGCTTCCGGATTTCATCGTTGGTTGCTGCCGGGAGGATGAAGCGGGTTGAACCCACCGTCTCCATCTCGACGAGTTTGGTGATCTTGACCCTGCCGACTTTCCACTGCATCCGGCGCATCCCCATGTTCTTGTTTGATGTTCTTGCTTTGCGGGGGAACATGCGCAGTTTCGCCCTCAGGCGCAATGGATCATCTGACGCCGTGCGGCGTTATCGCGGGAACCCAGGGAAAGACAAAGGGCCAGCCATGCCAGAGCTTGCGATTTCCGCGGAGAAGGTCGCCTTCATCATCGAAAAGGCGCGTGAATTCGACGTCAAGCAGGCGGATTCCGATCCGGATTCCGGCTCGAATGCGACTGATGACGATGCGGTCGACGTCCTCGAGGATGACGGCTCCGATCCGGTCGTCAACGAACTCGGAAGTTTCATCGTGGCCATGAACGAGGACGAGCAGATCGATCTCGTCGCGCTGACCTGGCTCGGCCGCGGCGACGGCACGATCGACGATTGGGACGATTTGCGCGCACGCGCCGTGGAGGCACGCGCGGAGTATCGCAGTCCCCGGCGCGAGACGGCGCATTATCTGCTCGGTGAGCCGATGCTGGGCGATCTGCTCGCCGACGGGCTCGATGAATTCGGCGTCGACTGGACCGACGGAGACCTGGTGGCCGATTCATCCGCTCCAAGCCAGCGGGACGAAGACGAGATCACCAAGCAGCGGTGATTCCGGCCGATATCAGCGCGCGCAGTCGACCACCATGGTGCCGAGCTTGTCGCCTTTCTCGACGGCGACATGGGCCTGCGCCGTCTCCGACAGCGCAAACTGCGCCGCGACATTGTGGATTCGCGGCCCCGCTGCCAGCCATTTCGAGATGTCGGCCTGCGCCGCCGCAAGCAGCGCCGGCGGCAGCGCGAACAAGACGAGCGAGCGGAGCGTGATGCACTTCTCCATCAGCTCGCGCATCGGCACGGTCGGCGTGCGGTTGCCGTTCGTGGCGTAGACCGCGATTGTCGAATTCATGGCCATCAACTTCAGGGTCGTCGCGATGTTGCCGCCGAAATCGACATCGACCAATTGGTCGACCCCGCGTCCGCCGGTGAAGGCCATGGCCTTGGCAACGACATCTTCGTCCCTGTAATTGACCACGAGATCGGCACCGGCTTGTCGCGCATGCTCGCCTTTTATCGCCGAGCTGACGGTCGCGATCACCTGCGCGCCGCCCCATTTCGCGAGTTGCACGGCGTAATGTCCGACTGCACCCGCGCCGCCGGTGACCAGCACCGACTTGCCGACGATCGGCCCGTCCGCAAACAGGGAGCACCACGCCGTCATTGCGGGAATGCCCAGCGTCGCGCCTTCCGCAAAAGAGAGATTGTCCGGCAACGGCGTCACCAGATGCTCGGCAAGCGCGATATATTCGGCCGCGGTGCCAAAGGCGCGGCCGTTACGCTGGCCGTTGAACAGCCAGACCCTGTCGCCGATCTTGAACCGCGTCGCGCCATCGCCGATCTGGTCGATAAAGCCCGCGCCATCGCTGTTCGGAATGACGCGCGAAAATTCCTTGGCGCGATAGCCGCCCCCGCGCCGGCCGACATCGGCCGGATTGACGCCGGAGGCTTCCAGGCGAATACGAACTTCGCCTGGACCTGCGACCGGCGTGGCCATCTCACCATAGGTGAGGACGTCCGCCGCCGGTCCTGTCTCCTCGTACCAGACCGCCCTCACAGCGTTCCCGGGAAGGCACCGCCATCGAGCAGAAGGTTCTGCCCGGTGATGAAGCCGGCCTTGGCGCCGCACAGGAATGCGCAGGCATAGCCGAACTCCTCGGGATCGCCGAAGCGGCCCGCGGGATTGAGCTTGGCGCGCTCGGCCAGAACCTGGTCCGGCGTGATGCCGCGCTTCTCGGATTCCCCCTTCGCGGTGCTGCGCAGGCGATCGGTCTCAAACGGGCCCGGCAGCAGGCCGTTGATGGTGACGTTGTTGATCACGGTCTTGCGCGACAGGCCGGCAATGAATCCGGTGAGGCCGGCGCGCGCGCCGTTGGAGAGACCGAGGATGTCGATCGGCGCCTTCACCGCCGCTGAGGTGATGTTGACGATGCGGCCGAACTTGCGGGCCATCATGCCGTCCACCGTCGACTTGATCAGCTCGATCGGGGTCAGCATGTTGGCATCGATCGCCTTAATCCAGTCGTCGCGGGTCCAGTTGCGGAAATCGCCGGGCGGAGGTCCGCCGGCATTGTTGATCAGGATGTCCGGCTCGGGGCAGGCCTTGAGCACGGCCTCGCGGCCCGCCGGCGTCGTGATGTCGCCGACGATCTCGGTGACGGTCACATCAGGATAGGCTTTGCGGATGTCGTCGGCCGTCTTCTTCAGGGCCTCGGCGCCGCGCGCGGTCAGCGTGACGTGAACGCCGGCCTCGGCCAGCGAGATGGCGCAGGCGCGTCCGAGGCCTTTGCTGGATGCGCAGACGATGGCGCGGCGGCCTTTGATCCCAAGATCCACTGTTTCACTCCCGTAATGTCAGGCAGGTTTTTAGAGCCGCTATTCTAGCCAACCTTGGCGCCGCTGATAAGGGATTGGCTCGCATCAAAATGCATGCACGCTTGCGCGGCGATGCAAATGCGCCTCATCAGATGCGCCGCTCCTGCTTGAGACGGTCGATCGCGGAGGCCGCCTCCGGCGGCAGCGACTTGAAGCCCATCTGGCCGACCGTCGAGAACAGCGGCCGCAGATGCGAACCGGCGAGGAACGGCGGCTGCCGGTTGGCCGGCACGATCTGGTCGAACACCAGCACCAAGGTGGTGGCGACGAGGCCGACCCTGATGGCGCCGAGCGCGGCGCCGCCGAGGCGGTCGCCGATGCCGGCGTCGCGTATCGTGTCGCTCAGCGCCAGCCGGCCGAGATGTCCAAACAGCATGCCGACCACCACGAAGATGCCGAAGAACCAGATCCAGTTCTGCAGCAGCGGCGCATTCGGATTGCCCGCGACCTGCGGGACGATCAGCGGCATCAGCGCAACCGCGATGGGGGCGGCGAGGAGATAGGCCAGGATCGTCATGGCGCTGCCGAGCAGGCCGGTCCTGAAACCGAAGCCGATCGCGATGGCGAGCGCCGCATAGACGGCGAGATCGAAACTGTTCATGCGCGGGAGCCTGCCATGGAACGAGTGAACGCAGAACCGATCATTCCGGTTTCAGATCGTTAAAATCGTCTGTATTGATGGCCAAAACCGATGACCCCAAAGCTCAGGGACGCGCCCAATGTCAGACCTATTCGACGTCAGTCGAGAAACCATCCTCGTCACAGGTGCGAGCCAGGGCTTGGGGCGGCAATTTGCCCGGGTGTTGGCGGCACATGGCGCGGCCGTCGCGCTCGCGGCGCGGCAGACCGACAAGCTGAAGAGCCTGGAAGACGAGATCCGCGGCAAGGGCGGCCGCGCCGCCGCCGTCGCGCTCGACGTCACCGACATCGCATCGATCGCCAGGGCCCTCGATGCCACGGAAGCCGCGCTCGGCCCGGTCACGGTGCTGATCAACAATGCTGGCATCGCGATCGAAAAGCTCGCGACCGAGCAGACCGAGGCCGATTGGGACGCGGTGATGGGCGCCAATCTCAAGGGCGCCTATTTCCTCGCGACCGAGATCGCGCGCCGCATGATCGCGAGCAAGCAGGCAGGCAACATCGTCAACATCGCCTCCGTGCTCGGCACCGGCGTGCTGAAGGCGGTGTCGCCTTACGCGATCTCCAAGGCCGGCATCATCCAGGCGACCAAAGCGATGGCGCTGGAGCTTGCGGGGCAGAACATCCGCGTCAACGCGCTGGCACCCGGCTACATCGACACCGAGATGAACCACGCGTTCTGGGCGACGCCGCCGGGCGAGCGCCTGACCAAGCGCATTCCCCAGCGCCGCATCGGCGCCGAGTCCGATCTCGACGGCGCGATCCTGCTGCTGGCCTCGAAGGCCTCGCGGTACATGACGGGCAGTGTGGTGACGGTGGACGGCGGGTTCTTGCTGAATTGAGAAGCTGCTATCGTCCCGGCCCCCCATGCGCAATTGCGCACTAGGCCGGGACGACGAGGTAGAGTCACCGCATCTCGCCCCTGATCATATCCGCCGCCTTCTCGCCGATCATGATCGCCGGCGCATTGGTGTTGCCGCCGATCAGTGTCGGCATGATCGAGGCGTCGACGACGCGCAGACCTTCCACGCCGTGCACCTTCAGCGCCGGATCGACCACGGCCATCGCGTCGGTGCCCATCTTGCAGGTGCCGACGGGGTGATAGACGGTGTCGACACGCGCGCGCAGGATGGCGCGGATATCGTCGTCCGTTCTCACATCGGACGTGAACATGTCCTTCTTCTGCAACGCGCGCATCGCGGGCGTCTCCATCAGCCTTCGCGTCGTCTTGAAGCCCGCGACCATCGTCTCGAGATCCTCCGCCTCGCCCAAGAAATTCGGATCGATCAGCGGCGCTGCCAGCGGATCGGCGCTTTTCAGCCAGACGCTGCCACGGCTCTTCGGCCGCAACAGGCAGACATGGCACGAGAAGCCCGCCTCCTTGTGCTTCTTGCGGCCGTGGTCGTCGAGCGTCGCGATGATGAAGTGCAGCTGGATGTCGGGCACATCGAGGTCGGCCCGGGTCTTCAGGAAGCCGCCACACTCGGCGAAATTGGTGGTCATCAGGCCGCGCCGCTCCCGGCGGTATCGTTGGATGGCGCGGAGCAGGGATGGTAGCCGGCCGAGCGACGAATGGACGAAGTGTGGATAGTCGGAGGCGTAGACGAACACGAAATCCGGATGATCCTGCAGATTGCGTCCTACGCCCGGCAAATGATGCACGACGTCGATCCCGTGGGCGGCAAGCGCCTTGCCGTCGCCTATGCCCGACAGCATCAGCAATTGCGGTGACTGGAAGGCGCCGGAGGCGAGGATCACCTCGCGACGGGCGCGTAGCTTCTTTGTCTGCTTGCCCTGGACATATTCGATGCCGACCGCGCGCCCACTTTCGAACAGGATGCGCGTGGCATGCGCCTGCGTCTCGACACGCAGATTGGCGCGCTTGTCCATGTGGGGATGCAGATAGGCGCGCGCCGCGCTCCAGCGCTCACCATTGTGCTGGGTCACCTGGTAGCTGCCGAGCCCTTCGTGATCCTCTTCATTGAAGTCCTCGCGGATGCGGAACTGCGCCTCGCGGGCGGCCTGATGGAAGATGTCGTGGATCGGATTGTCCGCGCGCAGTCTGTTGACATGCAGCGGGCCGCCCTTGCCATGATAGGCGCCGTCGAAATCGGCGTTGTTCTCCGAGCGGTTGAAATAGGGCAGCACGTCGGCATATGACCAGCCGGCATTGCCGAGCGAGGCCCAGTGGTCGTAGTCCCATTTGTTGCCGCGGATATAGACCATGGCGTTGATCGCCGAGGATCCGCCGAGTCCCTTGCCGCGCGGTTGATAGCCGATCCGGCCGTTCAATCCCTTCTGCGGCACGGTATCGAAACCCCAGTTCGCCGCCTTGTATGGCAAAGCCAGTCCGAACGGCGTGGTGATCCGCCAATTGTCGTTCCGACCGCCGGCATCGAGCAGCGCCACGGATGTCCCCGCATCCTCCGACAGCCGCCCCGCCACCGCGCAGCCGCCGGAGCCCGCGCCCACGACGACGAAATCGAATGTGTCCGTCACTGATGTTTCCCCCTGCATTCATTCTTTCCGTCATTGCGAGCGCAAGCGAAGCAATCCAGACCTTTGCCGCGGAGGGATTCTGGATTGCTTCGCTGCGCTCGCAATGACAGGTGCTGAAACCTACGACACGAATCGCATCATCTTCTCCAGCCGCGCGATCTTGCCGCCATAAGGCGGATAGAGGTCGGCGAGGCGGTTGAATTTCGAGCGGTAGAACACCGGCTTCAGCTTGCCGAACGTGCGAAAGCCCCATTCGCCGTGATAGGCGCCGGTGCCGGATGCGCCGACGCCGCCCATCGGCTGGTTGATTTGCGCGAAGTGGAACAGACAGTCGTTGACCGTGACGCCGCCGGAGACGGTGCGCGCCAGCACCTCGTCGCGCGCAACGCGGTCCTTGCCGAACCAGTACAACGCCAGCGGCCGGTCGCGGGCGTTGACGAAGGCGATGGCGTCGGCCGGGTCGCGATAGCCGAGCACGGGGAGCACGGGGCCGAAAATCTCCTCCTGCATGGCCGCCATGTCTTCGCTCGCGCCCACGATCAGCGTCGGCGGGAATTTGCGGTGCGCCTTCCAGTTGGGATCGTCCGGCTTCGCCGGCTGCAGGATCTTTGCGCCGCGACGTGCCGCATCGGAGACGAGATTTTCCAGCCGCGCATAATGCCGGTCGGAGATCACGGAGGTGTAGTCCTTGTTCGAGGGGTCGGTGCCGAACATGCGTCGCATCTGCGCGCGAACTTTTTCGGCAAAGGCCTGCAACGCGCGCTCGGGCACCAGCACATAGTCGGGCGCGATGCAGGTCTGCCCGGCATTGAGCAGCTTGCCGTAGGCGATGCGCTCGGCGGCCTCTTCGAGATCAGCCGAGGCGTCGATGATAACAGGCGACTTGCCGCCGAGCTCGAGCGTGACGGGCGTGAGGTTACGCCCCGCGGCCTCCGCCACCAGCCGCCCCACCCGGGTCGAGCCGGTGAACACGAGATGATCGAACGGCAGATGCGCGAAGGCCTTTGCGACCTCGTCTTCGATGCCGGTGACGAGCAATTCCGCAGCGTCGAACCGCTCGGCGACCGTCTCCTTCAGCAGCGATGAGAAGTGCGGCACAAGCTCGCTCGGCTTGATAATGACGCGGTTGCCGGCGGCGAGCGCGCCGATCGCGGGCGCGAGCGTCAGCTGCAGCGGATAATTCCAGGGCGCGATGATGCCGACGACGCCGAGCGGCTGCGGCATCAGCCGGTTGCGCGCGGGCAGGAATTGCAGCGCCGTCGAAACGCGCTGCGGCGCCATCCAGCTCTTGAGGTGCTTGGTGGCATGACGGATCTCGGAGAACACCATCATGGTCTCGGCGATATTGGTCTCGACCGCGCAGCGGTGACCGAAATCGGCCGAGATCGCCTGCCGGAAGCGCTCCTCGTTGTCGGCGACGACAGTGCGCAACCGCGCCAGGCGGTCGAGCCGCTCGGCGAGGCCAGGCGCCGGCTCGGCCCGCGACCGCTCGACCATGGCATGGAAGGCGTCTTCGAGGCCCCGAAGCGGGGCGCTCGGCGGGGGGCGATCTGAGGGGCGATCCAAGGCGTGGTCCATGGCGTTCTCCCCCATTAAGTGGCGTTTCCGCCTGGTTTTGTTGCCGCAAGCTGGCCCCTTGTGGAACTTCTGGCAAGGGCCGGCCAAATAGGCCGCAAATTCGTCCACCGCGCTGTCATAAAGTCGAAAAAAACGTTCTCGCAGCCCTTTCCAAAGGCACCCCGGGTTGGTACATACCGCCCGCACCCAACGGGCTTTGCCCGGGGTTGCCTTCCAAGGAAGCCTTCGGGACGGACGAAGCAAGCCACGCGAACAGCGCCGGCCCTTCATTCACCGTCCCCGGCGCTTTCACGAAGGCAAAGCAACGGTTAACGCGGGGTGGAGCAGCCCGGTAGCTCGTCAGGCTCATAACCTGAAGGTCATAGGTTCAAATCCTATCCCCGCAACCAAGTTCGGACCTTACCGGTCCCGATCCGAAAATGGCCCGCTTCACGCGGGCCATTTTTGTTTTGGCCGCGCTCCGGTGGAAACGTCGGTCGCACCTTGCGCAAGAGTGGGGAACGGCTCACTCCGGATAGCTAAGGATCATTTTCAGCAGCTTCGGAAACCGCGCATTGATGTCCTCCTCGCGTAGGACATTGCGGTGCTGGACGCCTTGCTTTGAGGTCCGGATCAGGCCGGCCTCGCGCAGGATGCGAAAATGGTTCGACAGAGTCGACTTCGCCATGTCAGGGCAGGGCGCCGCCTCGGTGCACGACATGCAATCACTCTGTGCGGCCAGGCTTTTGACGATCCGCAGCCGCATAGGGTCCGCGAGCGCTCCCAGCACCCCAGCCAGTGAAATCTCGCTCCGCGATGGGTGAACGAACTGCACCATGCACAAAATATAGCACCTCCCTTGAACTCATTCAATAGTTCACTAATATTGAACTATTGAATATCGGCGTCGCGCCGGATGATGGAGAATGTGATGACCAAGAGACTCGAAGGAAAAGTTGCGCTCGTGACCGGCGCATCCAAAGGCATCGGTGCCGAAATCGCCGCGCGGCTCGCGGCCGAGGGCGCGGCGGTCGCCGTCAACTACAGCTCCAGCAAGCAGGCCGCCGACCGCGTCGTCGCCGCCATTGTCGCCAAGGGTGGCAAAGCCGTCGCGGTCCACGGCAATCTGGCCGATGCCAAGGACGTGAAAAGTGTAGTCGCGGAAACCGTGAAGGCGCTCGGTGCGATCGACATCCTCGTCAACAACGCGGGCGTTTACGAGTTCGCGCCGCTCGAGGCCATCACGCCGGAGCATTTCCACAAGCAGTTCGATCTCAATGTGCTGGGCCTCCTCCTGGTCTCAGGAGAGGCGGCGCGGCACTTCAACGCCAATGGCGGAAGCATCATCAACATCAGCTCCGCGGCGTCGACTCTCGCGCCGCCGAACGGCGCCGTCTACTCCGCCACCAAAGCATCGGTGGATGCGATCTCCGCCGTGCTGGCCAAGGAACTGGCGCCGCGCAAGATCCGCGTCAACGCCGTCAATCCCGGCATGATCGTCACCGAGGGGGTCGTGTCCGCCGGCCTGCACGAGGGCGACATGCGAAACTGGATCGAATCCACCACTCCGCTTGGCCGAGTCGGCAAGGTCGAGGAGATCGCTGCCGCGGTGGCCTTCTTCGCTTCGGACGACGCATCCTACGTCACGGGCGAGACGCTTCACGTCGCCGGCGGCCTTCGCTGAATTTGTTGGTTTACAGAAGGAAATGGCACGCCTTGCGCGCGCCATTTTTTGTTTTGGGGCGTCCTCGATCATGCATGTCCTGCTTGGCTGAGCTTGGGTTCGTTCGGACCATGCCGAAGCGCGTCCCGTCGCCGTCGGTGGAGCTGCCAAGCGTAAGCGCGATCAGCCCAGAGCATGCCATCCGGGAAGGAACCCAGGATGGCGCCGGGCGTCAACACGAGGACACCGGGCCCGTCCGGTGCTCGCTTGTTGGCTTGCCGTCGTTCGGAAGGAGAGGGCCAATGCAGTTCGAGGATTTCGACGCCGCCGATGTTCAGGCGGACGAGGCCCGGATCTTCATCCGTCGGGCCGGTTCGGGGCCGGCCGTTCTCCTGTTGCACGGATTTCCGCAGACGCATCTGATGTGGCGAGACGTTGCGCCGTTGCTCGCGCAAAACTTCACCGTGGTCTGCGCCGATCTTCGCGGATATGGCCGGAGCGATTGTCCTCCCTCCAGTCCGGACCATGCGCCATATGCAAAACGAGCAATGGCAAACGACATGGTGTCCGTCATGACGAAACTCGGCTTCGACCGTTTCTCGGTCGCGGGCCATGATCGTGGCGGCCGTGTCGCCTTTCGGCTCGCGCTTGATCACCGCGAACGCGTGCAGCGGCTTGCCGTCCTGGATGTCGTTCCTATTGCCGACGCCTGGGAGCGCGCCGACAAGAACCTGACGGTCGGCTATTGGCCGTGGTCGTTGCTTGCGCAGCCTGAACCTCTTCCCGAGCGGTTATTGTCGGCAGCCCCCGACGCCATCATCGACAATGCGCTGCATGGCTGCGGGTCTTCGGCCGGCAGCTTCAGTCCGGCGGTGCGAGCAGCCTATATCGACGCGTTGAGCGATGAGGCGCATGTTCACGCGATCTGCGAGGAATATCGTGCGGCCGCGACACTCGATCACGCGCACGATGTGGCGGACCGTCGTTCCGGCCGCCGAATTGACTGCCCTGTGCTCGTGCTCTGGAGCGGTCGCGGCCCCCTCAACGCGTGGTATGCGAGCGAGGGCGGCCCCTTGGGGCTCTGGCGGGCGTGGGCAGATGACATCGACGGAAAGCCGCTTGATGGCGGGCACTTCTTCCCGGAGGAGCTTCCGCAGCAGACTGCGTACGAGCTGAACCGGTTTTTTGGAGGCGGTGGATAGGACCAGCGTCTTGGCAGTGCTGCTTCCTTCGACAGCACGGTCTTGGCAAGCGCGAGGGCTGCCCCCTTGGGGCGAACGGCGATCGGAAGCAAACATTACGCCCGCGCCAGTCGCGCGGGCGTGATGCGTCTTGCGTACTACAGAATGCGTCAGGATCTGTGCGGACAGACCATCGTCAGATTGAGCAGCGTCGGCTTGTCCGAGCCCTTCTTGTAGTCCCACTCCAGCCGGATCTCGTGCCGGTGCGCGAAAGCGTCGCTGGCTTCGTGGGTGATGATCTTCGTCTTCATCGGGATTGGCGGCTCGGAGTTGAAGCATTTCCGGACGCAGGCATCGAGCAGATCGCATCGCGTCAGCGGAATGACGCCCGGCTCATCCCTGGACAGGGGGACTGTGTTCGGCTGGGTGCTGAGGTCGACGCGGGCCCGGCCCTTTTCCTTGTGCCAGTACTTGGCGCTGCCCTGCGGCCAGTTCGATGCCGGGTTCAGAATCAAATGGTACTGGCCGTATTCCAAGGTCGGCAGGTCGATGTCCTCGGACTCCTTGAGCTTCGCGACGCTCTTCTTCATGTTCGCCAAAGGATAGTAATTGCTATTCATCAAGTCTCGAAATGCCTTGCCGCTATATACCAGTCCGGCCATCGCCTCTTTCCTTCATATGTCTGTTTGTCAAAATCTCTGGTGCGGTGGCCGAAAATACGCGTCACGCTACGGCCGATCACGCTGTTTGTTGTGCGCCCTCAACGCTACCACTCAGGAATGTATTTCGTCCAGAGAGCCTCCATCCCGTAACGTCGCCTATGTCGCAAGCCCAATTGCCATGCACTTTCCTATAGGTATTGTTGGGTCGAACGCCTCGCGGGGATTGGGGTGAGGCTGCCGAGGCAGTGGTTGAAGGCGCTGGAATGCATTGCTTCGCTTGTCAGTCGGCGATTGGTCCGGGCGACCGCTGGTGCTCCAAATGCGGAGCGGCGGTGCGCCAGCCCGTCGACCCCGACAGCGAACGACGCTTTGTGACGATTCTGCGTGCCGACGTCGTCGATTCCACAGGTCTTGTTGCCGAACTGGAGCCGGAGGCGGCGGTGTCGCGCCTCGAGCCTGCTCTTGCGGCGATGAGAGGCGCGGTGCGCCAGTTCGGCGGCATCGTCAGCAAGGAGTTGGGTGACGGGTTGGCCGCCGTCTTCGGCGCCCCGATCGCCGACGACAACCACGCGCCCTTAGCCTGCCACGCGGCCATCGAGCTGGTCCGGCGTGTTGGCAGTCTGGGCGATCCAGGACTTCAAGTCCGGGTCGGCCTGCACTCGGGTCATGTGGTGGCCTACATGGTCGCGAGCGAATTTTCCAAGGTCTACGAGATCGGCGGCGCAGCCCAGCACCTCGCGGCTCGGCTGGAGACGGCAGCCGAGGCGAACCAGATCTATGTCTCCGAAGCCTGCCAGGAGCTGGCGGACGGACACGTCCGCTTTGAATTCCTTGGCCGCAAGGCGCTCCGTGGTTTCGGCGAGCCCCTGCCTGTCTACCGGGTGATGGGTGCGAGTGATCTGTCGAGCTGGCGGGTCCGACGTGCGCGGAGCGTTTCCAGATTCGTCGACCGCACGACGGAGCGGGCGTTGTTGTGGCGCGCTGCGGATAGGGTTGCTGCCGGCCGGCAGACGGTTCTGCTGATGGGTGACGCCGGCATTGGCAAGTCTCGGCTTGCGCATGAATTCGCGCAGGACCTCCGGGCTGGCGGCTGGCGGCTGATCGATGTCGAGTGCAGCCCAAATCTCCAGGGTGCGCCGTACAGCGCGCTCAAGCGCCTGTTGCTCTCGATCCTCGATACGTCAGCAAGAGATCAGACCAAGACGGATGATCCCAGAGACGAATTGCCGGTGGTGCAACAGCGGGCTCTCGACGCGATCCTGGATTTGCCGGTTTCCGATCCGCAATGGGATGAATTGGAGCCTCACGCGCGCGGTCGTGCGATTTCAGACGCAAGCTGTGCGATCATCGAGAGCGTCGCCCGTCGTCAGCGTACGATCCTTTTGATTGAGGACCTGCACTGGATGGATCGGGCCAGCGATGCGGTCGTCGCGACCCTTTCGGGGCTGCAATGCCCTGATTTGCTTGTGCTGCTGACGACGCGGCCCAATGGAATGCCGGTGTGGATCGCGAGCTGCCGCGCGGAAATCGTGGCGATGCGGCCTCTCGATGACAATTCGGGGCTGGCCATGCTCGCGGACATGCTTGGTCCCGCCACGACCAACGAAGACCTGAAGAATCGGATCATCTCTCATACGGCCAACGTTCCGCTGTTCATTGAGGAGGTCTGCCGCAGTTTGAAGGACAGCGGCATGCTTCTTGGCCAGTGGGGCGACCTTTCCCTTGCGCGTCCTGTGGACGAACTCGGCATCCCCAGCAGCATTCAGGGTGTGATCGCGGCGCGGCTGGATCGTGTGTCACGACAGGAACGATCGCTTCTCCAGATCGCCGCGGCGCTTGGACCCCGGGCCGACCAGGCCACACTGCGAAGAGTAGCGGCCGTGCCGGAAGACGTCCTGCAGGATTGCCTCACCGCGCTCGACCGGGCCGAGTTGCTCGTCAGGATCGACAGTGAGTTGGAGGATTCGCTCGAGTTCCGGCACGAGATGGTCAGGCAGGTGACCTACGATTCGATGGTCGAGAAGGTGCGGGAAAGCATCCATGCCAGCATTCTGGCGGCTCTCGAGACCGACGAGGCGTGGACCGACGGTCCGGATACGCTCTGCTATCACGCGACCCGAGCGAAGGATTGGCGGAAGGCTTTTCAGCATGGCAGGAGCGCGGCTCGAAAATGTCTGGTGCGCTCGGCCTTTGCCGAAGCGGTCGATTATTTCGAGATCGCGATGGGTTCTCTCGACAAGATCCCGGTGACGCACGCGCGCGAAACGGACGCCATCGACCTGCGGATGGAGGCGCGATTGGCCTTTGCCGGGTCGGGGCGTGTCGCCGAAGCCCTGGATTTGGGGAGCGAGGCCGAACGGCGAGCCGATGCGATTGGCGATATTGAACGCAAGGTCGCGGCCATGACCATGAGAGCGGGTGCCCAGAATTTCTATGGAACGCCGGTTGAAGCTGTCACGATCGGGGAAGATGTGGTGCATCTGGCGGAAAGCTCGGGAAATCCCGCTTGGCGTAATCTCGCGCAATACAGTCTCGGGCAGGCCTATTTTCTTTCCGGCCGCTACGATCGCGCCGAGAAGATGCTGGCCACCGCCCGCGTCCACCTTGCGGGTCTGACCGCGAGTGCTCCGATCGGCACGACCCCACGATCTTTGCTCCTGCTTTGCTGCATGATGAACAGCGTCACTCACACGGTGATGGGCCAGATCGATGCCGCCGAGCAGCTCCAGCAGCAAGCCGCAGCGATCGCGGAGGAGACCGGCCGCCCCTACGACCGCGTCGCCGCGGCCTATAGCGGCGGCTGGCTGATGCTCGGCCGCGGCGAGCCGGCGGCGGCCGCGGCCATTCTCGAGAATGGTTTTGTCCTGGCGCAGAAGCACGGCATCCGGCTGTTCGTGCCGGTGCTCGCCTGCCATCTCGGCATGGCCTATCTGGAGCAGGGGCTGTTTGACCGGGCGCGCGGCATGCTGACGGAAGCGCGTGAGGAAGCGAAGGCGGTCGGCTATACCTCGGCGGTGCTTCGCAGCTCGATCTACCTGGCGCTCGCCACCCACCGTCTCGGCGACGTCCAGGCCGCGCAGAACATGCTGCGCGAAGCGCGCAACACCGCGCGGCAACAGGGGTTCTCCGGCCTGGAGGCGGAGGCGCTGTTCGGCGAGGCCGTGGTGACGCCGCCGTCGGATCCGGAGGCCAGGGCGGCGATCCTGAGCGCCCTGCGCGCGACCATCGCGATCGCCGCCGAGAGCGGCGCGCTGCCGCTGCGCCACAAGGCCGAGGCGATGCTCAACGAGATGCAGGCGACGGGTGACGAGCTCAGCTGACGGCAGCGGCGGCCGGGCCGCTATCGGGGCCGAAATCTGCCCGACGCGTCAAATAAATTAAGCAGGCGCCGCAAGGAGTTAGCTACTGTGCATGGGGTTGTTTTCGCCCTTTATCTTGAAGGGCCCTTCATGGTGCAGCGCGGAGGACGGCACGCTTGTGCCGCCCGCTCCGATGACTATGCCCTTGCGCGCGCAGCAAGGTCGGCTACCGTCGGCCCTGGCCACACGGCCAGGCGACTTTTGATTTCAATTTTTTAGCATCCGATTTTGCGGCGCCGCGACGGCGCGACGCCCACCGAACGAGGCGGGGCCATGATCACACGGGACCAGTCAGCGCTGCTCGCGCCGGTCGAGCGGGATTTGCGACTCGATCTCTTCCGCGGCATCGGTCTGTGGATGATCTTCCTCGACCACATTCCGCACGACGTCGTGGCTTGGCTGACCTTGCGCAATTACGGCTTCAGCGACGCCGCCGAATTCTTCGTCTTCATCTCCGGTTATCTGGTCGGCTGGATCTACGGGCCGATCGTCGCTGGCGGCTGGTTTCTCGCCGCGCTGAAGCGGCTGTGGCGGCGCGCGGTCGAGATGTACGTCGCCCACATCATGCTGTTCCTGCTGTTCACGGCGCAGATCGCCCGCACCGCGCGCCGCTTCGACAATCCGATGTACGAGCACGAGTTCAACGTGTTCAATTTCCTGTCGCATCCGGACGAGCTGATCGGGCAGGCGATCCTCCTGAAGTACAAGCCGGTCAATCTCGACGTGCTGCCGCTCTACATCACGCTCGTTTTCGCCTCGCCTTTCATCGTGTGGTGCCTGGTGCGCCGGCCGAACCTGACGCTCGCCGCATCCGTGGTGCTCTACGTGCTGGCGCGCTGGTTCGACTGGAACGTCGCCTCCTATCCGCCCGGCACGCACTGGTACTTCAACCCGTTCTGCTGGCAGCTGATGTTCGTGTTCGCAGCCTGGTGCGGCATCGGCCAGATCGACAAGATCGCGAGATGGGTGTGGTCCAGGGCGGCGATGGCGCTGGCCGCGGCCTGGCTCGCCTTCGCGCTGCTGATCGTGATGACCTGGCACGTCCCCGCGCTCGATGCCCTGACCCCGAAATGGATGATCAAGGCGATCTACCCGATCGACAAGACCGACCTCGACATGCTGCGCTTCACGCATTTCCTGGCGCTGGCGATCTGGGTGACTCACCTCATCTCGCGCAAATGGCGGACCCTGCACGGGGCCTGGCTGCGCCCTGTGATCCTCTGCGGCCAGCATTCGCTGCCGATCTTCTGCCTTGGCGTCTTCCTGTCGTTCTCGGCGCACTGGATCCTGACGCAATACACCAAGGGCGTCTGGGAGCAGCTCGCGGTCTCCGTCGTCGGCATCGTCATCATGATCGCAGCCGCCTGGCTGCTCGACCGGACCGAACGGGTGCCGAACCTGTTCGTGAAGGTGACGGAGATCGAGGAGGCCGACACCGTCCTGGAAAGCGCGCCTGCGGACAGGTCTGCCGTGGCGCCCGCGGGTCGTTGAGTATCGCCGGCCTGCATTTTCGCGGAGAGATCCAACGGAGGGGTTTATGTCCAGACTTGTGTTGACGATCGCCGGCACACTCCTGCTCCTGATCTCGGGTGCATCGGCGCAAGCGCCCTCGCCGGAGGCGATGAGCGCGGCGCGCAAGCTCGTGGTCACCTTGAAGATCGCGGATCAGTATCGCGCGCTGTTGCCGCAGCTCCTGCTCAAGCTGAGGCCCTGGGTCGCGCAGGACAGGCCGGAGATCGAGCGCGATTATGACGCGGTGACGGCACCCGGCTCCGAGATCTACACCCCGGCCCTCACCTCAATGATCGACCAGGTCGCCGCTCTCTATGCGCAGAGCTTCAGCATTGACGAGCTGCGCCAGATCGAGGCTTTCTATGTCCAGCCAGCCGGGAAGAAGCTTCTGGAGAAGTCGGATGCGCTGGCGCAGGCCAGCGCGCAGATCGGTCAGGACGTCGGTCAGAAGACGGCCGACGAGTTGAAGCAGCGCCTCATCGAGGCGCTGCGACAGAAGGGGCACAAGCTCTGAGCCTGTACCGACAGCGCTAGCGAACCTACGCCTTGTCCGTCCTGTTGGCTCACTTCACAAGAGGGCAGCCGCCGTCCTTCAGGGGCCGGAAGGCCTGGTCGGCAGGGACTTCGGCGAGCAGCTTGTAATAGTCCCACGGGCCTTTGGACTCCTCGGGCTTCTTCACCTGGAACAGATACATGCTGTGCACCATGCGGCCGTCTTCGCGTAAGCTGCCGTTGTCGGTGAAGGCATCCTTCACCGGCAGCTCGCGCATCTTGGCCATCACGGTCTTGGTGTCCTTTGTGCCAGCGGCCTGCACCGCCTTCAGGTAGTGCAGCGTCGCGCTGTAGGTCGCCGCCTGGTTCATCGTCGGCATGCGCTTGACGCGCTCCATGAAACGCTTGCCGAAAGCGCGGGTCTTCTCGTTGAGGTCCCAGTAATAGGCCTCGGTGATGATCAGTCCCTGCGCGAGCTTCAGCCCTAAGCTGTGCACGTCGGAGATGAACATCACGATCGCAGCCAGGTTCTGGCCGCCGGCGACGATGCCGAACTCACCGGCCTGCTTGATCGCATTGATGGTGTCGCCACCGCCGTTCGCCAGCCCGATGATCTTGGACTTCGAGGCCTGGGCCTGCAGCAGGAATGAGGAGAAGTCCGCGGTGTTGAGCGGATGCTTGACGCTGCCGAGCACCTTTCCGCCGGCCGCCTTCACCACGTCGGAGGTGTCGCGCTCGACTGAATGACCGAACACGTAGTCCGCCGTGAGGAAGAACCAGCTATCGCCGCCGTTCTTGACGATGGCGCTGCCGACCGTGTGCGCGTTGGCGTAGGTGTCGTAGGTCCAGTGCGCGGTGTAGGGCGAGCAGGACTTTCCGGTAATGTCGGAGCTTGCCGCATCCGTCACGATCATGATCTTCTCATACTGCTTCGACAGCTCCATCACTGCAAGCGCAGTGGCCGAGGTCGGCAGGTCGATGATCATGTCGACGCCCTCGGTCTCCCACCACTTTCGCGCGATGGTGGAGGCGACATCGGGCTTGTTCAGCACGTCGGCGCTGACCATGTCGATCGGCTTGCCGAACATCTGCCCGCCGAAATCCTCGATCGCCATTTTGGTGGCCTCGACATTCCCCTGGCCTCCGATGTCGGAATAGACCGAGGAGAAGTCGGAGAGCACGCCGATCTTGAGCGGCGCCTGCTGGGCGAGAGACGGGCTGATCACAAACGCAGTCAATCCGGCCGCTAGGGCGGCACGCATAATCCGGCACATGGCATTTCCCCAAACTCTATCGTTGGCGCACGAGGCTAGATTTGCCTCCCTCAAGCGTCAACTCTTGCGTAACGGCGCCGCGCTCGCTGGCTGATTTGACGCGGCCGGTTGCCCCGACTACGCTTTTGCAAAGAACAAGACGCGCGTGAATGCAATGGCCTGACCTGTGCTCAGGGCGGCACTCACGCAATGAGAAAATTCAGGGGAACGGAAATGACCGGCGACACCGCAGCGACCATCTCGAAGGCCCGCGAGCATTCCATCGGCGACCTCCTGCGCCGTGCGGCGGGTCGCGATCCGGGCAAGCTCGGGGTGAGCTGCGGCAATGTGAGCTGGACTTTTGCCGAGATGGACGCGATCTGCAATCGGCTCGGCCGTGGCCTGGTTGGCCTCGGCGTGAAAAAGGGGGACCGCCTCGCCGTGCTCTCGCGCAATTCGCATGCCTTTGCGGCGCTCCGGTTCGCGGTGGCCCGGATCGGTGCGGTGCTGGTGCCGATCAACTTCATGCTCAATCCGGACGAGATCAATTTCATCCTGAAGAGCTCCGGCGCAAAGCTGCTCGCGGCCGGCCCTGATTTCGTCGAGCCCGCGCGCGCGGCCAGCGCCAGGGATTGCGCGGTCGAGAAGATGATCTGGCTGCCGGGTGAGGATCCCGCCACCGCGCCCGCTAGCCTCACCACCTTCGACGATCTCCTCAGCTCCGACGGCTCGTATCTCGATGCGTCCGTCGACAGCCGCGATCTCGCGCAGATCGTCTATACCAGCGGCACGGAGTCGCTGCCCAAAGGCGCGATGCTGACCCATGACGCGGTGATGTGGCAGTATGTCAGCTGCATCATCGACGGCGGCATGAGCGTGGACGACAAATTCCTGCACGCGCTTCCGCTCTATCACTGCGCGCAGCTCGACGTGTTCCTGGGGCCGCAAATCTATCTCGGCGCCTCCGGTGTGATCACGGGCAAGCCTGCGGCCGACAATATTCTGACATTGATCCAGGCGCACAGGATCACATCGTTCTTTGCGCCGCCGACGATCTGGATCGCGATGCTGCGCTCGCCCAATTTCGACAAGACGGATTTGTCGACCTTGCAGAAGGGCTATTACGGCGCCTCGATCATGCCGGTGGAGGTGCTGCTCGAGCTCCAGCGCCGCCTGCCCAGCGTGAAGTTCTGGAATTTCTACGGCCAGACCGAGATCGCGCCGCTCGCGACCGTGCTGGGTCCTGCGGACCAACTGCGCAAGGCCGGCTCGGCGGGCAAGCCCGTGCTCAATGTCGAGACCCGCGTGGTCAACACTTCGATGGAGGATGTGAAGGTCGGCGAAGTCGGCGAGATCGTGCACCGCTCGCCGCATCTGCTCTCCGGCTATTACAACGATCCGGTCAAGACGGCGGCGGCGTTCTCCGGCGGCTGGTTTCACTCCGGCGATCTCGCCACCGTCGATGACGAGGGCCACATCACCGTGGTCGATCGCGTCAAGGACATGATCAAGACCGGTGGCGAGAACGTCGCGAGCCGCGAGGTCGAGGAGATGGTCTACCGCATCCCTGCCGTGTCGGAGGTTGCTGTGGTAGGCCTGCCCGATCCGCGCTGGATCGAGGCAGTGACTGCGATCGTCGTGGTCAAGAGCGGGGAGAAGCTCGACGAGGAGTCCGTCATCAAGCATTGCGCCGGCCAGATGGCGCATTTCAAGGTGCCCAAGCGCGTCATCTTCGTCGATGCCCTGCCCAAGAACCCGAGCGGCAAGCTGCTCAAGCGCGAGCTACGCCAGCGCTTCGTCGGCGGCGAGACGCTCGACAAGGCGATCCAGAAGAATTTTGGCACGTGAAGCTCGCGCCTCAATACTTCTTCACGTGGGCGCCGAACGCGAACCACAGCGCCATGGACGCGAGGCCGAAACCGCCGAGCAGCAGGAATGTCGGGCCGTAGCCGATCCATTGCGCGATCCAGCCGCCAAGCGCGGGGCTGAGGCTCGCGCCGACACCCTGCACGGTGATCACGGCACCCTGGCCGAGATTGATGCGGCCGGTGCCGTTGAGCGAGCGCGCGACCATGCCGGGGACGGCAACCGTCTGGAGTCCGGTGCCCAGGCCGTCGAGCACCTGCATCGGTACGACGCCCCACCATCCCGTGACGAAGAAGGCGAGCACGCCGCGGATGGGCAGGAACATGAAGGAGACAAGAATGATGGGCCAGTAGTTGCGCTTGCTCGCCGCCTTCATTGCGATCAGCGACGTGATGACCATGACGCCTTGTGCGATCACCACGATGGTCGCGACGAAGCTCGGGCCGTTGGCCTGGCCCTCGGCGACCGCCGCCAGGCCATAGAGCGGAACGATGGCGGCATTGCCGAGATGAAACAGCGCGAGCGCCAGTGCCAGCACCAGCAGCGCGCGGTGCTTGAGCAGCATCGTGAACGCGTCCGGCGCGCTGTCGGGATCGTCCTCCTTGCTGCCGCGCGCGGCGCGATCATCGATCGCCTTGGCCGGAATCATCATCACACAGGCGATCGCGATGGCGCCGAACACCGCCGCCAGCACGAACACCGAGACATAGCCGAACTTGTAACCGAGATAGCCCGACAGCGCGGCGCCGACCATGTTGCCGGCGTGGTTGAAGGCCTGGTTGCGGCCGTTGAGCGCGTTGAAGCCCTTCTGCTTGGCGATGCCGAGCGTGATGCCGGTGACCGCGGGCACGATCGCGGCGCTCGCCAGCGATTGTGCGATCTGCGAGAACGTCACCGCCCAGAAATTTTGCGAGATCAGGATGATCGCGGAGGCGAGCACCACGCAGATGCCGGGAATCACGACCCACATGCGCTTGTTGCGGCTGGCGTCGATGAAGCCGCCGATCGGCGTGGTGATCAGCATGCCCGCGACATTGCCGATCGTCATCGCGGTACCGATCAACCCGCTCGCCCAGCCGCGCTCCTGGAGGAAGACGCCGACGAAAGGGCCGATGCCCGACTGCATGTCGGCCATGAAGAAGTTGAGAGCGAACAGGGGCCAGATACGAGACGAGGAGGGGGACCGCGATGTCATCGATACCAAAACGTCGTCTCAGCCGGAATACGGCGGGTGGGACATAATCCTTTCAGCCAATCGTTCTGGCGCGGACGAGGCATTAACGAGTGCTGATCGGGTTGGTTCCAGCCCTTGCCCGGAGGCGGGCCTTGCAGTTACGGCCAGCAATTCCTTATTGACGTTGGATTGTCTCTGTTGGGAGTACGGCATGCCTCTCTGGACCTGCGAAACCTGCGGCGCGCAATTCCCGGATGGCGAAAATCCGCCCGCGGCCTGTCAGATTTGCGAGGACGAGCGGCAATACGTCGGTTGGAAGGGCCAGACTTTCCTCACGCGCGAGGCGCTCTCGGAACGTCACTGCCTGGCCTGGCGCGACGATCTCGGCTTGACCGGCATCGCGCTCGAGCCAAGTTTTGCGATCGGCCAGCGGGCGCTGCTGGTGCCGCTCGCGGACGGCTGGCTGATGTGGGACTGCGTACCGCTGGCGACGCCGGAGGCGATCGCGCATATGCGGTCGCTCGGCGGGTTGAAGGCGATCGCGATCTCGCATCCGCATTACTATGGCGCGCTCGCCGACTGGAGCGAGGCGTTCGGCGGGGTGCCGGTCTATTTGCACGCCGATGATCGCCAATGGGTGACGCGTCCGCATGCGTCGATCGTGCACTGGACCGGCGAAAACCATCGCATCTCCGACGATGTGCTGCTCCTGCGCACCGGTGGTCACTTCGCCGGCGCCACCATGCTGCACCATGCGAGGGGTGCGGACGGCAGGGGCGCGCTGCTCACCGGCGATATCGCGCAGGTCACGATGGATCGCCGCTTCGTCAGCTTCATGTACTCATATCCGAACTACATGCCACTCAATGCCGCCGCAGTGCGACGGATTGCGGCTGCCGTCGAGCCGCTGGCCTTCGATCGCATCTACGGCGCCTGGTGGGACCGCAACATCGCCGCAGGCGCCAAGGCCGCCTTCGCGGCCTCTGTCGCGCGCTACCTGGCCGCCATCGCCTAAGCCGGCTCGCGACGGGATTTATCTTGCTGATCCACAATAAATGGACTATAAGTACAGTTATTAAGCGTTACGCGACGATGCGTCTGCGGGACCGGCATGATCGATGCATCGCTGTTTCCGCGGCGCGCTCGCCGCGTGAGCGGGAGTTCGGTCCATGACGGCAGGGCGCGACTACGAGATCTTCGAGGCCGGCGACGTCACGCTCCGGTCCGGGGCCGTCGTCCCTTCGCTCAAGCTCGCCTACAAGACCTACGGCACGCTCGGTCCGGACAAGGACAATGTCATTCTCTATCCGACCTCGTTCAGCGCGCAGCACACCGACACCGAGTGGCTGATCGGCCCCGACGGCGTGCTCGACCCCACGCGCTACTTCATCGTGATTCCGAACCTGTTCGGCAACGGCCTGTCGTCCTCGCCGTCGAATACCGCCGCGCCGTTCCCGATCGTGAGCTATCACGATGCCATCGCGGTCCAGCATCGGCTGCTCACCGAGCGGTTCGGCATCTCGAAGCTAGCCTTGGTCTATGGCTGGTCGATGGGCGGCATGCAGGCCTATCACTGGGCGGCGCTGCATCCCGATATGGTCGAACGGGCGGCCGTCGTCTGCGGCAGTGCCCGTTGTGCGCCCTATAATTACGTCTTCCTGGAAAGTGTGAAGGCCGCGCTGACCGCCGATCCCGCCTTCCGTGACGGCCGCTTCGCCGAGAAGCCCGTCGCAGGCTATCGCGCCATGGGGCGAGTCTACGCGGGTTGGGCGATGTCGCACGGTTTCTATCGCGACGAGATCTGGCGCGAAGCAGGCTTCACCTCGTTGGACGACTATCTCGTCCGCACATGGGACGCGGCGTTTGCCCGGCGCGATGCCAACGATCTCCTGGCTCAGATCGGGATCTGGCAGAACGGAGATATCAGTCGCTGCGCCACATTCAACGGCGATTTCGATCGCGCGCTCGGTGCGATCACGGCCCACATGCTGCTGATGCCCGGTGCGACCGACCGCTATTTCGACGTCCGCGACAACGAGGACGAACTCGGCCGGCTGGTCAATGCGCGCTCTGCGGTGCTGCATCCGATCCCGTCGCTGCACGGCCATCGCGCCGGCAACCCCATCAACAATCCGCGCGATCGGGCCTTCATCAAGGCCGAGATCGCGGAGCTTCTCGGCAAGTAGGGCAGGCATCCGATCATGAGCGACGCAACCGTTTCAGACTCCGGCCATCGGCTGAAGCCGTTGGCGCCGGCGATGCTGCGTGAACTGTCGGTGCGGTCCAACCTCAGGGGCGCCGTGCAGAGCCTCGGCCATTACGGCATGGTCGTACTGGTCGGCGCGCTGATCTGGCGGGTCTCGACGACCTGGGGTATCCTTTGGGCGTTGCCGCTGATGGCGGTGCAGGGCTATCTCGTCGCCTTCCTGTTCATGGCCGTGCACGAGACCGCGCACAAGACCGCGTTCAAAAGTCGCGGTCTCAACCTCGTGGTCGGCTATCTCTCGGGCTTCATCATCGGCTTGCCCTACGAATATTATTGCCTGTTTCACTGGGACCATCACCGCTACACCCAAGACCCCGAGAGGGACCCGGAGCTCGTCGTCGGCGTGAAGCCGAAATCCGACACGCAGCTCGCGCTCGCCTATAGCGGCGTGCTTCAGGTCGCCGGCCGCCTGTGGCTGATGCTCGGCCATGCCGTCACCGGCAAGGTCGTCGTGCCATGGATCCCCGAGAACAGGCGCGCCATCATCGTCACCGAGGCGCGCGCCTATGTCGCGCTCTATGCGCTGCTGCTCGTGCTGTCGTTGTGGTTCTCGTCGGCGCTGCTGCTCTGGGTCTGGATCGTGCCGTTGATCATTGGGCAGTTCTTCCTGCGTCCCTATCTCTACGCCGAGCACACCGGCTGCGAGCGTACCCGCAGCGCATTCCAGAACACCCGCACCACCTACACCGGCGCGATCGTCAAATGGATCGCGTGGAACATGCCCTACCATGTCGAGCATCACGCCTATCCCTCGATCCCGTTCCACGCACTGCCGAAGCTGAACGGGATCGTCGACGGCGAAATCGTCCATCGTGGCCGCGGCTACATCCGGACGACGCGCGAGACCTGGGCCTGGTTTCGGCGACATAGACAGGCCGGCTAGCGGAAGAAAAATCGACGCGCAAAGCCCCGATCGCGGTGCGATCGGGGCTTTGTCGTGAATGCGGGATATCAGTAGATCCCGTATGCGCAGACGTTCACGACGCGGACGCGCAGGCCGTGGCGGGTCTGGACGACGCGCTCCTGATAGCAATTGTTGACGCCGCTGTTGACGTAGACCCCGCCAAAGCCCCAGCCGTGACCCCAGTGATGGTGGAAGCCGTGGGCCGACGCGGCGGTGGGGGCGAGAGCGGCAACGCCGAGCGAGCCGGCGGCGATCAGACCAAGTGCAAGCTTACGAAACATTTTCATTCTCCAGTTTGGCGTAAGGGCCGTTGTTGTGTCCCTGCATCTCGGTCGAGCCGAAACGCGAATGCGTTCATGCAGCGCGGGGAGAATCGTGTTTCAGGAGTGTTTCGTCGGTCGCGGCGCGTCGCGCCGCCGTCCTGTTTTCCGCGCCGCGCGATAGCGCACAGCCATCGCCTCTGTCAGCTCGGCCATCTTCTCGCGCAGGTCGGCCGGCTCCAGCACTTCGGCCTCGGGCCCGAGCCGCAACAATTCGGCGGCGGCATGCCATGACGTCTTGCCGGTCGGCACTCTGGCAATGCGCCAGCCGTCCGCATCCGCGGTCTCTTCGAGCTGCGTACGCGCCCTGACGTAAGGCTGGCTCAGGGCATCGAGCAGTTTCACGCCGAAGGGCGACAGCCGAACGATCGCGACATTGGGATGCATCTCGGCCTCAAGACGCAGCGTTGCATCCCGCCAATAGCCGGCGAGATCGAAACCGGCGGGCCGCTCACACCGATCGTCGAGCGCGGTGCAGTCGAGCACGCGCGCGACGCGATAGGTCCGCACGCTGCCGTCGACCAGACCTGCGAGATACCAGCTGCCCCCTTTCAGCACGAGACCGAGCGGCGCGACGCGACGCTGCTTCTCGGCGCGCCAGCTCTGGTAGCGGATCTTGATCAGTGTCCCGCGCAGGGTCGCGGCGGCGATCGTGCGCAGATGCTTCGGTTCTTCCGCCTCGCCGAACCAGCCCGGCGCGTCGAGGTGAAAGCGCTCCTGCATCCGTCCGGCGTCTTCGCGCAAATTGGCGGGCAGCGCGGCCATCAGCTTGTTCTGTGCGGCGATCATCGCCGCATCCAGCCCGAACGCCGCCGCTGGGCCCGGCAATCCCCCCAGAAACAGCGCTTCCGCCTCGCTCTGCGACAGACCGTTCAGCCGCACGCGATAGCCGTCGAGCAGGCGATAGCCGCCCTCCGCCCCGCGGTCGGCATAGACGGGGACGCCGGACGCCGCGAGCGCGTCGATGTCGCGGTAGATCGTGCGCACCGAGACTTCGCAGGCCTGCGCGAGCTCGGGCGCGGTGACCTGCCCCTTGGCCTGGAGGGTGGTGAGGATCGACAGCATCCGGCTCGCGCGCATGATTCCTTAAACCATACCTGACACAGGATGTCAGGTATGGTCCGCTACAACGCCATCGCCAGCCGGCAGATGGAGACCGCCATGACTGATCCGAACCGCATCACGCTGTATTATTCGCCGCAAACCCGGGCCACCGGCACGCGGGTGCTGCTGGAGGAACTGGGAGCGCCTTATGATCTTCGTGTCCTCAACATGAAGGCCGGCGAGCAGCGCCAGCCGGCCTATCTCGCCATCAACCCGCTCGGCAAGGTGCCGGCGATCCACCACCGCAACGCGCTGGTGACCGAGCAGGTCGCGATCACCATCTATCTAGCCGATTTGTTTCCGCAGGCGGGGCTGACACCCGCGCTGAACGATCCGCTGCGCGGCCCGTATCTGCGCTGGATCGCCTATTACGGCGCCTCGTTCGAGCCGGCCCTGATCGACAAGTTCATGCAGCGCGAGCCGGCACCGATCACGCAATCGCCGTATGCCGACTATGACATCATGCTCGGCGCGCTCGAGGCGCAGCTGTCGAAGGGCCCGTATCTGCTCGGCGAGCGCATGACGGGCGCCGACGTGCTGTGGGGCGTCGCGTTCAGCTGGACCATGATGTTCGGCATTGTGCCGAAAAAGGACGTGTTCGTCCGCTATGCCGAACGCATGACCTCGCGGCCCGCGTTCCAGCGCATCAACGCAGCGGACGCTGAGATGGCGGCGCAGCATGCTGCGGCGGCTGGCGGTTGAATGAACCGGGGTTGCAGATGACGAAGCCGGTGCACACGACCAACTGCTTCAACACCTTCATCCAGGTTGCTGAAGATTGTCCTGCGCGTACCGGCGAAGAGCCGCCGCTGCGCGCGGGAAAGCCGACGGTGGCGTGCCTGCAATACGGGATGATCGCCAAGGCGCCTTACAAATACACGTCCGACGACGTGATCTTCGCGACCTCTGCGTCGGGACGCGAACTCGCCGTGAAGGCGACGAAAACGGAGAAGCAGGCGGCCCGCGAAGCGTTCTTCTCCCGAGGGCAGGCGTGCATGAGGGCGTCGAGCCTGGGCAAGCGCTTCGGCTGGGGCGTTCATGCCGATAGCAAGGGCCGGATCGCGATCTATCCCATCGAGAGCAAACACTACAAGGCGCTTGCCCGCGATCCCAGGCTCACGCAGGTGCGCGCGATGCGGTCGAAGCGGGCTTGATCAGAATTTCGGCGGTCGCTTCTCCGCGAACGCCTTGATGCCTTCCTTGATCTCGTCGCCGCGCATGCTGTCGCGGTGACGCTGATCGGCGGCTTGCGCGTCCAATTCGCCGCGGGCGAATTCGTTGATGGCGCGCTTCATGCCGCGCATCGCCTGCGGCGCGTTGCCGGCGAGGATCGCAGCGAGCCTGTCGACCTCCTCGTCCAGAAACTCCAACGCCACCATGTCGGTGAGATAGCCGATCCGCAGCATCTCCGGCGCGCTGATCTTTTGCGCGGTCAGGAACAGTTTTTTTGCATTGTCGACGCCGAGCCGCGTCACGTAACGCTTGATGCCGCTGCTGTAGTAATGCAGCCCGAGCCGTGCCGCGGGCATGAACATCTCGGCGGTATCGACGCCGATGCGGAAGTCGCAGGCAAGCGCGAGGTCGGTCGCGCCGCCATAGACGCCGCCGTTGAGCCGGCAGATCGTGGGGACGCCGAGATCCTCCAGCCGGTTGACGACCACCTCGAACGCCGATCCCGCGCTCTGCTGCTCGTTCGCACTGACCGCGCGCTCGGCAACGGAATTGAGGTCATAGCCGGCGGAGAAGGCGCGCCCCGTGCCGGTCAGCACCAGCACGCGGATAGCAGGATCGGCCTCGACCCGGTCGAACAGTTTGACCAGTTCGCCGAGATCCTCGGCCTGGAGCCGGTTGAGATGTTTGGGCCGGTTGAGGCGGATGGTGGCGCGTGCGCCAACGAGTTCGAGCACCGGGCCAGTGGCTGCGTCGGCTGTGTCCGACATTCTTGTCTCCATTTATTTTGCTTGTCGCCATTTATTTGTTTTCGAGCGTGCGCCGCTTCGCCTCGGCATCGATGGTCTCGGCGAGATCGGGATGCCGCGCCATCAGCACGCGGAAGTCGACGAGGTCGAGCACAAGAAGCCGCGACACCTTGGTGGTCGAGACGTTGGCGCCGCGCAAATTGTTGCCGAGCAAGGCCATCTCGCCGAAGAAGGCGCCATCGCCGAGCCGCACCTTCTTGCCGGGCAGGTCGACCTCGACCTCGCCGGCGGCGATGAAATACATGCAGTCGCCCTGCGCACCCTTGCGGATGATCATGGTGCGCGCCGGCAGCTCCATGGTGCGCAGCATGTGGGTGACGTCGGCGATGGCGGCCGGTCCAAGCGCTGCAAAGAACGGCACCTTGCTGACGGATTCCCAGGTCTTGAGGAAATTGTCGCGCCGGGTCTCCGCGGCAAAGCCGGTCGCCAAAATACCGGTCCAGAGGCCGAACACACCGAGGCCGGAGATCATCACCAGCGCCGCCACCATGCGGCCCAGCGGCGTCACCGGCACCACGTCGCCATAGCCCGTCGTCGTCAGGGTTGCGACGGCCCACCACAGCGCGGCCGGCACGCTGCCGAACGTCTGCGGCTGCACGTCCCGCTCCAGGAAATATTCGGCAACCGAGGCCAGGAAGACCACCATCAGGAAGATCACGAGCACGCTGACCAGCGGCCCCGATTCCAGCACCAGCACGCGGCGGAGCTGCCGCAGGCCGGGAATGCCCGGCACCACCTTCAGCACCCAGAGCACGCTGAGCAGCCACGCCGTCCTGGGCTCGATCCCGAGAATCAGCGCGGCCGGCACGGCCAACGCACCGACCGCGTCGACCAGCCCGGCGGAGGAGGACATGTAGAGTGCAAGGCGCCCCTGTCGCGTCATATGGCGCAGCCGGACCACCCATTCGTATACGAAGTACACGAGACAGGTCCAAAGCAGGGCGTCGACCCAGCGATGTGCCGTCTCATAGGCCGGGTTGACCGTCAGGAGCACCATGGCAAGCACGCCGACGGCGACGGCCACATAGGCCGCCCTGGTCATGTTGCGGCCGGCCGTGGCGGCCGCGAACTGGGCCAGAGCGGAGATCAGCGGCTTGGACATGCGAGCAGGCGGCTCAGTTTCGTCTTTGCGGTCCCCGGCTGGAACCTCGCTGCCAAAGTGCCTGCCCGGCTCGAGGCCGTCAACGACGGTCCGCCGGACCACGCGCCGCTACTTGAAATGCGGCGGTTCGTCGTAGCCGCGACGGCTGCTGAAGAACAGCAGCACCATCAAGCCGATGCCGACAAGAACGGAAAAACCGGCCCCCAACGCCAGCGCCACGTAGCCTTCCGTCGGGATCGGCTCGCCCTCGACCGCCATCGCGGAATAAACGAAATAGCCAACCGCGGCCAACATTCCCAGCAGGAAGATGATGAGGAGTGCACGCATGGCGCGGTCTCCGGTTGATCCGAGAACAAACGGTTGTGGACAGGGACGGTTCCCGGCCTAGGGCCCCCGGTCGCTCGAAGACGTGCCGGCAAGGCGTCGCCGTAGGTCCTCAAATTGATGGGTCAGGCACTCTGAGCTGTCTTCACCACCACGACATTGCTCTCGTCGTGCTGGGAAGGGGCCACATCCTGAGCGGCCTTCTCGCCCGCGCCCGCATGGCGCTTGAGATAGTCGCGGCGCATGCCGATCTCGTCGCGGACGAATTCGTAGCCGAGCTTGAAGGTGTCGAGCCCGTCGGTACTGATCGTGCCGTCTCTGAGGCCGATGACGGCGCCGCGTAAAATGCCTTCCAGCTCGTCCTGGAGACATTCGAGCTGGTCGAGCGAATGCGCATGTTCGATCCGCTCGCCGATGTCGAGGATGGCGGTGGCCAGCTCGCTGGCCTTCTCCGGCGCGATCCGGGTGATCTTGGCGTAGATCGCGGCGAAGATCGAGCCGATGACGCTGAGCGCGGCAGCGCCGAGATACATCAGGTCGCTGTACTTATCCATGAACGACTTGGTGTCGTCGTTGATGTAGTCGGCCGCCCCTTGATGCGCCATCACGAAGGCGTCCTTCTCGACGGAGGCGGGCTCGATCCTAGTGGCAAAGCCGCTGTCGAGCCCGAGCGCGGACTTGTTCTCGTAGACGGTGCGCGCGAGCTCCCCGGCCGCCGTCGGCGACATCCTGGATTGGGCGACCAGCAACCATTCGAGCCCGATCGTGTCGAGATCGTCGCCGGGAATTTCCGGCGATGCAGACAGCGTGCCCGCCGTCAGCGTCTCGCTGGAAATGCCGGGGATCTTGCGCGCCAGCGCTTTCGCCTCGTCGATCGCGTTCAGCGTGAAGCCGCCGCGCCTGGCGACCTGCTCATACGCCTTGTCCCGCACCGCCCGCGAGGCGTGGACGATGGCGACGACTGCGCCAAAGCCGCTCGCCGGCGCGAACAGCTTGTCGAGTGTAGCGCCCTGTGGCGCCATCCGGATCCTCCCCGCGTCCGCACCCTCCGGAACGTCGAGGATACCGCGGACGAAGACGAGCGCGGAGTCGTTGTCGGCGACGACGGCGACCTTCTTCTTCTTCAGCTCGGCGAGCGACTTGATCTTCTTGTTTCCGGGCCCGAGCAGCAGCACGATATCGTGCTCGAGGATCGCGAGCGTGCGTGCCCGCAGCGGCACCTTGGCGTCGGTGCGCAGCACCGCGAGGTCGGCCTGCTTGCGATCGAACTGGGCGATCGCCTTGGCGTTGTCGGCGTTGTTGACGATCTTGATCCGGAAGCGCGAGGCGTTGTTCTTCAGGACGGCGGCGAGCTTGGCTGCGAACAGCGCCTCGTCGCTGTTGGGGGCGCCGACCGCAAAGGTCAGCGTCTCCGAATTGTGCACCAGCATGCGGCCGCCCCAGACGGTGGCAAGCGACAACAGCAGGGTCAGCACGACGTAGAGGAAGACCTGCTGCTGATTGGTCTTGATCACCTTGGGTCGCCGGGGCGGTGGCTCGATCGGCGATGAGGTCGGGCCCTCAGTACTCATGGCAGCACTCTGGCCTTATGCTTCCGGTGGCGGGCGGCTTGCGGATGTGATCGCTGCGGTCGCCCTGTAATTCGTAAACGTCTGAAAAAAGAACGATATTCTCTACTGACGATGGTAGCGCGCAGGCCGCGGAATGCAAATTCCGAGCCGAAGGTAACCTTACTCAACTCGGCCCCGGCGATTGGTCATCCTATCACCAGTTAGCCACAGTTGGCGATTTTCCGGTTCCCCCCGGCTGCATTCCGCCGCGGGAGGTGTCATAAATCGCAAGTCCCGGCGATTTGACCGGTCCAGGAAGAGATTGCGCTGAACGCTCCAATTCTTCTTGTCACGTCAACGAGGGCGCCTTGTCGTTTCCACCTCTGTCATCGGCGGTTCCGGTCGAAGCCCTCATTGGTTGGATGTTGCTGCTGACGTTCAAGCACATCATCGCCGATTTCGTCCTCCAGACCGCCTGGATGGCGCACGGCAAGGACCAGAAGCACGGCTGGGCCCTGCCGCTCCTGGTGCACTGCCTGGTTCACCTTGCGGTTGCGCTGCCGCTGATCCTGATCGTGGCGCCGAAATTCTGGTTTGTGGCGCTGATCGACTTCGTCATCCACATCACGATCGACCGCGCCAAGGGCCTCGTCTCAGCCAATTTCGGTGTCGATCTTGCGCATCCCTGGTTCTGGACCCTGATCGGTGTCGACCAGGCCCTGCACCATCTGACTGGCTTCGGCCTCTCCATCTTCATGGCGGCGAACTGACCGCTGGCGGCCTCGGCGCGTAGGTGGTCGTCCATCGGCATCCACA
>NZ_JADPJQ010000120.1:0-51664 GCF_023073515.1 Bradyrhizobium sp. 17 | reverse complement strand
CTTTCCGTGGATGGCCGGGACAAGCCCGGCCATGACGCGTGGAGGCGTTCGCGCCTGACTCATCGGCTCAGATAGCGCGGCTGGATCCCCGCCCAGCCCATTGATTCGCGGCCCACGCGCAAGGACCCCCGGGTGACTACCGGGCAGCGTGGTTAACCTTTCATTAGAGAATTGCACTGCATCTTCCCAGACGAGGGAGAACTGCAATGTTTTCAAGCCGCGATACCTTTGAAGGCGATTCCTGCCCGGTCCGCGACGAACTCCTTGGCGAGATGTACCGCGCCAGCGAGAGTGGCCTGCCGAGGCTGGTTGAAAGTGTTTCCCCTGACGCGCGCGCCAGGCTGGCGCTGTTCTGCTATCGGCGCAGCCATCTGCACTCGCTGGCGGTCGCGATCGCTGGCAGCTGTAACGAGCGCGACCTGATCGAGAACGGCGGCCGTGTCGGTTCGACGCTCTACGCGCTTGCGCGCGAAGGCGCGGCGAAATCCTCGCCGTCGCTGTCGGGTGGCCGCAAGCCGATCACGCTGTCGACCAAGCCGCTCTCGGTGCTCGCGCCGCTGGACGACGAGATCGACGACGAGATCGGCGAAGCCGTCCCGGCCTAAAGCACGATCGATCGCGCTCTAGCTCTCTATTGGCGTATGATCTCGGCGGAAAACCGCTGCACACTTTTCCGGATCATGCGCCGGCGGCCTCTATCACCGGCAGCCCGAATTTCCGTCGCGCCATCGCGCATTCGGCATCGCCCGGCATGCAGGTGCGGCACACGTCCGGCCGCACTGCATAGATGCCGCACGCGGTCGCTTTTCCAATGTTCCCCTGCAACGCCGAACAGCGATCGCCTTCGCAGCGCATGCCGGATTGACGGTCGTTGACGAGCGCTTCGGGAATCGCGGCAAGCTCCTCGTCGCTCTCGATCGAGAAGCGCGGCCAGTTCGCCGAATAGCCGCAGCAGGCGCCGCAACTCTGGCAACAGCTCGACAGGTCGATCGGGGCGTTCTCATCCATCGTCACGTGTCCTTTGGCGGGCCCCAGACCAGGCTCTGGCGCCATTTCGCGCGCAGCACGTCGCGCCTTTCAGGATATCTCTCGTCGGGATAGCTCGCGTCGACCACGCGGTCGGTGCGGAAGCTGCGGAAGTCGCCGCGCAGCTCGCACCAGGCCGCGAGCAGGCGCACGGCTTCGAGATAGCCGATCGAAATCGGCCAGATCATGCGCTCGCTGGCGCGGCCCTGCTCGTCGCGATAGCGCAGCATGATCTTCTTGCCTTCGTGGATCTGGGTGCGCGTGCGAGCCATGTCCAAGCGGTCCGGCTCCCTGTTCCAGCTCGGTCGGGCCCGGCTTGCCGGCTCCAGCACGAACGGACGCAGGCGCTCAGGGACAGTGTCGGCGATCTTGGCCATCAGATCTTCAGCCGCACGCGCCAGCGCGGGATCGGCATGGCCGGCGACCCATTGCGCGCCCAGCACCGCCGCCTCGATTTCGTCGGGTGTCAGCATCAAAGGCGGCAGGTCAAAACCCTTTTCCAGGATGTAGCCCATGCCGGCTTCACCACGGATCGGCACGCGCTGGCCGATCAGCGTGGCGATGTCGCGATAGATCGTGCGCTTCGAGGTCTCGAGCTCGGCCGCGATGGCGTCCGCCGTCAGCGGCTTACGCGTGCGCCTCAGCACCTGGATGATTTGAAACAGCCGGTCGGCGCGTCTCATCACGGATCTCTTGTCGGTGGTTTTTCAGAAGGCGGCGCGCGGCTGCTGACAGGATGTTGGCAGCAGGGGAGTTCTATACCGGGACAACACGTCGACTGAAGAGGATTTGTCCATGATCATTCCAACTCATTTCGGCCCGGCCGCTGCGCTATGGCGGACCCCGCCTTTACAGGTCCAGCCTTTGCAAGTCCCGCGTTTGCAAGCCCGAGCTTGGTACGCATGGGCGTTCGGCCGCCTCGTATCCCTTGATCTCATGGTCCTCGACCTCCGCCTTGCGCTCGCGACCATGGTGGCTCGCTTCCTGGTGCAGGCCGCGGACGCGCTGGTCCGTCATGTCATGGCCCGCGCCTGGCGGGGGGCCCGTTTCGCAGAAGATATCACGGCTGCTGCCACCATGGTGGCAGCAGCCCGCGGTTAAGTTCCCTCAACTCTTTCGGTCGTTTCAGGAGAGCCTTCATGATCACGCTTTACGGCTTTGGCGCCGGCTTCGGCCTGCCGGAAATCAGCCCCTTCGTCACCAAGACGGAGGTGCAGCTCAAGATGGCGGGATTGCCCTACCGGAAGGAGCGGGCGATGCCACCCGCATCACCCAAGGGGCAGCTGCCCTTCATCGACGATGGCGGCGAGGCGGTGGCCGATTCCACTTTCATCCGCGCCCATATCGAGCGCCGCTACGGCTTCGATTTCGACGCCGGTCTGTCGCTCGTCGAGCGCGCGCAGGCCTGGGCATTCGAACGCATGATCGAGCATCACGTTTATTTTGCGCTGGTCGGGGCGCGCTGGGTCGATCCGGTCAACTTCGCCAAGGGGCCTGCGCATTTCTTCGACGGCGCGCCGGAGCACAATCGCGAGAAGTTGCGCGAGGACGCGCAATTCCGTGTCGCCGAGAACTACCTGCTCTCCGGACTCGGCCGCCACGCGCCCGATGACGACGTCGATCTCGCCGTGCGCTCGCTGTTTGCGCTCTCGGTGCAGCTCGGCGACAAGTCCTATCTGATGGGCAACAAGCCCTGCGGCGTCGATGCCACCGCCTTCGGTGCACTCGCCGGGATCCTGACGCCGTTCTTCGAATCCGCACTGCGCCGTCGCGCCGAAGGATTTCCGAACCTCACCGCTTATGTCGACCGGATGATGGACAGTTACTATCCGGAGTTCGCCTGGACCCCGCTGCGGCAGGCGGCTTGAGGCCTGGAATGAGACTCATCTAGCGCCCCGAGAAAGGTGTGTCCCCTCCCCCACAAGGGAGGAGGGAACTCAGAGAGCGGTGCTGTTGTTCAAACGCGATCCGGCATTACGCTCGCTGCAAACAAAAAGAGCCGGCCCATCGGGCCGGCTCTCGTCGTCTCAATCCTGCCGCTGCGTCTATTTCACCAGCGTGTACTTGCCGTTCTTCACCGTGAGCAGGATGCGCGAGCGCTCGTCGAGGCCGTAGCGATCCTTTTCGGTGAAATTGTAGACGCCTTGGCTCGCCGCAAGCTCCTTCTCCGACAGCAGCGCCTGGCGAATCGCCTCGCGGAATTCCGGCGTGCCTGGCTTCGCCGTCTTGAGTGCCGCCGGGATGATGCGCTTGAGAATCTCGAAGGCGTCGTAAGAGTGACCGGCGAACTGGCTGCGGCTGTTCGGGCCGTACTTGGCTTCATAGGCCGAGTTGAGCGCGAGGCCCGGCTTCTTGGTGGCGGCTTCGTCCGGCTGGTCCTCGGGATCCATGACGGGACCAGAGGCCATCAGCACGCCTTCCGCAGCTTTGCCGGCGATACGGATGAAGTCCATACTGGCGGCGCCATGGGTCTGGTAGATCAGGCCCTGATAGCCACGCTCGCGTAGCTCGGTCTGCGGCAGCGCGGCCGCGGTGCCGGAAGCGCCGACCAGAATGGCATCGGGATTCGCCGCCACGAGCTTCAGCACCTGTCCGGTCACCGACGTGTCGGGGCGAGCGAAGCGCTCCTCGTCGGCGATGGTTATGCCCATCGGCACGGCCTGCGCCTTCAAATCGTTGAACCAGAGGTCGCCATAGGAGTCGGAATAGCCGATATAACCGACGGTCTTCACACCCTTCGACTTCATGTGGTCGTACAGCACCTTGCCCACGATCGGGATCGGCTGCGGCATCGCCACCGACCACTTCATGCGCTCCGGCGTAATCGGGAACGGCGCCAGGCCGAAATGCGGAATGCCGGCTTCGTTGGCGACGTTGGACACCGCGATGGTCGGCGGCGTCAGCGCCGAGCCCATGATGATGTCGGCCTTGGATTCGGTCACGAAGCGGCGGGCGTTGGTGGTCGCGGTGGTCGGATCGCCGCCGTCGTCGAGTACGATCACCTTCAGCGGCACGCCGCCGATCTCCTTCGGCACGAACTCCAGCGCATTGCGCTCGGGAATGCCCAGCGCTGCGCCCGGGCCGGTCGTGGTGGTGGTGATGCCGATGGTGACCTCGGCGGTCTGAGCCCGCGCGGGCACGGCCGGCAGCGCAAGCGCAGCCGCGGTGACGGCGGCGGTCAGGTAAAAGCGTTTCATCTATTCCTCCCTTTATGTGTTTCTTTGAAAGCAGAAATCGGGGGGTAATTCAGCCCCCTCTTTTGGTGATGTGGCGATTTAGCTCCGGGCCTCGCTCCCCGTGAATTTGGCTACCATTTCCGCAGGAAACGGTGCCGATTTCAGTTTGTCGGGGTTAACGGGGTCGCGCCCGACCAGGACACGGGTCTCGAAACCCTCGATAGCCAGCGCCTCGCCCTTGAAGACGCTGTGCTTCACCTCGAAACTCGAGCGCTTGATGCTCTCGATCTTGGTTTCGATGGTGATCCAGTCGCCATAAGTCGAGGGGATGTAGAACTTGGCGCGTGTATCGACCATGGGAATGCCCACCAGGCCGTATTTCTTGACCAGGTCCTGCTTGGAGAAGCCGGCGACTTCGAACAGGGTCGACGTCGAATCGTCGAACATCGCGAAATAACGCGGGTAATAGACGATGTTGGCGGGGTCGCAGTCACCCCACTGGATCTGGACGTCGCGCCGGTTCACGAACATATGCCGCGCCCTATTTCGGCGCCATGCGCAGCGAGCCGTCGAGGCGCACCACTTCGCCGTTGAGGTAGGAATTCTCGACCATGTGCAGGGCGAGCGCCGCGAACTCGTCGGCGTGGCCGAGCCGGCGCGGGAACGGGATCGCGGCGGCGAGCGAGTCCTGGGCTTCCTGCGGCAGGTTGGCGAGCAGCGGCGTGAGGAACAGGCCGGGCGCGATCGTCAGCACGCGGACGCCGAACTGCGCCAGCTCGCGCGCGATCGGCAGCGTCATGCCGACGATGCCGCCCTTGGAGGCCGAATAGGCCGATTGCCCGATCTGGCCGTCATAAGCGGCAACGGATGCCGTGTTGATGATGACGCCGCGCTCGCCGGTTGCCTGCGGCTCGAGCTTGGACATCTCGTTCGCGGCAAGGCGGAGCATGTTGAAGGTGCCGATCAAATTGACCTTGATCACCTTGTCGAAATCGGCGAGCGCCATCGGGCCGTCGCGGCCGACGACGCGCTTGGCAACGCCGATGCCGGCGCAATTGACCAGCACGCGCGCGGGTCCATGGGACTTGGTCGCTTGGGCGATCGCAGCCTCAGCGGAAGCCGCATCGGAGACGTCGCAAGCCACAGCCACGCCCTTGATCTCGGCGGCGACAGTTTCGGCGAGCTTGGCATTGAGGTCGCACACCGCGACCCTGGCGCCCTGCGCCGCCAGCTTACGCGCGGTCGCCGCGCCCAGTCCCGACGCGCCGCCCGTGACGATGACAGCCTGATCCTTCAACAACATGGCGTTCTCCCTAGGTGCGACGTCCTCTTACCCGACCGATATCACACGGTCCGATGGATTGGCAGCGTAGAGCTCCTCGATCAGCAGGCTGCGATGCTCGAGCACCGCGCGCTGGTTGATCGAGCCCTTGTCGGTGACTTCGCCCTTGTCGATCGAGAGTGGCGTGTCCATGAGGATCGCGCGCGTGATCCGCGTCGAGGATCCCGTGGCCGCGCTGAGAAAGCGGGTCAGCCGTTCGCGAAATGCCTCGCGCACCAGCCGGTCGCGGGTCGCGACGACGAGATCGTCGGTCGGCAGCGTCGGGTTGATCAGCCGGCAGCCGTCGAGATCGAGCACGACGAGCGCGGAGATCTCGTCTCGGTTGATGCCGGCGATGACGACGTCGCGCACCAGCGGCGCGCAAGCCGCGACGAAGCGCGCGCGCAATGGGCCGACGCTGACCCAGGTGCCGCTGCCGAGCTTGAAATCCTCACCGATGCGGCCGTCGAAATCGAAGCCGGCATTGAGATCATCGGGATCGACGGGCTTGAGGGCATCGCCGAGCTTGTAGAAGCCTTCTTCGTCGAACGAATTTGCGGTGATGTCGGGCTGGCGCCAGTAGCCGGGCATCACGTTCGGCCCCTTGCAACGAACTTCCATCTTGCCGTTGTTCGGCACCAGCTTGGCGTCATTGCCGGATACGGGAAGCCCGACATGGCCGGAGCGGCTGGTGCGCGGGTTGACCGACATGAAGAACGGCGCGGTCTCGGTTGCACCGAGGCCGGTCAGCATCGGTACGCGGTAGCCTTTTTCCTTCACCGCCAGCTCGTCGAGGCTGTTCCAGACGAACGGCGACAGCGCCGCGCCCGAGAAGAACATCGCGTGCAGCCGGTCGAAGAATTTTGCGCGGAGGCGCTGGTCGTCGCGCAGATAAGGCAGCAGCGACTCGTAGCCCTTGGGGACGTTGAAATAGACCGTCGGCGAAATCTCCTGGAGATTGCGCACGGTTTCCTCGATGCCTCCAGGCACCGGCTTGCCGGCATCGAGATACATCGAGCCGCCATTGTAGAGCGTCAGCCCGATATTGTGGTTGCCGCCAAAAGTGTGATTCCAGGGCAGCCAGTCGATGATGACGGGCGGCTCGTCCCTGAGGAAGGCGAGTGTCTCGCGCAGCATCACCTGGTTGGCGCAGATCATGCGCTGGGTGTTGATGACCGCCTTGGGGTTGCCGGTCGAGCCCGAGGTCAGCAGGAATTTCGCGATGGTGTCGGGGCCGATCTTGCCGTGGACCTCGTCCAGATCGCCGCGGATCGGGGTTGCCATGAGGTCGGCGAGCAAGGTGACGTCGCGGCCCGGCACGTGGCCGTAGGACGCGGCGATCTCGGTGCCGAGCGAGACGTTGGCCGCGAGCGCGTCGGCGAACTTGTCGGCGTCCTCGGCGAAGACAAGGCCGGGCGTCAGCAGCTTCATCAGGTAGGAGAGCTTGCCGTAATCCTTCGATACCAGCGAATAGGCCGGCGACACCGGGCAGAACGGAATGCCGGCATAGAACGCGCCGAACGCGAGCAATGCGTGGTCGATCGAATTGCCGGAGAGGATGACGACCGGCCGCTCCGCCGACAGCCCGCGCGCAATGAGCCCTGAGGCGATGTGCCGGCTCGCGGCGAGCAGCTCGGCGTAGCTGATCTTGCGCCAGCCGCGGCCACCTTCGCGCTCGGCCATGAAGACGCGATCGGGCGTCGCGCTCGCCCAGTGATGCAGGCGGTCGGTGATGCGGGCCGGATAATCGCCGAGCGGCTGTTTGGGCCGCAGATAAATCGTGCCGTCGTCGCGCCGCTCGATATTGACGACGGGATCGCCGAACGAAATGGGCCGCAGCGGGGAAGTGCTCGCGCCGCGCTCCATGCTGGAAGAGGACGGCTGCGCGCTCATGATTTCGGCTTCACCTTTGCGGTCTTGTGTTCGAGGAACTCGCGGATCCTGCGTTTTGCCTCTTTGTCGCTCTGCGCCACCGTCGCCATCAGCGATTCCATCAACAGGCCGGTCTGCGGATTGGCCTCCGCGATCATCGGCAGCGCCTGGAGCACGGCGAAGTTGGTCAGCGGCGCGTTGGAGGCGACCTTGGTCGCAAGCTCCATCGCCTTGCCGAGCCCGTTGCCGGCTTCCGTGACATATTGCGCAAAGCCGTAGGAGGTGCCTTCGGTCGCGGAATAGACGCGGCCGGTCAGCATCATGTCCATCATCCTGGCGACGCCGATCAGGCGCGGCAGGCGCACCGAACCGCCGCCACCGACGAAGATGCCGCGCTGCCCCTCCGGCAGCGCGAAATAGGTCGAGGGTTCGGCGACACGGATATGCGCCGCGCAGGCGAGCTCCAGCCCGCCTCCGATCACGGCGCCCCTGAGCGCGGCGATCACAGGCACGCGGCTGTACTGGATGCGGTCGAACACCCGGTGCCACATCTGGGAATGGAGAAGGCCGCCACTGGCATCATGGTCGGTCAGTTCGGAGAGGTCGAGACCGCTGGAAAAATGGTCGCCGATGCCGTGGATGACGACGGCGCCGATATCCTCGGGCAGGGCCGCAAAACACTCGCCGATCTCCAGGATGATGCCGTCGTTGAGCGCATTGCGCTTGGCCGGCCGATTGAGGCCGACGGTCAAAACCCGGTCCGCCCGCTCGATCTTCAAAAGCCCGGCGGCGCCCGCGTCAGCGGTCTCGGCGTTTCCCTGTGTCATTTGCGTCCTTGTCAGAATAGTTATGTTGTATAACGAATTCAGGAGGAGTCAACAAGGGGCTAGGTGCCTCTTGGGTCAGTCAGGCGGGCAAAAGGCGCCCTCCAAATGCGGTGTCGTCCCGGCGGAGGCCGGGAGCCATAACCACAGGGAGAAGTTTGGCCAAGTCGTTCGGTACTCCGACTATTCGCGATCGACAGATCACGCGGTATGGGTCCCAGCCTTCGCCGGGACGACGGCGAAGGGCACTGAAGCCTTCACATCACCTGATGCACGTCGATCACGACTCGATCCGCATGACGCGCTGCTGACCCGACAAAAATGTGCTCCATCAGCCAGCGGTACTTCTCGTGCCCGGTCTCGAACCTCGGCACGGTGCGGAAATAGATCAGTTTGGGATCCACCGGTTCGCCGCGCTTGAGCTTTTGCAACAGCTCGACCGGGCCGAAGCGCATGCCCTTGTTCTCGACATAGACGGTGGCACCGTCGTCGGTTTCGAACGCGTACTTCGCTTCGAGATCAATCAGCTCATTCGGGCGGATGGTCTGGAAGTCCGCGCCGAACGGCAGCACCTTGCCGGTGATCGCACCCGTCACCTCGCCGCCGACGATCGGGATGATGCGGCGAATGCCGATACCGGTCTCGCCGGCGGTGACGACGTCGCCGATGCGTGCGGTGACGGTAAAGACGTATTTGGTCTCGAGGGTAGGGGCCGTCATCGGTCACCTTTCTGTATTGAACTAGCGCCGCTGTCCTTCCTTCTCCCTTGTGGGAGAAGGTGGCGCGAAGCGCCGGATGAGGGGTATGCCTCTCCAAACTCAGATCAGCGCTTGAGGAAATATACCCCTCACCCGTCTCGCCGCTTTGCGGCGAGCCACCCTCTCCCACAAGGGGAGAGGGAAAAGACAGCTCGCCGCTTTACCACCTCCTCAATGCGCCATCATCCGCGTCGGCAGCCATGTCGCCAGCAGCGGGAAGGCGATCAGGATCACCAGGCGCACCAGGTCTGTCGCCACGAACGGAATCACGCCCTTGAAGATGGTGGAGAAGGAAACGTCCTTCACCACGCTCTTGATGACAAAGACGTTCATGCCCACCGGCGGATGGATCAGGCCGAGCTCGACCGTCATGACGATGATGACGCCGAACCAGATCGGGTCGAAACCGAGATGCATGATCACGGGGAAGATGATCGGCACGGTGAGGATGATCATCGCCATGGCGTCCATCAGGCAGCCGAGCACGAGATACATCACCATGATCAACGCCAGCACGCCGTAGGGGCCGAGACCGAGGCCGGTGAGGAATTCCGTCACCTTTTGCGGGGTCTGCGTCACCGTGAGGAAATAGCCGAAGATCAAGGCGCCGATCAGCACGGTGAACACGGCGGCGGCCGTGCGCGTCGCCTGGAGCAGCGACGCCAGAATCTTCTCGCGGTCGAGCCGGCCGGTCGCCACGCCGATGATGAAGGCGCCGGCGGCGCCGACGCCGCCCGCTTCGGTCGGCGTGAAGCGCGGCAAATAGGGCAGGCCGTAAAGGCCGCCGATGACGAACACGAACAGCAGCACCGGCGCCCAGATGTCCTTCAGGCCGGCGAAGCGCTCGCGCCACGGCAGCTCCTTGCCCTTGGGCAGGAAGTCGGGCCGGAAATAACCGATCAGGAAGATCGTGATCATGTACATGGTCATCGCGAGGATGCCCGGGATGATGCCGGCGATGAACAGCTTGCCGATGTCCTGCTCGGTGATGATGCCGTAGACGGCGAGCACGGTGGAGGGCGGCAGCATCGCACCCAGCGTGCCGCCGGCCGCGATCACGCCGGTGGCAAACGACTGCGGATAGCCGAAGCGGCGCATCTCGGGGTAAGCGACCGCGGAGAAGGTCGCGGCGGTCGCGACCGAGGAGCCGCAGATCGCGGCAAAGCCGCCGCAGGCGCCGACGGTGGCGATGCCGAGTCCGCCGCGCAAATGGCCGACAAAGCCGTTGGCGGCGCGGAACAGCTCGCGACTCATGCCGGAATTGCTGACGAACGAGCCCATCAGCAGAAACATCGGAATGACGCCGAAGGTGTAGTCGGTCACCGTGCGCATCGAGGTCTGGCCGACCAGCTTCAGCGCCGGCGTGGCGCCGACGAGATAGGAAAAGCCGGAGACGCCGACGAGGCCCATGGCCATGCCGACCGGCACGCGCAGCAGCATCAGGGCGAACAGGGAAACGAAGCCGATTACGGCGACGGCATCGGTGCTCATGATTACTCCGTCGCCTTCAGCTTGGGGTCGTGCATCTCTTCGGGATGGAAGATCAACCGGTAGGTGCGGATCGCGATCAGCAGCACGGCCGAGACGTCGCCGATCCAGGCGATCGCGAAGAACGGCCAGGTCGGCATGTGCATGTCGAAGGTCTGGACGTTGTCGTTGTAGGTGCCGCGCACCTTGTCGAACAGCGTCCAGGTCTGCACCGTCACGACGAACAGCAGCACCAGGGTCGCGAACACGTCGATCCAGCGCTGGTAGCGCGGCCCGACATTGCCCCAGACGAGGTCGACGGTGATGTGGGTGCCGCGATAGGAGGTCGCGGCGATGCCCCAGAAGATCAGGATGCCGAGCAGCATGCGGCCGATGTCGAAACTATCGGGGATCGAATAGTTCAGCGTGTTGCGAAGCAACACCGACAGGAAGATGTCGAGCGCGACGATGCCGACGAAAGCCGCTGCAATCCATTCGATCGAATCGATAATACGATCCATCCAGCTGCGCTTCATGGGAGCTTCCTAAGAGATGCCATCCTCGGGCGGGAGAGGGAGAGGACGCGCGATGCGCTCCTCGCGTCTCGACCCGCGTGCAGAACAACGGCGGCGAGATGCATCCCGCCGCCGCATGTGTTTCGACGAAGAACTACTCCGCCAGCGCGTTGTACTTCTTCAGCGAGGCCTTCAGCTCGCTAAGCGCCGCGTCCGGATCCACGCCGGTCTTCTTCGCGCCGTCACTCCAGGTCTTCACCAGCGGCTCGGCGGCCTTCTTCCAGGCCGCGGTCTGCTCGGGCGTCAGCTTGTAGACCTCGTGACCGGACTCCGCCTTGACCTTGTCGATGCCGGCATCCTCGAACTTGCCCCAGTGCTCGCCGACCACGCCTGCCATTTCGACCGTGCAATTCTTGTCGATCGCGGCCTTCTGCTTGTCGGACATCGCATTGTACTTGTCCTTGTTCATGACGAACACGAAGGTCGTGGTGTAGAGCGGCGCCTCCATGTCGTATTTGGTCACCTTGTCGATGCCGAACAGCACCAGCGAGCCCCAGGGGAAGGTGACGCCATCGGCGACGCCGCGCTCGATGATGTCGCGCACTTCGGGCGCGGAGGATTGCACATTGGTGCCGCCGAGCGAGGTGACGAAGTTCGCCATGGTGGCGTGGGCGGGGCGGATCTTCAGGCCCTTCACGTCCTCCGGCATCACGATCTTCTTGGTGCGGGAATGGAAGGAGGAGGGCGAGTGGACGAAGGCGAGGCAGTATTTGACGTCCTTCATCTCCTTCTCGGCGTATTTGCGGTACCAGGCGTCGAGCCCCATCGAGCCGCCCTTGGCATCCGAGATCAGGAATGGCAATTCGCCAGCGCCGATGATCGGGAAACGGCCGGGCTGGTAGCCGGGATTGACATAGGTGACGTCGGCGATGCCGTCGCGCGCCATGTCGTAATGGTCGAACGCCTTGCCCATCTGCTGGGCCGGAAACACCTTGCCCTTGATGGTGCCGCCGGAATCCTTCTCGACCGCAGCAGCCCAGTCCTCCAGCGATTTCTGTAGTGGATGCGAGGCCGGCACCCAGTGCGAGATCTTCAAATCGAAGGTCTTGTCCTGCGCGAACGCAGGGCTCACGCTTGCTGCCAGCAGCAACGCCAGACAGGCTTTCCTCATCACGCGTCTCTCCCTCTTTTGACGGCGGGCTTCGATGGCCCGGTCTCGTTAATTAACATGTTATCTAGTTGGCCGGCGCGTTCAAGCCGGAACTGGCGCGACGTGCCGCCGCGCACTCCCTTTTGCCCAACCGTTATATGATATAATTATCGTGCGCGGACGGCAGCGACAAGCGAGCCACGCCGAAAGCCTACAGGATCGGGAGGAGCAAGTATTGCGGACAAAAGTCGCAATCATCGGGGCGGGGCCGGCAGGATTGTTGCTTGGGCAACTGCTGCATCATTATGGCATCGACAATGTCATTCTGGAGCGGCAGAGCCCGGACTATGTGCTCGGCCGCATCCGTGCCGGACTGCTGGAGGAGGGAACAGTTGCGCTGCTCGACCAGATCGGCGCCGGCGCACGGGCGCATGCCGAAGGGCTGGTGCATGAAGGGATCGAACTCACCTTCTCGGGGCGCCGCCACCGCATCGACATGAAGGCTGCGACCGGCAAGACGGTCATGATCTACGGCCAGACCGAGGTCACGCTCGATCTGATGAATGCGCGCACGGCCGCCGGCCTCACCTCGGTCTACGAGGCCAAGGACGTGCAGCCGCAGGATTTCGACGGCGGTCACCCGCGCGTAACCTACGTGAAAGATGGCGTCACCCACACCATCGATTGCGATTTCATCGCCGGTTGCGACGGGTTTCACGGCGTCAGCCGCGCCAGCGTTCCGGCTTCGGCCATCGAGGAGTTCGAGCGCATCTATCCGTTCGGCTGGCTGGGCATCCTCTCCGAGACGCCGCCGGTCAGCCACGAGCTGATCTATTCCAACCACGCCCGTGGCTTTGCGCTCTGCACCATGCGTTCGACCAGGCGCAGCCGTTACTATGTGCAGTGCGCGCTCGACGACCACGTCGACCAATGGCCGGACGACCGTTTCTGGGACGAGCTCAAGCGCCGGCTCGACCAGGACGCCGCCGACAGCTTGGTCACGGGCCCCTCGATTGAGAAGAGCATTGCGCCGCTGCGCAGCTTCGTCGCCGAGCCGATGCGCTTCGGCAGGATGTTCCTGTGCGGTGACGCCGCCCATATCGTGCCGCCGACCGGCGCCAAGGGGCTGAACCTGGCCGCGAGCGACGCGCATTATCTGTCGAGTGCGTTTCGCGAGTTCTACGACGAAAAATCCAGCGCCGGCATTGATGCCTATTCGGCGAAGGCGCTGGCGCGGGTCTGGAAGGCCGTGCGCTTCTCCTGGTGGATGACCTCGATGCTGCACAAATTCCCCGACACCGGCACCATCGGCGCGCGCATCCAGCTCGCCGAGCTCGACTATGTCACGCAGTCGCAGGCCGCGATGACCTCGCTGTCGGAGAATTACGTGGGGCTGCCGTTTTAGGGCGCGCCGTCATGCCTCGCGAAAGCGGGGCATCCAGTACGCCGCGGCCTCTCCGTATCACGTCACCGTCTCTGGAATACTGGATCACCCGCTTTCGCGGGTGATGACAGGGATAGCGGGGCGACGGCGCCACTCCTTTCAAACACCCGCGCAAATTCCGTTTAAAACTTTGTAGGTGGTGCATCTGTCCCGTCTGCCGCGTTCAATGGCGGGAGCCACCAACGCGAGACGGACATGACCAGCACCGACATTCCCGCCGGCTTCGAGCCGCACTTTCGCAAAGCCCCGCTCACCGATCCTTGGGAGCCGCTTTACTCCAGGAAGACCGACAACGGCGTCACCGTGGGATTGCGGCTGGCGAAACCGCACACCAACGCGCGCGGGCTGATCCATGGCGGCCTGATCGCGGCGCTGGCCGATGCCGCCATGGGCTACAGCTGCGCGCAGGCGACGGGCTGGACGACCTCGTTGGTCACGATCTCGCTGTCGGTCGACTATGTCGGCGCCGGCGAGATCGGCCAATGGCTCGCGGTCGAGGGTGAGGCGATCAAGACCGGCAGCACGATCTGTTTCGCGCAGTGCCTCGCGAAGGCCGACGGCGCCGTGATCGCCCGCGCCAGCGGCACCTTTCGCGTAGTGCCGAAGAAGGGGTGAGGGCGTCACCCGAATTTCCACTCCGCGGTCTCCACCACGAGATCGACGAAGGCACGCACCTTGGCGGAGAGCAGGCGCGAGGTCGGGTAGACGATGTGGATCGGCAACGCCGGCTGCTCGTATTTCGCCAACACGATTCTGAGCCGCCCGCGCCGCAGGCCCTCGGCAGCCTGATAGGCCAGCACCCGGGTCACGCCGCCGCCCGCCTCGGCATATTGCAGGGCGGCGTCGGCGCTGTTGCTGGCGAAGCGTGGATTCGGCGCCACCTCGATGTCGCGGCCGTCCTGCACGAAGCGCCAGTTCGCGGATGGACCGAAGGCGATGGTCTGGTGCCCGAGCAATGCCTCCGGCGTCTTCGGCTCGCCATGGCGCTTGAGATAGCCAGGTGTCGCCACCACGATCCGCCGCATCTCGCCGACCTGGCGCGCGACGAGGGAGGAGTCGGCGAGATGGCCGATCCGCACCGCGACGTCGACGGCATCTTCCACGAGATTGACCAGGTTGTCCGACAGCCGCAATTCGCAGGCGACCTCGGGATAGCGCTTGAGGTAGGCGATCATGACAGGCCCGACATGGAGCCGGCCAAAGCCGACCGGCGCCGACACCACCAGCCGCCCGCTCGGTCGGTTGCGCTCCTCCCGTGCCGAGCCGTCGGCCTCCTCGACATCGGCGAGGATGCGACGCGCGCGCTCGAGATAGCGCGTGCCGACGTCGGTCAGGGTCACTTGACGGGTGGTCCGCTGCAACAGCCGCGCGCCAAGATGCTCCTCCAGCGCCGCGATCAGCCGCGTCACCGCGGAGGGGGACAGCCGCAGTTTTCGTGCCGCCGGCGCGAAGCCGCGCAGGTCGGCGACGGTGACGAAAACATGCATGGCTTCGAGGCGATCCATGGCATTATTGCATATAACGCAACGATGAAGTGTCAAGCGGGATGATTGTTTTAGCCGGCGGGAGGTCCATTTTGGATGGCGAAGACGCAGGGATGCGCCGGGATTTCAGGAGATGTTCCGATGACGGCAACTCACACCTACGCCAGCGACGTGGCGTTCACGCCGGCGGTGAAGTCGATCCAGACCCGAAAGGGATCACGCGAAGGCTATGCCCATGCCGAGCAGCGCGGCTGGCGCACCGAGGTCGATGAGAACCTCGCGGCGTTCCTGGCCGACGCCAACAGCTTTTATCTCGCCACGGCATCGGCCGACGGCCAGCCCTACATCCAGCATCGTGGCGGCCCGAAGGGCTTCTTGAAGGTGCTGGACAAGCAGACGCTGGCTTTCACGGACTACGCCGGCAATCGGCAATACATCACGCAGGGAAACCTGTCTGAAAATCCCAAGGCCTACATCTTCGTGATGGACTACGCCCATCGCCGCCGGGTGAAGATCTGGGGCGAAGCGCGGGTGGTCGAGGACGACGAGGCGCTGACGACATCGCTGATGCCGAAAGGCTATCGCGCCCGGCCCGAGCAGGTGATCCTGTTCAAGATCGAAGCGTGGGACACGAACTGCCCGCAGCACATCCCGCAGAAGTTCGACGCTGGAGATGTGGCGGCGGCGCTGGCGGCAAGGGATGCGAAGATCGCGGAGCTGGAAGCAGAGCTCGCGGCGCTGAAGGGTGACAAGGGGGCAAGCTAGGCCACGATCTTCGTCTCTCCCTGAATCCTCCGATGTCATGCCCCGCGAAGGCGGGGCATCCAGTACGCCGCGGCGCCTCGGTTCAAGCACAGGTCTCTGGAATACTGGATCGTCCGCCCCTGTGCGCAATTGCGCACTAGGCGGACGATGACAGATGAGTTTGAGGAAGCGCGTCTCGAAGTTACAACACACTCGCCCCTTCGTGCTGGAAGCCGAGATAGCTCGCCGCCACGCGCTCATTCGCCGCGATGTCGCTGGCCTTGCCGCTGAGCACGAACTCGCCGAGCTCCATGACATAGGCCTGATCCGCGATCTTCAATGCCGCCTGCGCGTTCTGCTCGACCAGCAGCACGGAGACGCCGGCGGCGCGCAGTTCGGTGACGATGCGGAAAATGTCGGCGACGATGATCGGGGCGAGGCCGAGGCTCGGCTCGTCCAGCATCAGGAGCTTGGGCTCGCCCATCAGTGCGCGGCCCATTGCGAGCATCTGCTGCTCGCCGCCGGAGAGCGTGCCGGCGAGCTGCTTGCGCCGCTCCTTGAGCCGCGGAAACAGCGTGTAGACCCGCTCCATCGAGGCTTTCGCCTTGCTTCTCTCGATGCGGAAGGCCCCTAACTCGAGATTGTCCTCGACATTCATGGTCACGAACAATTCGCGGTGCTCGGGAACGAGGCCAAGCCCCATGGCGACGCGGTCCTCGATGTCGAGCCGCGACAGGTCCTGACCTGCGAATGAAACGCGCCCTTTCAGCGGCAAAATGCCGATGATGGCGGAGAGCAGCGTGGTCTTGCCGGCACCGTTGGCGCCGACGATGGTGACGATCTGGTTCTGGCCGACTTCGAGCGAGACCGAGCGCACGGCCTCGACCTTGCCATAGGCGACATGGGCGTTGGCGACGGACAACAGCGCGCTCATGCCGCCACTCCGAGATAGGCCTTGATCACTTCGGGATTGGTCTTGATCGTGGCCGGCGTTCCTTCCGCGATCTTGGTGCCGAAATCGAGCACCACGATGCGGTCGGCGAGGTTCATGACGAAGCCCATGTCGTGCTCGACCAGCAGGACGCTCATGCCGCCGTCGCGCAGCTCGCGCAGCAGCGTCGCGAGCCGCTCCTTCTCCATGTGGCGCAGGCCGGCGGCCGGCTCGTCGAGCAGCAGCAGCATCGGATCGACGCACAACGCACGGGCGATCTCGACGATCCGTTGCTGTCCCAGTGAGAGCGAGCCTGCGAGCTGATGCATCTGCTCGCCAAGTCCGACCCGCTCGATCTGGCGGGTGGCTTCGGCGAGCAGCTTTGCCTCATCAGTGCGGTCGAGCCGCAGCATCGAGGAGATCGGCCCCGAATGGCCGCGCAGATGGGCACCGATCGCGACGTTTTCCAGCACGGTCATATCAGGCACCAGCTTGACGTGCTGGAAGGTGCGGGAGATGCCGAGCTTGACGATCTCCTGCGGCGGCGCCCTGTCGACCTTGTTGCCGAGCACGGAGATCGAGCCCGAGCTGGCCGACAGCACGCCGGTGATCAGGTTGAAGGTGGTGCTCTTGCCGGCGCCGTTGGGGCCGATCAGCGCGACGATCTCGCGAGCCTGGACGTCGAAGGAGACGTTGTTCACCGCGACCAAGCCGCCAAATTGTTTCCGCGCCTTCTCGACCTGGAGCAGGACGCTGGATTGGCCGGGCGAGCGGGTGCGCTGCTCCAGTTTCAGCGAAGTGTCTGGCTTCTTGCCACTGGTACGCTGGGGCAGGAACGACATCAGCCAGGGCCAGACGCCGCCGGGTGCGAGCTGGAGCAACGCCACCAGCATGATGCCGAACACGATGGTCTCGACCTGGCCCGAGCCGGGCAGGATCAACGGCAGGTAGCTCTGCAGCACTTCCTTCAGGACCACGACCAGCGCCGCGCCCAGGACGCCGCCCCAGACATAGCCGGCGCCGCCGACCACGGCGATGAAGAGATACTCGATGCCCGCCTGCGCGCCGAACGGCGTCGGGTTCACCGCGCGCTGAAGATGGGCGTAGAGCCAGCCGGAGAGGCCGGCGAGCACGGCGGCATGGATGAACACCAGCATTTTCGCCCGCGGGGTGTGCACGCCGAACGCCTCGGCCGCGACATGGCCGCGCCGGAGCGCGCGGATGGCGCGGCCGGTGCGGGAGTCCAGCAGGTTCATCGTGAGCAACGCCGAGAGGATCACGGCAACCCAGATCGCGTAGTAGATCGAGCCGGGCGAGAGCATTTTGAACGAGCCGATCGACAGCGGCGGGATCGCCGAGATGCCGTCGTTTCTTCCCAAAAATTCCAGCTTGCTGAAGAGATAGAACAAGCCGAGTCCCCAGGCGAGCGTGCCGAGCGGCAGATAATGGCCGGAGAGACGGACGGTGACGAGGCCGAGCAGCACCGCCAGCAATCCGCTGACCAGCAGCGACAGTGGTAGCGTCAGCCAGGGCGACATGCCGTAGGTTGTCGACAGCACCGCGGTGGTGTAGGCGCCGAAGCCGACGAAGGCCGCTTGTCCAAACGAGGTCAGGCCGCCGACGCCGGTCAGCAGCACGAGGCCCATCGCGACCAGGGCCGCGAGGCCGATATTGTCGAGCAGCACGATCCAGAATGGGGGCATGCCCGGAACAAACGGGATCGCCGCCATGATCAGCGCGAAGATGAGGATGGGGAGCCGGCTCTGCATCTTGGCGTCAGTCCTTCTCTTCCTCGACCGCAGGCGCCGCGAGCGAGCGCAGCAGCAGCACGGGAATCAAGAGCATGAAAACGATCACCTCCTTGTAGTTGGAGGCATAGAAGGACGAGAACGCCTCGACGATGCCGACGACTAGCGCCGCGACGGCGGTGAGGGGGTAGCTGACAAGCCCGCCGATGATCGCGGCGACAAAGCCCTTCAGGCCGATCAGGAAGCCCGAGTCGTAATACAGCGTCGTGATAGGCACGATCATGATGCCCGACAGTGCGCCGATGACGGACGCCAGCAGGAAGGCGATCTGACCGGATAGCGTGGTGCGGATGCCGACGAGCCGGGCACCGAGCCGGTTCACAGCGGTCGCGCGCAGCGCCTTGCCGTAAAGTGTCAACCCAAAGAACAGCCACAGCCCGACGATGAAGGCGATGGTAATGCCATAGACCGTGATGCTCTGGCCGGTGAAGCGCAGCGCACCGCTGGTGAAGGAGCCGGACAGCACGGCAGGTCCGCGCTGGCCTTCGGCGCCGAAGAACAAAAGGCCCAAACCCTGAAGCGCGAGGTGAACGCCCACCGAGGCGATCAACAGCACCAGCACGGAGGTGTGCGCCAGCGGCTGGAATGCGATGCGGTAGAGAAACAGGCCGATCATCGCCACGATCACCAGCGACAGTGCGATGCAGACCGCAACCGGCGGCTTCTGAGCGGCGTAGTAGACGGTCAGCGCCAGCACGATGGCCGGCAGCACGATATTGGTGATGACGCTGCGCAGGATCAGGCGTCCGTGCAGCGCCTTGCGCGCGGCGAACAGGTCGAACGCGAAGGCGCCAATGCCCAGGGCGAGCGCGAGTTTCGCCGTACCCGGCATCTGGCCCGCGGCCAGCGAGGCATAGGTCAGCGCGCCATAGGTGACGAATTCGCCTTGGGGAATGAGGATGACGCGGGTGACGGCGAACACCAGCACCAGCGCCAGGCCGAGCAGCGCATAGATCGCGCCATTGGTGATGCCGTCCTGCAGCAGGAACAGCATGATGGTGGTATTCAAGACCGGACGCTCCCCCTCAAAGATTCAGGACCGGTCCCCTGATTGTGGTGGACGGTCCGCTCACAGCCATTGAACAGCGCTGACGATATTTGATATGGTCCATAACAATTATCAAATATAACATCAAGGGTGGCGAACGATCCTCCCGAACTTAACGGGATTGCGAGCATGAGGCGATGACCGTTTCCAAAACCGCTGAAAAGTCCTCTGAAAAACCCGCCGAGACCGCCAAGGGCCGCAAGGACGCGGCCGACGGGCCTGGTGAAGCCCTCCAGCTCGGCGAGCTCTCGGAGCAGCTCGGCTATGTCCTGAAGCGGGCACAGCTCAAGGTGTTCGAGAACTTCCTGCGCTGCATGGCCTCGCTCCAGCTCACGCCGGCGCAGTTCTCCGTGCTGCTGCTGGTCGAGAAAAACCCCGGCCGTAACCAGACCGAGATCGCCTCCACCCTCGGCATCCTGCGCCCGAATTTCGTGGCGATGCTCGACAATCTCGAGAGCCGCGACCTTTGCGCGCGGATCCGCTCCACCAACGACCGCCGCTCGCACATCTTGGTGCTGACCGACAAGGGCAAGGCCGTGCTGGCCCGCGCCAAGAAGCTCGTCGCCACCAAGCACGAGGCCCGGCTGAACGAGCTGCTCGGGCCGTCCAACCGCGAAGCCCTGCTCGGGATGCTCTCGAAGATCGCCAACGAGTTTTGACGGTTGATTGCCCGGCGACCGGGCATCAAACCCGGAAGCGCGGGCGGGCTGGCGGCGGTTATGCCGCAGAGCGAACCGGTCGGGCATGGCAGGTGTTTTCGCGGACAGGAAATGGCGCTCGATTTCCTCGGCGGGCAACGGAGGGCTGAACAAATAGCCCTGCATTTCCGTGCAGCCCTCCGCTGCGATCCGGTCCCGTTGCTCCTCGCTCTCCACCCCCTCCGCCGTCGTCGTCATGCCCATCCCGCGCGCCAGTGCCGCCACCGCCCGCACGATGCTGAGGGATGCCGCATTGTTTTCCACGCCGCTGACGAAAGACCGGTCGATCTTGATCTTGTCGAAGGGGAAGCATTGCAGATAGGTCAGTGACGAATAGCCGGTGCCGAAATCGTCCATGGCGACCTTGATGCCCAGCGCCCGGAGCTGGTGCAGCGTCGTCAGCGTTCCGTTCCTGTCCTGCAGAAACACGCTTTCCGTGATCTCGATCTCCAGCCGCCGCGGATCGAGGCCGGAGGCCGCCAGCGCGCCGACGATCACCTCCGTCAGGCCCGGCTGGCGGAATTGCACCGCCGAGATGTTGACGGCGACGTGCAGATGGTCCGGCCATCGGCTTGCAGTGCCACAGGCCTGCCGGATCACCCATTCGCCGATCGGCACGATCAGGCCGATCTCTTCCGCAAGCGGGATAAAGCTGTTGGGCGCGACCAGTCCGCGCCGGGGATGTCGCCAGCGGATCAAGGCTTCGAAGCCGCTGATCTCGCCGCCGTCGGTCTTCACGACCGGCTGGTAGTGCAGTTCGAACTGGCCGGCGGCAAGGCCGTTGCGCAGGTCCTGCTCCAGCCCGCGACGGCTTTGCGCTTCTTCGCCCATGGCCGGTTCGAAGAAGCAGTGCATGCCGCGGCCGTCGCTTTTCGCGCGATACAGGGCCAGATCGGCATTGTGCAGGAGTTGCTCGGGCGTCGAGCCGTCGCCAGGCGCAATCGCGATCCCGATGCTCGCGCCCGCAATGGTCTGGTGTCCGTCGAGCCCGAACGGAGCACTCAGCGTCCTGACAACGTCGCGCGCCAGCAGGTCCGCCTCGCTCGAATCGGAAATCGGCGTCTGGAGGATCACGAATTCATCGCCACCCATGCGCGCGACCGTATCGCTGTCGCGCGCGAGCTGCTTGAGGCGGCGGCTGACATCCTGCAGCAGGATGTCGCCGGCCTGGTGGCCCAGGGTGTCGTTGACGGCCTTGAACTTGTCGAGATCGACGTGGTGGATCGCGAACATCCCGCCCTGTTCGAGCGCCTGCTTGAGGCGCTGACCGAGCAGGGCGCGATTGGCGAGGTCCGTCAGCGCGTCGTAGTGCGCCATATGCGCGATCTGCAATTCCGCCTTGCGCTGCTCGGTGATGTCTTCGTGGGTCGCGACCCACCTGAGATCGGGCATCGGTCGGTGCCTGATCTGAAGGTTCGCCCGTTCTGCATCTCGACGATGCTGTCCATGGCCTCGGCTGACATGGCGACATCGGTCCGCCATTTGGCGTATTCCTCCCGCGTCATCGCCGGCACGCTGCCGACCTCGTAGCGTAGGTCGAGGATCTCCTGGAGCGGCGTGCCCGGACGAACGCGGTCGGGCGGCAGGCCGTACATCTCGATAAAGTGCGTGTTGCAGACCACCAGCCGATGGTCGGCGCTGAAGAAGCAGAGTCCGTGCGACATGTTGTTGATCGCGATGTCGAACTGAAAATTGCGCTCCTGCAACCGCCGACTGAGCTCTTCGCGCTCTGTAATGTCCTCGTGCGTCGCCATGCCGCCGCCGTCGGGCAGGGGATGAATGGTGTAGGCGATGATTCGTCCGTCGGCGAATTGCTGGACCGTCTGCTCACTGACGACCGAACCCTCGGTGCGGGCACGGACATAGGCGCCGGCTTCTCCGCCGATGCTCAGGCCCAGTTTGAGCCGATGCTCGATCAGGTCCTTGATCGGCGTGCCCGGGTGCACCTGGTCGGGCGAGAGCGCGTACATCTCGCGGTAGATCAGCCCGACAATTCGCCCAATTTCGGGACATGTTCCTGAAACTGCGGCGAACGCGAGGTTAAGGGCGGCGATGCCCGCCCCCTGGAAAAGAGGACACCGACGAGAATTCAGAGATCGTTAACCATGTCGTCCGCCGAACCGCGCGGGGCGCCGGCGGGATGGCGATGCCACCGTGTCAGTCGACCAGGATTACCCTGATGTCGTTCACATTGGTCAGCGTGGGCCCCGGCAGCAACAGGTCGCCCGTCGCCTCGAAGAACGTGGTCGCGTCGTTGTTGTCGAGATAGGCCTGCGGCTGCAGCCGCTGCGCCGCCATCTTCGCGAACGTCGCCGCGTCGATCAGCGCGCCGGCGGGATCAGTGGGATTGCCGGCACCGCCATCGGCGCCGTCGGTGTCGCCGGCGAGCGCGGAGATGTCAGGCGTGTCCTTCAAGAGGCCGGCGAGCGCCAGCGCGTATTCCTGGTTCGGGCCGCCGCGGCCATTGCCGCGCACGGTGACCGTGAGCTCGCCGCCGGAGAGGATCGCGACACGCTTGCCCTGCGCGCGGGCCTGAAGCGCCAGCCTGGCGTGATCGGCGGCAACGTCGCGGGCCTCCCCTTCGAGGTCGGCGCCGAGATCGATCGTCTCGTAACCGGCCTCATGCGCGAGTTTGACCGCAGCGTCGAGCGATTGCTTCGGACGTGCGATCAATTCGAAATGCGCGCGCGCGAAGGCGGCATCACCGGGCTTGCAGCTCTCGTTGGCGGGGTCGTCCAGCGCGCGGCGGACGGCATCGTCGATGTCGAGCTTGTACCTGGCGACGATGGCGCGCGCATCATTGAGCGTGGTCGGATCGGGCACGGTCGGACCGGAGGCGATTGCGGAGGGATCGTCATGCGGCACGTCGGAAATCGCAAGCGTCACGATCTCGGCGGCATTTTTGCCGGCGCGCGCCAGCCGCCCGCCCTTGATCCGCGACAGATGCTTGCGCACGACATTCATCTCGCCGATCGGCGCGCCGGAGCGGAGCAGCGCCTTGTTGACCGCCTGCTTCTGCCCGAAGCTGATGCCGTTGACGGGCGCGATCCAGTTCGCCGAGCCGCCGCCGGTGAGCAGCACCAAGAGCAGATCGTCCGGCCCGGCCTCGGCCGCGAGCGCCAGCGTGTCGGCCGCGCCCTTCAGGCCGGCTTCGTCGGGCACGGGATGACCGGCCTCGACCACGCGGATGCGGCGCGTCGGCACGCCGTAGCCGTGACGCGTGGTGGCGATGCCGACGAGGCGTTCCGGTGCGAGCCCGAGCGTGTCGAGATAATGCCGCTCGGCGGCGGCGGCCATCGCGGCCGCGCCCTTGCCGGCGGCGAGACAGATCACGCGTCCCTTTGGCGCGGGCCGCAGGTGCGGCGCCAGAATTGTGCTCGGATGAGCGGCGGCAACGGCGGCGTCGTAGAGCGCGCGGAGCAGGGGGCGTCGGTCGGTCATGACGAAGGGCCTTGAGCGGACAGGAAAGACTGGCGGCGAACGCGCCGCTCACCTGCCTACCGCATCATGCGCCAAAGCGTAAGCCGGCTTTGCCATCATTCGATTGTGCAATCGCGTGATCATAATCGCCGCGCAAGCAAAAACCCCCTGCGATGGTTCGCAGGGGGTTTCCGTCGTCGCGTCCTTGATGGGGCTAACCGCCGACGTCGGCGCTGATCACGTCTCCGAACAGCTCAAACTTCTCGCCTTTGAACTTCTCGAGTTGAAGCTGGCTGATCGGCGCGAAATCGGTCGGCGAGGTGTTGATCTTCACGCCCGGCAGCAGGGCCTCGGTGCGGAAGTCCTTCAGATTCGCCGCTTGCTTCATGACGTTCTCGCGCGTGAGATCGTCACCGCACTGCTTCAAGACCTGAACCAGGGTCTGGGCCACGGCATAGCCGACGATCGTGCCCTTATCGAGCTTGTCGCCCTCGGGGAAGTATTTGGTCATGAAGGCGAGAAAGTCCTTCATGCCGGCATCATTGGCCCACTGCGGATCCGATACGTCCTTCAGATAATCGGCCGAGATGATGTCCTGGCCGTTCTCGAAGCCGGCAGGCTTCATCACGCTGCCGACGGAGGCAGAGACGTTGTTGAGGAAGTGCAGCGGCTTCCAGCCGATCTCGGCGTTCTTCTTGATCGCCTGGGCTGCGAATTTCGGCGTCGTGATGTTCATGAAGACGTCGGCGCCGGTCGACTTCAGCTTGACGATGTGGTTGTCGATGGTCGGTTCGGAGGTCTCGTAGCTCTCCTCCACGACGATCATCGACGCGGCTTTGGCGCCGAGGCCGTCCTTCAGGCCCTTGAGATAATCCTTGCCGTAATCATCGTTCTGGAACAGCACGGCGATCTTGGCGTCGGGCTTGTTCTTCAGCAGCCACTTCGCGTAGATCTGCGTCTCGCTCTGGTAGTTGGGCTGCCACCCCATGGTCCAGGGGAAGTTCTGCGGATCGTTCCACTTGGTGGCGCCGGTGGCGACGAAGAGCTGCGGCACCTTCTTCGAGTTCATGTATTTGTGGATCGCCGAGTTCGGCGGCGTGCCGAGCGAGTTGAAGATGAACAGCACCTCGTCGCTCTCGACCAGCTTGCGCGCCTGCTCCACCGTTTTCGGCGGCGAGTAGGCGTCGTCGTAGCTGATGAAGTTGATCTTGCGACCGTTGATGCCGCCTTCGTCGTTGATCTTCTTGAAATAGGCGGCTTCGGTCCGTCCGATGATGCCGTAGGCGGAGGCCGGTCCGCTGTAAGGCATGATGTTGCCGACCTTGATCTCGGTATCGGTCGCGCCGGTGTCGTATTTCTTCTGGGCCGATGCAGTGGAGGCCGAGGCCGCAATGAGCGCGAGCGCCAGTGACGCGGCCGCAAGTTTGCCGGTGACAGCGGGCATTCCTATCTCCCTATTTTCTTGGTGTGTGTGCGTCCCTTTTCTTGTGTTGCCTGTTTTTGGTGACGCAGCCGCAATTCAATACGATTTACCTGATGCCTACAACAGAAAGCCCCTGCGGCGGGGTCGCGGGGGCTGCTTCTTTAGTAGTCAGGGGCGGCCGCGCGCTCGTGTGCGACTGCGAGAAGAGGCATCCGCTTGAGTTGATGAACCGATCAGGAGCGAGTTTGAGTTGCGCGGCTTCAGTGGTCGAGCTCGCTCGAGATCACGTCCCCGAACAGCTCCCACTTCTTGCCCTTGAAGCGCATCATCTGGAGCTGCTCGATCGGGGCGAAATCGTCGGCTGCGGTGTTGATCTTGATGCCTGGCAACAGCGTGTCGGGCTGGAAATCCTTCAAGGAGGCGGCCTGCTTCATGACGTTGTCGCGGGTGAGGTCGTCACCGCACATTTGCAGCACCTTCACCATGGTCTGCGCGGCGGCATAGCCGAACACCACGCCGGCATCGAGCTTGTTGGCCTTGGGATCGTATTTGGCGAGGAAGTTGTAGAATTTCTTCATGCCGTCATCGGCATTCCATTGCGGGTCGGAGGCGTCCTTGGTGTAGCTCGCCGACAGGATCCCTTGCGAGATCTCGAGCCCCGCCGGCTCGAGTACGCCGCCGACCGAGGCCGAGACGTTGGAGATGATGTGGACCGGATGCCAGCCGATCTCGGCCGCCTTCTTGATCGCCTGCGCTGCAAATTTCGGGGTGGTGATGCTGACGAAAATGTCGGCGCCGGAGGCCTTCAATTTCACAACGTGCTCGTCGATTGCCGGCTCCGACGTGTCGTAACCGTCTTCCAGCACGATCATCGAGGCCTTGGGTCCAAGGCCATCCTTCAGCCCTTTCAGGTAGTCCTTGCCGAAATCGTCGTTCTGATAGAGCACGCCGATCTTGCCGTCCGGCTTCTCCTTCATGATGTATTTGGCGTAGATGCGCGCCTCGCTGGCGTAGCTCGGCTGCCAGCCCATGGTCCAGGGATATTGCTTCGGATCGTTCCACTTCGAAGCGCCGCTCGCCACGAACAATTGCGGCACCTTCTTCTCGTTCATGTATTTGCGGATGGCGCCGTTGGTGGAGGTGCCGAGCGAGCCGAAGATCAGCAGCACCCCGTCGCTCTCGACCAGCTTGCGGGCCTGCTCCACCGTCTTCGGCGGCGAATAGCCGTCGTCGTAGGAGATGAACTTGATCTTGCGGCCGCCGATGCCGCCCTCGGCATTGATCTTGTTGAAATAGGCTTCCTCGGCCTTGCCGATCGCCGCATAGGCGGAGGCCGGGCCGCTATAGGGCATGATGTTGCCGATTTTGATCTCGGTATCGGAAGCGCCGCTGTCGTATTTCTTCTGCGCCAGGACCGGGCCGCTCATCGCAGTGCACAACGCGAATGCGGCCAGAACGCCCGCAACCTGAAATCGAACGGCAGTCATCTTTCTCCACCCGGAACGGATCGCCGCCGCATTGAACAAGATTGATGCGGGACGTCAACAAAAAGCCCCCGCGATTCGTTCGCGGGGGCTTCTCGATGTGTCGGACTATAGCGTCAGAGCGTCACTCCGTGGCGATGTCGCCGCTGATGATCTCGCCGAAGAGTTCCCACTTCTCGCCCTTGAAACGCTGCATCTGGAGCTGGGCGATCGGGGCGAAGTCGGTTGGGCTGGTGTTGATCTTGACGCCGGGCAGCAGGGTATCCGGTGCGAAATCCTTCAACGAGGCCGCCTGCTTCATGATGTTGGCCCGGGTCAGATCGTCGCCGCACATCTCCAGGACCTTGGCCAGCGTCGACGCCGCGCCGTAGCCGTAGACCATGCTGGTGTCGGACTTGTCGGCACCCGGCATGTACTTGTCGACGAACTCGTTCCACTTCTTCATGCCGGGGTCGTTGGCCCACTGCGGGTCCGTGGAGTCCTTGGCATAGGCCGCCGACAGCACGCCCTGCGAGGCCTCGAAGCCGGCCGGCTTCATCACGCTGCCGACCGAGATCGACACGTTGGTGAGGATCTGCAGCGGCTTCCAGCTCAGCTCGGCGGTCTTCTTGATGGTCTGGGCCGCGAACTTCGGCGTCGCGTAGATCAGCAGGACGTCGGGATTGGCCGCCTTGATCTTGACGATGTGACCGTCGATCGAGGGTTCGGACACCTCGTAGCTTTCTTCCATGATGATCATGGACGCGCCCTTGGCGCCCAGGCCGTCCTTGGTGCCCTTGAGGTAGTCTTTGCCGAAATCGTCGTTCTGATAGAGGATCGCGATCTTGACGTCCGGCTTTTCCTTCAACAGCCATTTCGCGTAGATCTGCGCTTCGCTCTGGTAGGACGGCTGCCAGCCCATGGTCCAGGGGAAGTTCTTCGGGTCATTCCACTTGGTGGCGCCGGTGGCGACGAACAGCTGCGGGATCTTCTTGGCGTTGAGGTATTTCTGGATCGCGCTGTTCGAGGGCGTGCCGAGCGGGTTGAACACGACGATCACCTCGTCGCTCTCGACCAGCTTGCGGACCTGCTCGACGGCCTTCGGCGGCGAATAGCCGTCGTCATAGGTGACGAAGTTGATCTTGCGGCCGTTGATGCCGCCCTTGTCGTTGATCATCTTGAAGTAGGCTTCTTCGGTCTTGCCGATGATGCCATAGGCCGAGGCCGGACCGCTATACGGCATGATGTTGCCGATCTTGATCTCGGTATCGGACGCGCCGGTGTCATATTTTTTCTGGGCGAATGCGGCGCCGGAGGTGAGAGTGATGACCGCCGTTGCCGTCACCAGCGCAGCGGTTCGCAGTGTTCTTTCAAAAAACAATTCGGGTCTCCTTAGCTTAATCAACGGGTTGTCAGTTCTTTCTGAGCCGGCCGACGAGTTGCTGGCCCATGATCGCAATCTGCCTCGCGCCGTGCGGCACGAGGTAGATGACGGCGAACAGGAGTACGCCGAACACCGCGCCGGAGAGGCCCTTGGAGATGCCCTCCGCCATGTTCGGCACGAAAATGATGAAGGCGGCGCCGACGAACGAGCCGGGCAGCCAGCCGACGCCACCGACGACCATGCCGAGGAACAGCGAGATCGCCAGCGTGATCGTGTAGCTGTCGGGCGCGACGAACTGCACGGCGATGGCGCCAAGCGAGCCGGCAACGCCGGTGATGCCGGCGGACACGCCGAAGGCCAGCGTCTTGTACAGTGCGACGTTGACGCCCATCGAGGAGGCCGCGATCTCGTTGTCGCGGATCGCCATGAAGGCGCGGCCCGACCGGGAGCGCAGCAGGTTGACCGAGAAGATGTAGATCGCGAGCACGACGGCGAGCGAGAAGTAGTAGAGCCAGGTGTCCTGCGACATAGGCAGCCCGAACGGCGCGTCGGGCTTGGTGACGACGAGGCCCTGCACGCCGCCGGTCCAGTGCTCGAGGAAGTTCAGCTTCAGCAGCTGCGGCATCGCGGTGGCAAGCGCAAAGGTCGCGAGCGCGAGATAGACGCCCGACAGCCGCAGCGCCGGCTTGCCGAACAGGTAGCCGAATGCGAAGCAGACCGCGGCGGAAATCGGAATTGTCAGCGCATAGTTGACGTTGAAGTACTCCATCAGCACCGCCGACGTATAAGCGCCCACGGCGTAGAAGGCGCTCTGGCCGAGCGAGAACTGGCCGGAGCCGCCCGTCAGGATGTTCAAGGCCAGCACCGCGAGCCCGTAGATCAGGAGCATCGTCATCTGGAAGATGATGAAGTTCTTGACGAACACCGGCACGATCAACAGCACCGCCAGCACCAACAGAGAGGTGCCCGTGCCCAGCGTCATCGCCCGCTTCGGAACCGCCTCGACGGCCGGGGCTTCCGTGACGACGTCTTCTGCAGCGCTCATGATCAAACTCGCTTGACGATTTGCCGGCCGAACAGGCCAGCGGGTTTGACGACCAGGACGGAAATGATCAGCGCGAGCGCGATCGGAAGCTTCAGCTCGTTGCCGACGCCGGGAATGTAGGTGCCGGCGAGGTTCTCGAAGACGCCGACCAGGAAGCCGCCGACCACGGCGCCGAACGGGCTGGTCAGTCCGCCGAGCACCGCCGCGGCGAAGCCGTAGATCAGCACGCCGCCCATCATATTGGGCTCGAGGAACACGACCGGTGCGATCAGCATGCCGGCGATCGCACCGATCGCGGACGCCATGCCCCAGCCGAGCGCGATCATCCAGCTCGTGTTGATGCCGACCAGTCGGGCCGATTCAGGCACGGAGGCGGCCGCGCGCATGGCGAGGCCGATCTTGGTGTACTGGAAGAAGAAGTAGAGGCCGAGCAGCAGCAGCACGGTGACGCCGATCATGCCGGCCTGGTGGGTCGAGATCAGCTGGCTGCCGAGGAAGGGCGAGGAGCCGAACGGGGTCGGATACTGCTTAATGGTGAAGTCCCAGATCAGGCCGGCCGAGGAGTTGATGATCGCGAACAGCGCGATAAAGCCGGCGACGTTGGTCAGCACCGGCGCCTTGGCGAGCGGCTTGAACAGGATGCGCTCGATCGCGATGCCGCCGACAAAGGACAATGCCAGCGTGATCACGAAGGCAGCCCAATATGGGATGCCCCATTGCATCAGCTGCCAGGAGATGAAGGTCGAGAACATCGCCATCTCACCCTGGGCGAAGTTGAGATGGTCGATCGCCTGATAGATCATGACCACGGCGAGCGCCATGCAGGCGTAGATCGCGCCCGTGGCGATGCCGGCCAGCACTTGGTTGGTGAACAGCTCCATCGTGCCGGCTCCTCAGTAACCCAGGTAGGATTTGCGGATTTCTTCGTTGTTCGCGATGTCCTTGGCGTTGCCCGACATCACGATGCGCCCGGTCTCGATCACATAGGCCTGGTCGGCGAGCTCCAGCGCGAGCTGGGCGTTCTGCTCGACCACCAGGATCGACACCTTGTCCTCGCGGTTGATCTTGCCGAGGATGCCGAACAGGTCGCGCACCACCAGCGGCGCCAGGCCGAACGAAGGCTCGTCCAGCAGCATCAGCCGCGGCCGCAGCATCAGGGCGCGGGCGACCGCCAGCATCTGCTGCTCGCCGCCCGAGAGCGTGCCGGCCTGTTGGGTATGCCGCTGCTTCAGCACCGGGAAATGCGCATACATGCGCTCGATGTCGGAGACGATGCCGGCGCTGTCCTTGCGGGTGATCGCGCCGAGCTGGAGGTTTTCCTCCACCGTCATGGTGGTGAAGGTGCCGCGGCCCTGCGGCACATGGGCGATGCCGAACCGCACGATGCTCTCGGTGGAGCGGTTGTTCAGCGGCTTGCCGTCGAACTCGATGCCGCCGGTTGAGCGCACCATGTTGCAGATCGCGCGCAGCGTGGTGGTCTTGCCGGCGCCGTTGGCCCCCAGCAACGTGGTCAGCGATCCCTCGCTGAGCGAGAAGGACAGACCGTGGAGGGCCTGGACCTGGCCGTAATAAGCGCGCAGGTCCTTGACGTTGAGCAGCGTCGTCATTGGTCCTTGCTCCCGAGATAGGCCTTGATGACGTCGGGATCCGCCTGCACCTGGGCGGGCGTGCCTTCCGCGAGCTTCTTGCCGAAATTCAGCGCGACGACGTGGTCGGCGATCGACATCACGAGGCCCATGTGATGCTCGACCAGCAGCACGGTCATGTGGCGTTCGTCGCGGATGCGGCGGATGAGGTCGCCGAGCACGTAGACTTCCTCGTGGTTGAGGCCGCCGGCGGGCTCGTCGAGCAGCAGGATCTTCGGATCGGCAGCGAGCGCGCGCGCCAGCTCGACGCGCTTCTGCGTGCCGAACGGCAGGCCCGACACGACGGTGTGGGCGACGTCCTCGAGGTCGAGATAGGCGAGGATCTCGTGCACCTTCTTGTTGACGTCGCTCTCGCTGCGGCGAACCCAGGCCAGCCGCAGCGAGTCGCTGATGATGTCGCTGGAGGTGCGGGCATGGGTGCCGACGCGGACATTGTCCATCACCGACAAATTCGGAAACAGCGCCACGTTCTGGAAGGTGCGGCCGATGCCGATCTCCGCGATCCGGTGCGGCGGGCGCGTCAGGATGCTCGCGCCCTCCATCAGGATGTCGCCGGACGACGGCTGGTAGAGCCGCGAGAGGCAGTTGAAGAGCGTGGTCTTGCCGGCGCCGTTAGGGCCGATCAAGCCGAGGATCTGGCCCTTGTGCATGTCAAAGGACACACCATTGAGCGCGACGATGCCGCCGAACACGACGCTGACGTCGCGAACCGCGAGCAGGGGCGATGTCCCCTGCGCGAGCTGTGCCTGCGTCATCTCGTCTCGCCCACTGTGTTCAGTGAGCGAAGGGGCGATGTGAACCGCTCCCGATGATGACAAAGGCTATCTGATCCCCTCGGCCACACGCGCAACTTTCCCTCCTGATTTCAGCTTTTTGCTGACGTCTTTTTTGGAATGCGGCATCAGACCCCCGAGTGCCGCTTCGATGTTCCTTACCATCGCAAGCAGACGCGGTCCAATGTCGTTGATCAAACGCTCTTCCGTGAAGCGGAATGCGGGCGCGCCGCAATTGAATGCGTAAGGACCGGTTCCGTCGTTGAGTCTGAGCGCGACGCCGGCGGCGCCGATGTCGTCGTGCCAGTCGCCGACCGAAATCGCAAATCCATATTTCGCGACCGTCTCGCCGGAGCGTTCCAACCCGTCGCGCATCTTGGGCCAGCGGCTGCCGTAATGTTCGCGCAAGACACGAGACAGTTCAGCGCGATTGTCTTCGTCGAGTGCCCAGAAATAGGCGCGGCCCATCGCGCTGGTTGCAATCGGCACGCGGGAGCCGACGTCCAGTTGAACGCCAACCGTCTCGCTGCCACGGCTCTGTCCGAAATAGATCATGCTGTGCCGGTCGCGGCCGCCGATGGCGACGGCGCCGCCGGTCGCACGCATCATTTCCTCGCGAAACGGCTCGGACAAATGCCGAACGCCGAGATTGGACAACGCGGCGTAGCCGAGCGCCATCGCGGCCGGCGCAAGCTGATATTTCTCGAAGCGGGGAACCGGCGTCAGATAGCCGAGCTTGGTCAAGGTATAGGTCAGCCGCGAAACGGTCGGCTTGGGCAAATTGGTGCGGGCCGCGATTTCCTGATTGCCAAGAAGTCCGTCGCTGGGCTGGAATGCGCGCAATACGTCAAGTCCGCGGGAAAGCGCGACGACGAAATTCCGATCGGTCGCTGTCTTCTTTCCTGTACGCTTCATCCCTGATCTGCTTCTTGCGCGGAGTCGTTGACAAGCCACGTGCTTCAAAATAACCCTGCCGTCAAGATGCGGAATTAAATTCTGCAGTGCGAAATTGAACAAAGTTACCCCACCAAGGAGGGACACCGTGAGCGAAGTGGTCAAGCTTGAGCGTCATGACGAAGTCGGGATCGTCACGGTCGACAGCCCTCCGGTCAACGCGCTGAGCGCCGCGGTTCGTGGCGGAATTCTGGAGTGCATCAAGGCCGCGGTCGCCGATCCCGCCATCAAGGGCATCGTGCTGACCTGTGCCGGCCGCACCTTCATCGCGGGCGCCGACATCACCGAATTCGGCAAGCCGCCGAAGCCGCCCGCCCTTAACGACGTGCTTTCCGAGATCGAGAATTCACCGAAGCCGGTCGTGGCCGCGATCCACGGCACCGCGCTCGGCGGTGGCCTCGAGGTCGCGCTCGCCTGTCATTTCCGCGTCGCGGTGAAGGAAGCCAAGCTCGGCCTCCCCGAGGTGAAGCTCGGCCTGCTGCCGGGCGCCGGCGGCACCCAGCGCCTGCCGCGCGCGGTTGGACCGGAGCTCGCGGTCAAGATGATCGTCGGCGGTGATCCGATCGGAGCGGCGGAAGCGCTGAAGAACGGTCTGATCGAGGAGATCGTCGAGGGTCCGGCCGCCGGTGGCGAAGCCTTCGTACGAAAGCTGCTGGCTGAAAAGCGTCCGCTGCGCCGCCTGCGTGACGACGACTCCAAGATCGCGGCGGCCAAGGCCGACCGCTCGATCTTCACCAATGCGGTCGCCGCCATGACCAAGAAGTCGCGCGGCCTGGAAGCGCCGTTCGCGGCGGCCGACGCCGTCGGCTACGCCATCGACCTGCCGTTCGACGAAGGTCTGAAGAAGGAGCGCGAGGGCTTCCTGAAGCTCGTCGCCAGCGATCAGTCCAAGGCGCAGCGTTATGCCTTCTTCGCGGAGCGCGAGGCCAGCAAGATCGCCGGCGTTCCTGAAGGGACCAAGCCGCGGCCCGTGAACCGCGTCGCCATCCTCGGCGCCGGCACGATGGGCGGTGGCATCGCGATGTCCTTTGCCAATGCCGGCATTCCCGTCACCCTGATCGAGACAGGCGAGGAGCAGCTCAAGCGCGGCATGGGCATCATGCAGAAGAACTGGGAAGCGACCGCGGCACGGGGCGGCATCCCGGCGGATGCGCCCGCGAAGCGCATGGCGCTGATCAACGGCGTCGTGGGCATCGAGAACGTCGGCGACGCCGACCTCGTCATCGAAGCCGTGTTCGAGACCATGGCAGTGAAAAAGGAAGTGTTCGGCAAGCTCGACCAGTACGTCAAGCCGGGCGCCGTGCTCGCCTCCAACACCTCCTACCTGAACATCGACGAGATCGCGAAGTCGACCAAGCGTCCGCAGGACGTGCTCGGCATGCACTTCTTCTCTCCCGCCAACGTCATGAAATTGTGCGAGATCGTGCGCGCCGACAAGACCGCGCCGGATGCCCTTGTGACGGCGGTCTCGATCGCGCGCAAAATCGCAAAAGTGCCGGCCGTGGTCGGCGTCTGCGACGGCTTTGTCGGCAACCGCATGCTGGCCCAGCGCGGCAAGCAGTCCGAGAAACTGCTGTTCGAAGGCGCGCTTCCGCAGCAGGTCGACGCCGTCGTGACGAAGTTCGGCATGCCGATGGGGCCGTTCGCGATGGGTGACCTCGCCGGCCTCGACATCGGCTGGCGCTCGCGCAAGGACCGCGGCATCAAGTCGGAGATCGCGGATGCGCTCTGCGAAGCCGGACGCTTCGGCCAGAAGACCGGCAAGGGCTATTACAAATACGAAGCCGGCTCCCGTTCGGCGCTGCCCGATCCCGAAGTCGAGAAGCTGATCGACGAGACGCTGCTTCGTTTGGGCCGCAAGAAGCGCGTCGTCAGCGACGATGAGATCCTCGAGCGCATGATGTACCCGATGATCAACGAGGGCGCGAAGATCCTGGAAGAGGGCATTGCCGCGCGCCCGTCCGATATCGACGTGGTCTGGCTCTATGGCTATGGCTGGCCGATCTACCGCGGCGGCCCGATGTTCTGGGCCGACACCGTCGGCCTCAAGCACATCGCCGATCGGCTCTCCTTCTACGCCAAGGAGACCAACGATCCGAGCCTCGAGCCCGCGCCGCTGCTGAAGAAGCTCGCGGCCGAAGGCAAGACCTTCGCCTCGCTCGCGGCGGGCTCGAAAGCGGCGTGATTGGATTGGCGGTGGCTGTGATGTCTCGTCCCGGGCAACGCTCTCTCCGTTCCCTCCCCCGTTGTGGGGGAGGGTCAGGGACGGGGGCAGGCCCGGGCGCCGGCGTTTGTGGCCACCTCCTTCCCCAACCTTTCCCCACAAGGGGGAAGGGAGCCGGTCCGCTTGTGCCCACCTCACACGGTATCGTCGCGGCCGCCTTGCAGAGTAACGACCCCTAATGACCCATCCCGGCGAACAGTTTTATCCCGAGGGCGTGCGCTGGGACGACACCATCGTCCAGGGCACGCTGCCTGATCTGCTGGCAAAAGCCGCCGCCGAGTACGGCCCGCGCACCGCGCTGGAATTCCGCGACCATCCGATTACCTACAGCGAACTCGCCGCGATGGCTGAGCGCGCAGCCGCCGCCTTCCTGCGCGCCGGCTACGGCAAGAACAGTTCGGTCGCGCTGTTCCTCGGCAATACGCCGGACGATCCCGTCAATTTCTTCGGCGCGCTGAAGGCCGGCGCCCGCGTCGCGCATCTCTCACCGCTCGACGGCGAGATCGCGCTGACGCACAAGGTCTCCGATTCCGGTTCGCGCCTGCTCGTCACCTCTAACCTGGCGGCGTTGCTGCCGACCGCGCTGAAATTCCTGGAGAAGGGCCTGATCGACCGCCTGGTGGTCTGCGAGGACGATAATTGGGGTAAGGTCGGCACGCCGCAGGCTGCGATCCCCAGCGATCCCCGCATCGTCACCTTCAAGGCCTTTGTCGAGGGCGCCACCGCGCCGGCAGAGTGGCCGCAAGTGAGCGCCGACGATGTCGCGCTGCTGCAATATACCGGTGGCACCACCGGCTTGCCCAAAGGCGCGATGCTGACCCACGGCAATCTCACCTCGGCCGTGTCGATGTACGACGTCTGGGGCAAGCCGTCGCGCGCGACGCGTGGCGACGTCGTCGAGCGCGTGATCTGCGTGCTGCCGCTGTTCCACATCTATGCGCTCACCGTCGTGCTGCTGTCCTCGCTCAGGCGCGGCAATCTGATCTCGCTGCATCAGCGTTTTGACGTCGAAGCGGTGATGCGCGACATCGAAATCAAGCGCGCAACCTACTTTCCCGGCGTGCCGACGATGTGGATCGCGATCGCAGCCCTTCCCGATCTCGACAAGCGCGATTTCTCCTCGCTGGCGACGATCGGCTCCGGGGGCGCGCCGCTGCCGGTGGAGATCGCGAGTTTCTTCGAGCGCAAAGTCGGCAAGAAGCTCCGCAGCGGCTGGGGCATGACCGAGACCTGCTCGCCCGGCACCGGCCATCCGCCTACAGGTCCCGATAAGCCCGGCTCGATCGGCCTGATGCTGCCCGGCATCGAGCTCGACGTCGTTTCCCTGGACGATCCCTCGAAGGTGCTGCCGCCGGGCGAAGTCGGCGAGATTCGCATCAAGGGCCCGAACGTCACCAAAGGCTACTGGAATAAGCCCGAAGGATCCGCGGAGGCCTTCGTCGACGGCCGCTTCCTCACCGGCGACATCGGCTATGTCGATACCGACGGCTATTTCTTCCTGGTCGACCGCAAGAAGGACATGATCATCTCTGGCGGCTTCAACGTCTATCCGCAGATGATCGAGCAGGCGATCTATACCATACCAGGCGTGCACGAGGTGATCGTGCTCGGTATTCCCGACCAGTACCGCGGCGAGGCCGCCAAAGCCTTCATCAAGCTGAAGACGGATGCAAAGCCGTTCTCGCTCGACGAGCTGCGCGCTCAGCTCGCCGGCAAGCTCGGCAAGCACGAATTGCCGGCGGAGGTCGAATTCGTCCACGATCTGCCGCGCACGCCGGTCGGAAAGCTGTCGCGCCACGAATTGCGCCAGCGGCAGAAACCGTCACAATCCGCCCAACTTGCCACCCGACTTGCATCAGGAGATCGCGCTTGACCGACGCCGTCATCGTTTCCACCGCCCGCACCCCGATCGGGAAGGCCTATCGCGGCGCGCTCAACGCCACCGAGGGCGCAACGCTGCTCGGCCACGCCATCGGCGAGGCCGTCGCGCGCGCCAAGATCGACCCCAAGGAGGTCGAGGACGTCGTGATGGGCGCAGCACTCCAGCAGGGCGCGACCGGCGGCAACATCGCGCGCAAGGCGCTGCTCCGTGCCGGTCTCCCCGTCACCGTCGCCGGCACCACTATCGACCGGCAATGCGCCTCGGGCCTGCAGGCGATCGCGCTCGCCGCGCGTTCGGTGATCTTCGACGGTGTCGAGATCGCGGTCGGCGGTGGCGGCGAGTCCATCTCGCTGGTGCAGAACGACAAGATGAACGGCTTCCACGCGCAGGACCCGGCGCTGCTCGAGATCAAGGGCGAGGTCTACATGCCCATGATCGACACCGCCGAGATCGTCGCCAAGCGCTACGGCATCTCGCGCGAAAAGCAGGACGAATATTCGCTGGAGAGCCAGCGCCGCACCGCCGCGGCGCAGCAGGGCGGAAAGTTCAAGGATGAGCTCGCGCCGATCACCACCAGGATGGCGGTGACCGACAAGGCCACCGGTGCAGTCTCGTTCAAGGACGTCACGCTGTCGCAGGACGAGGGCCCGCGCCCCGAGACCACCGCAGAAGGCCTCGCCGGCCTCAAGGCCGTCCGTGGCGAGGGATTTTCGGTCACCGCCGGCAATGCCAGCCAGCTTTCGGACGGCGCCAGCGCGAGCGTGATCATGAGCGACAAGGAAGCGGCAAAGCGCGGGCTGAACCCGCTCGGCATCTTCCGCGGCTTCGTCTCCGCCGGCTGCGAGCCGGACGAGATGGGCATCGGCCCGGTATTCGCCGTGCCGCGCCTGCTCAAGCGTCATGGCCTGACCGTCGACGACATCGGCCTGTGGGAGCTGAACGAAGCTTTCGCGGTGCAGGTGCTGTATTGCCGCGACAAGCTCGGCATCGACCCCGACAAGATCAATGTCGACGGCGGCGCGATCGCGGTGGGCCATCCCTACGGCATGTCGGGCGCGCGCCTCACCGGCCACGCTCTGATTGAAGGCCGCCGCCGCAAGGCGAAGTACGCGGTCGTCACCATGTGCGTCGGCGGCGGCATGGGCGCGGCGGGGCTTTTCGAGGTGTTGCAGTAGCCGTCGTCCAGTAACCGTCGTCCCGGCGAAAGCCGGGACCCATACTCCGCAGCAGGAGTGTGGCACGCGAACAACAATGGCCTTCGCAAACCAACGAAGGCCGGTGGTTATGGGTCCCGGCCTTCGCCGGGACGACACATTCACAGGAGGATCCGATGGATCTCGCATTCACGAAAGAAGAGCAGGCGTTTCGCGAGGAAGTGCGGTCATTCTTCCGCGACAACGTGCCGCCGGATACGCGGCGCAAGCTGGTCGAGGGCCGCCACCTCTCGAAGGACGAGATGGTGACGTGGTGGCGCATCCTCAACAAGAAGGGCTGGGGCGTCAGCCACTGGCCCAAGCAATATGGCGGCACCGGCTGGACCTCCGTGCAGCACTATATCTTCAACGAGGAGCTGCAGTCCTATCCGGCGCCGCAGCCGCTCGCCTTCGGCGTCAGCATGGTGGGTCCCGTCATCTACACCTTCGGCAATGAAGAGCAGAAGAAGCAGTATCTGCCGCGCATCGCCAATGTCGACGACTGGTGGTGCCAGGGCTTCTCCGAGCCCGGCTCCGGCTCCGACCTCGCCTCGCTGAAGACGAAGGCCGAGCGCAAGGGCGACAAGTGGATCATCAACGGCCAGAAGACCTGGACCACGCTCGCCCAGCACGCCGACATGATCTTCTGCCTCTGCCGCACCGACCCGTCCGCCAAGAAGCAGATGGGCATCTCCTTCATCGTGTTCTCGATGAAGTCGAAGGGCGTCACGGTGCGCCCGATCCAGACCATCGACGGCGGCGCCGAGGTCAACGAGGTGTTCTTCGACGACGTCGAAGTGCCCATCGAGAACCTGATCGGCGAGGAGAACAAGGGCTGGGATTACGCGAAATTCCTGCTCGGCAATGAGCGCACCGGCATCGCGCGGGTCGGCGTCTCCAAGGAGCGGCTCCGCCGCATCCGCGATCTCGCCTCCAAGGTCGAATCCGGCGGCAAGCCGATCATTCAGGACGCGGCCTTCCGCGACAAGCTCGCGGCCTGCGAGATCGAGCTCAAGGCGCTCGAACTCACCCAGCTCCGCGTCGTCGCCGACGAAGGCAAGCACGGCAAAGGCAAGCCCAATCCGGCTTCCTCGGTGCTGAAGATCAAGGGCTCCGAGATCCAGCAGACCACCACCGAGCTGCTGATGGAGGTGATCGGCCCGTTCGCGGCACCCTATGACGTGCACGGCGACGACGGCTCGAACGAAGCCATGGACTGGACCGCCCAGATCGCGCCGAGCTATTTCAACAACCGCAAGGTCTCGATCTACGGCGGCTCCAACGAGATCCAGCGCAACATCATCGCCAAGGCGGTGCTGGGGCTTTGATCGTACACCATCAACACGCACTCACCGTCACGGCCGGGCCTGACCCGGCCATCCACGCCTAGCGCCACGAAAGAACGTGGATGCCCGGCATAAGGCCGGGCATGACGAAATCGATACCGGAGAGCAAAGAACATGGATTTTGATCTGAACGAGGAGCAGCGGCTTCTCAAGGAAAGCATCGACGGCCTCTTGACCGATTCCTACGATTTCGAGAGCCGCAAGAAGTACATGAAGGAGAAGGGCGGCTGGAGCAAAGCGGTCTGGGGCAAGCTCGCCGAGCAGGGCCTGCTCGGTCTGCCCTTCGCGGAGGCCGATGGCGGCTTCGGCGGCGGCGGCGTCGAGACCATGATCGTGATGGAGGCGCTCGGCAAGGCACTGGTGCTCGAGCCTTACCTCGCAACCGTCGTGATCGGCGGCGGCTTCCTGCGCCATGCGGGCAGCGATGCGCAGAAGGCCGCGCATGTGCCCGGCATCGTAGACGGCAGCAAGACGCTCGCCTTTGCCCAGCTCGAGAAGAACTCGCGCTACGATCTCTTCGACGTCACCACGACGGCGAAGAAGAAGGGCGACGGTTGGGTCATCGACGGCGAGAAGTTCGTCGTGCTCAACGGCGAGAATGCAGATACCCTCATCGTGACCGCGCGCACTAGGGGCGAGCGCCGCGACAAGAGCGGCATCGGCGTGTTCCTGGTGCCGGCCGACGCCAAGGGCGTCGCCAAGAAGTCGTACCCGACCCAGGACGGCCTGCACGCCGCCGACATCACCTTCACCGGCGTCGAAATCGGTGCCGATGCCGTGCTCGGCAATCCCGACGATTCGCTCACGCTGATCGAGCGTGTGGTCGACGAAGCTCGCATCGCGCTCTGCGCCGAAGCGGTCGGCCTGATGGACGAATCGCTCAAGACCACGGTCGAGTACATCAAGACGCGCAAGCAGTTCGGGGTGCCGATCGGCTCGTTCCAGTCGCTGCAGCACCGCGCCTCTGACATGTTCGTCGCCACCGAGCAGGCGCGATCGATGTCGATGTTCGCGACCATGGCGGGCGATTTCCAGGACGCCAAGGAGCGCAGCAACGCTATTGCCGCGGCCAAGGTGCAGATCGGCAAGTCGCTGAAGTTCGTGGGACAGCAGGCGATCCAGCTCCACGGCGGCATCGGCATGACCATGGAGGCGAAGATCGGCCATTACTTCAAGCGCCTGACCATGATCGAGAACTCGTTCGGCGACACCGACTACCACCAGCGCCGCGTGGCGGACGGTGGCGGGTTGATCTAGCTACAAGGTCGCTGTCATCCCCCGCGCAGGCGGGGGATCCAGTACGCTGCGGCTTCTCGGTTCTAGCCGCGCCGTCTCTGGAATACTGGATCGCCCGGGTAAGCCGGGCGATGACGTCTGAACAAGTGGCCTCAACGGAGCCCAACAACAATGAAGAACACCCCGTTCGATCTCACCGGCAAGGTCGCCGTGGTCACCGGCTCCAGCCGCGGCATCGGCCGCTCCTCCGCCGAGCTGCTCGCAAAGCTCGGCGCCAAAGTGGTGGTCTCCTCGCGCAAGGCCGATGCCTGCAAGGCAGTCGCCGACGGCATCAAGGCGGCCGGCGGCGAGGCCACCGTCATCCCCTGCAACATCGCGCGCAAGCAGGAGGTCGAGGCGCTGATCGCGGGCACGATCAAGCATTACGGCAAGATCGACATCCTCGTCTGCAACGCCGCGGTCAACCCGTATTACGGCCCGCTGCTCGACATCACCGACGAGGCCTTCGACAAGATCATGGGCAGCAACGTCAAGAGCAACATCTGGCTCTCCGCGCTTGCGATCCCGCAGATGGCCGACCGCGGCAACGGCTCAGTCGTCATCATCTCCTCGATCGGGGGCTTGCGCGGTTCGACCGTGATCGGCGCCTACGGCATCTCGAAAGCCGCCGACTTCGCGCTGTGTCGTTCGCTCGCCGGCGAATGGGGCCCGAAAGGCGTCCGCGTCAACTGCATCGCGCCCGGCCTCGTCAAGACCGACTTCGCCCGCGCGCTGTGGGAAGACGAAGCGAATCTGAAACGCCGCACGGCCACCACGCCGCTCCGCCGTATCGGCGAACCCGACGAAATCGCAGGCGCAGTGGCCTACCTCGCCTCCGACGCGTCGAGCTTCATGACGGGACAAACGATCGTCATCGACGGCGGCGTGACCACGGCGGCGCCGTAACTTCTGCTCTACTTGCAATTGTACGCCGGGCGCGCTTCACTTTTCCTCCGCTAGAGGGGGAGGGTCGCTTCGTGTTGCCCAGAGCGCAACGCGAGGCGGGGTGGGGTGAAGCCGCAAAGGCGGTATCGCTTGCGTCGACGAGACGGCTGCTGCTCATCAAGTTCGCGGATAGTCTGTCACCCCGCCCCGGTTCGCGTTCCGCTTCGCTGCATGCGAGCCCACCCTGCCCTCCAGGGGAGGGTGGGAGGACAGCCGTCTTGACCTTCCCGCCCTAATCCGCTCCCTTTGGCGAAACACAATAGCCCCTCACCGGACAACGCCGGGAAAACGCCAAAGAAACCCCAAGGTTTGCTTCCATGTCTTTCGTCCTCGCCATCGACCAGGGCACCACCTCCTCGCGCGCGATCGTGTTTCGCGGCGACATTTCCATTGCGGCGAAGGCGCAGGCCGAGTTTCCGCAGCATTTCCCTGCCTCGGGTTGGGTCGAGCACGAGCCCGAGGACATCTGGACCTCGACCGTGACGGTCTGCCGCGACGCGATCGCGCAGGCCGGCATCGGCGCAAAGGACATCGCCGCGATCGGCATCACCAACCAGCGCGAGACCACCGTGGTGTGGGACCGCGCCACCGGGCAGGCCGTGCACCGCGCCATCGTCTGGCAGGACCGCCGCACCGCCGACATCTGCGCCAAGCTGAAAGCCGACGGCCGCGAGCCCGTGATCTCGCAGAAGACCGGCCTGATCATCGACCCCTATTTCTCCGGCACCAAGGTCGCCTGGATTCTCGACCACGTCCCCGGCGCACGGGCGCGCGCCGCGCGCGGCGAATTGATGTTCGGCACCGTCGATTGCTATCTGCTTTGGCGTCTCACCGGCGGCAAGGTCCACGCCACCGACGCCACCAACGCCTCGCGCACGCTGCTGTTCAACATCCACACCGGCCAGTGGGACGACGAGCTCTTGGAGATCATCGGCGTGCCGCGCTCGATGCTGCCCGAGGTGAAGGATTCCTCCGCCCGTTTCGGCGAGAGCACGCCGGATTTGTTCGGCGGCGCCATTGCGATCTGCGGCATCGCCGGCGACCAGCAGGCCGCGACCATCGGCCAGGCCTGCTTCCGTCCGGGGATGATGAAATCGACTTACGGCACCGGCTGCTTCGCCCTGCTCAACACCGGCACCACGCCCGTGGCCTCGAAGAACAAGCTGCTCACCACCATCGCCTACCAGCTCGGGGGCAAGCGCACCTATGCGCTCGAAGGCTCGATCTTCGTCGCAGGTTCGGCAGTGCAGTGGCTGCGCGACGGCCTCGGCATCATCAAGCATGCCGCCGAGACCGGACCTCTCGCCGATCAGTCGGACTCCATGCAGAGCGTCTATCTCGTCCCGGCCTTCGTCGGCATGGGCGCGCCGTACTGGAATCCGCGCGTGCGCGGCGCCCTGTTCGGCCTCACCCGCAACACCGGCCCGGCCGAGCTTGCCCACGCCGCCCTGGAAAGCGTCTGCTACCAGACCTTTGATCTCTGGGCCGCAATGCGCGCCGACTGGCCGAGCTCGGAGGTGGCAAGCGTCGTGCTCCGCGTCGATGGCGGCATGACCGCATCCGACTGGACCATGCAGCGCCTCGCCGACCTGCTCGATGCGCCGGTCGATCGCCCCGTGATCCAGGAGACGACGGCACTTGGCGCCGCCTATCTTGCCGGCCTCGAGGCCGGCGTCTATCCCGAGCCGACCAAATTCGCCGATAACTGGCGGCTGGAGCACCGCTTCAAGCCCAACATGAGCCAGGCGACGCGCGAGCGGAAGCTTGCGGGATGGACGAGGGCGGTGAAGGGCGTGCTCGCGAGCGACGAGGGCGAATAACGGGCGCGCACGACGCGCCCAACAACAACAAACGGGAGAAACGACAATGAACACGGATTTCAACCGGGTCGTCCAAAAGCTCTGCGGCGCCGCGATCTGCGCCGCGCTGCTCACCTCGACCTCCCTCGCGCGTGAGAAGCCGGACCCGCTCGGCAGCGCGCGGCAGGTCAAGACCGACGTCGCCGGTCTCGATGCTCCCGCGCAGATTCTGGTCGATGTCTGGGGTATCCCCCACATCTATGCCGGCAATGAGCACGACCTGTTCTTCCTGCAAGGCTTTAACGCCGCGCGCGACCGGCTCTGGCAGATCGATCTTTGGCGCAAGCGAGGGCTTGGTCTGCTGGCCAAGGATTTCGGCCCGGCCTATGCCGAACAGGACAAGGCGCTGCGTCTCTTTCTTTATCGCGGCGATATGAATGCGGAATGGGCGGCTTACGGCCCCAAGGGGAAGACCTATGCGGAGGCATTCGTCGCCGGGGTCAACGCCTACGTCGCCGATGTGCGCGCGGGCAAGCGCCCGCTGCCGATCGAGTTCAGGATCGCCGGCACGATGCCGGATGCGTGGACGGCGGATGACATCGTCCGCATCCGCAGCCACGGCCTGACGCGCAATGTCGCCTCCGAGGTCAAGCGCTCCTTGGTCGCCTGCGCGGCAGGCCTCGATGCCGATCGGTTTCGCGTCAAGCTCGAGCCGGCGTGGACGACGAAAATTCCAGATGGTCTCGATCCCTGCAGCGTGCCGAAGGCGGTGCTGGCGCCCTACGATCTGGCGACGCGCCCGGTCGCCTTTGCCGCGCCGAAAGATCGCCAGGCCGCACTCGCGCACGATCCCGACAAGTACCTCACCGAGGCCGACCTGCAACGCGACACCATCGGCTCCAACAATTGGGTGATCGCGGCGTCACGGACCGCGACTGGGCGTCCGATCCTCGCCAACGATCCGCATCGCGAGCACAGCGTGCCCTCGCTGCGCTACATCGTCGGCCTCAATGCGCCCGGCCTCTCCGTGATCGGCGCGGGCGAGCCCGCGCTGCCCGGCATCTCCATCGGCCACAACGGCACCATCGCCTTCGGTCTCACCATCTTCAACGTCGACCAGGAAGACCTCTACATCTACGAGCTCAATCCGCAGAATCCCAACCAGTACCGCTATGGCGCTGGCTGGGAGGACATGCGCATCGTCCACGAGAAAGAGCAGGTGAAAGGCGAGAGCGATCGCGATCTCGAGCTGAAATTCACCCGGCATGGTCCGGTGATCTACGTCGACGACGCCAACAAGCGGGCCTTCGCCGTCCGCTCGATCTGGTTCGAGCCCGGCACCTCGGCCTATTTCGGCTCCTCCGACTACATGACCGCGAAGGACTGGAACGGATTCCTCGGCGCCATGCGGCGCTGGGGCGCGCCGTCGGAGAATCAGGTCTATGCGGACACCAAGGGCAATATCGGCTGGGTCGCCGCCGGCAAGACGCCGCGGCGCGCCAACTATGATGGCCTGATGCCGGTGCCCGGCGACGGCCGCTACGAATGGCAGGGTTTTCTCTCGCTCGACGAACTGCCCAAGACCTATCAGCCCAAGCAGGGCTTTCTCGCCACCGCCAACCAGATGAACCTGCCGGCGGATTATCCCGTCAGCGAGCGCAAGGTCGGCTTCGAATGGGCGGACAGTGCGCGCTGGCAGCGCATCACCGAGGTCCTGAAGGCCAACAGCAAGGTGACGCTGGCCGATGCCATGGATCTGCAGAACGACGACACCACGATGCTGGGCCGGCGGCTGGTCAAGCTGTTGCAGCCGCTCACTTCGGACGATGCCAACGTGAAGAAGGGCCTCGAACTGCTCAAGCCTTGGGACGCCCGTGATGCCGCCGACAATGCCGCTGCTGCGGTGTTCGAGGTCTGGATCTCCAATCATCTTGGACCGGTACTGCTGAAGACCACGGCGCCCAAGGCTGCCGACCTGATCGCGCCGGAGGCGTCCAGCATTTCGGCGCTTGTCGCCTTTCTGGAATCTCCGGACGCGTCGTTTGGCTCCGATCCCGCCACCGCGCGCGACCAGATCCTGCGCGACAGCCTCGGCGCCGCGGTGGCCGATGTCACAGCCAAGCTCGGGGCCGATTCCTCAACCTGGCGCTGGGGCCGCCTGCACGTCGCAAAATTCGACCATGCTCTGATGCCGCTGGCCGACAAGGCGACGGCCGCTCAGCTCTCGGTCGGTCCGCTGGCCTACGGCGGCGCCGCCAACGTGCCGCGCGCGGCCACCTATCGCCGCACCGATTATCAGCTGTTCGCTGGCGCATCGTTCCGCATGGTGCTCGACGTCGGCAATTGGGATGCGAGCCGCACCATCAACACACCGGGCCAGTCGGGCGATCCCTTCAGCGGCCATTATCGCGACCTCGCGCCGCTCTGGGCGACCGGCCAGTATGTGCCGCTGCTCTACAGCCGCGCCGCGGTCGAGGCTGCAACGGCGGAGGCGATCACGCTGACGCCGCGGTGAATGAGGCGTATCCAGAAATCCCGCCGTCGTCCAGGCTTTCGCCAGGACGACCCGGAATGTGTTGCCGGCGTTCAGCTTCTAAGGGACGCATCCCATGATCCTCCCCGACGGCTATTCCGACATTCCCGCCAGCAAGATCGCTGCCGTCGTCACGCATCTCGAGATGACAGCGCGTCCGCCGCTGCGTGACAATCCTCTTGGCGCATGGACCCTGCGCAAGGTCGATACTCCCGCGCTTCATTGGTATCGCGACCTCCATCGCCGCGTCGGCGAGGAGTGGCTGTGGTTTTCGCGGGCGCGCATGAACGACGGCGAGCTCGCCGCAATCATCCATGCACCGGGCGTCGAGGTATATGCGCTTGTCGTGGACGGCCACGATGAGGGCCTGCTGGAGCTGGACTTTCGCGAGGCCGGCCAATGCGAGCTGGTGTATTTCGGTGTCACCGCAAAACTGATCGGCAGCGGTGCCGCCCGCTTTATGATGAACCGCGCGCTTGAGCTCGCATGGTCACGCGACCTGTCCCGCGTCTGGGTGCACACCTGCACGTTCGACCATCCGTCCGCCGTCGCATTCTACCAGCGCTCGGGCTTCCGTCCGTTCCGCCGCCAGATCGAGATCGCCGACGACCCGCGGCTCGATGGCACGGCGCCGCGGTCCGCGGCAAAGCATGTGCCGATCATCGAATAGGTAGCAGCTGCCTCTCCGCCGTCATTGCGAGGAGCCCTTGCGACGAAGCAATCCAGTCTGGTTCCGTGGGAGATACTGGTTGCTTCGCTGCGCTCGCAATGACGGAGTGTGGCGCTGTCGTCGCGTTTCATTGGGGCTACGCGTGGCGGGATCACCGGATCACGCCAACACTCGGTTCCGGAAGATCATAGGGAGCGAGACGCCGTAATCGCTCGGTCAATGGCTGCACGGGCGGAGCATACAGCTCTCCGTAGCTGGAGAGCAGTGGGAGGCTAGGCTCCCAACGATGGATGACGAACACCACGCGATACTGTTTCGCCGCGGGCAGTCTTTGCTTGTAGTCGGTCTCGATCACCGTCTCGCCATCCGCGGTCAGGAACGTTTCGTTCCACGCCATCTCTGCGTGGCCTTCCGGGTTGGACGGATCGATTTGGGTAAAATCATGAGGATTGAACCGCGCGTCCGGATTCGCCACGAGCACCTCGAGAATTACAGCGTCATCCATGTAACCTCGTAGATTGTCTTCCAATTTCCGCCGGTCCTCACCAGTCAGAGGCACTATTTCATCGCCCCTGCCGGCTTTCCGCAGCAGAGCGTTCACCTCTTCGCTGAAATTGGGGGGATCGTGTGAGTCGATCAATTCCCGGATGAAACGGGCATAGGCAGCATTATCAGCGCTGAAGGAGTAGGCGCCTAGGAGAGTGAGTGAGGGAGGCTTGTCAGCAGTCAAATCGCTCTGCTCCGTGCGGCGATGAGTCCGCGATACCCGATCATGCGAAGCTCGCTAGCTGTTGAAATTCACCGCCGTGGTGTTTGCACCGCAAAGCAGCACCGCGACCCGCTCGCCGGGTGAGGGGCGATAGCGACCGGAGAGCAAGGCGGCAAATGCGGCGGCGCCGCCGGGCTCGGCCACCAGGCGCAGGCTCGACCACAAGGCCGACTGCGCCTGCTTGATCGCGTCGTCGGCGACCAGGACGACCCGCTCGACATGGGCCCGCGCAATCGGAAACATCAATTGTCCGACACGTCGCGGGGCGAGACTATCGGCGGCGGTGCCGCCCGCCGGCGCATCGATCGGCGCGCCTGCCGCGAAGGCGGCGTGAAGCGTCGGCGATTGCTCGGGCTCGACCGCCACGATGCGCGTCCTGCCGGCGCTCCAGGCTGCCATGCCACCGATCAGGCCGCCGCCGCCGACTGCAACCAGCACCGTGTCAATGCCCGGTGCATCCTGCTCCAGCTCCATTCCGACACTGCCCTGACCGAGCAAGGTCTCGACCTGGTCGTAGGCATGCACCGCCATGGCGCCGGTCTGCGCGACATGGGTTTCGCTTGCGGCGAGCGCGTCGGCATAGCGGCTGCCCGCAATCACGAGTTTCGCGCCATAGCCTCTGATACGCTCGGCTTTGGCCGGCGAGGTGATGTCGGGCACGAAAATCGTGGCCGGGATGCCGAGCCGCTGCGCCGCATACGCCACCGCCGCGCCGTGATTGCCGCCCGATGCGGCGACGACACCGGCTTCCGGCAGCCGGCGCAACAGCAGATTGGCGAAGGCACCCCGCGCCTTGAACGATCCGGAATGCTGCAGCATCTCGAGCTTGAACGTGACGGGAGAAGCCGGCAGGCCAAAATCGGCGAGATCGGCCTCAACGAGCGGCGTGCGCCGTATGTGCGGACGGATGACGGCCTCGGTCGCCGCGATCCGCTCCCGATTGATGTCCATTGTTGCTGTCATGATGCCGTCCTTGATAACGCATCCGGCAGCCGCTGTCGCGGCGCCGTTGCATGCAGCGCAATGCTCCACTTCCATGATTTTGCTTGCGCCACTGCGGCCTTGCCGTGGAAACTGATCGGCCCTGCCTCGTCCAAAAGCCAGAGAAGAGCGCAAAACCATGTTCCTGATCGGCCAATATGATTCCCCCTTCGTCCGCCGCGTCGCGATTGCGCTGCGGCTTTACGGCCTCGCCTTCGAGCACAGGCCGTGGTCGACCTTCGGCGACGCCGACAAGATCGCGCCCTATAATCCGCTGCGCCGCGTGCCGACGCTGGTGCTCGACAACGGCGAGGCGCTGATCGAGAGCACGTTCATCCTCGATTATCTCGACGAGCTCGCCGGGCCGGAGAAGGCGATGCTGCCGCGCTCCGGCGCCGAGCGCCGGCATCACTTGCGCATCTGCGCGCTCGCGTCCGGCCTCGGCGACAAGGCCGTGAGCCTGCTCTACGAACGCGTGCTGCGGAAGGAGCAGCTTACGCTATGGGTCGAGCGCTGCCAGGCGCAGATCGCGGACGTGCTGAAAGCGCTGGAGGCCGAGCGCGCCAAGGTGACCACGCCGTACTGGCTGGGCGAGCGCATCGGCCACGCCGATATTGTGGTCGCCTGCGTCGTCCGCTTCACCCGCGAGGCCCATCCGCAGTTGTTCGAGCCATCGCGCTATCCGGCGCTGTCGGCGCATGCCGACGCGTGCGAGGCGCTGGCGCCGTTCAAGGAGATTGTGCAGCCCCTGGCACCGCCGAAGGGGTGATCGCCGCTATGCGAACCCGACCTTGATCAGGATCGTCAGGAAGAGGCCGCCGACAACCGCGCAGACCGCGGCACCGATCAGCGGCCCCAGCGCGCCTCCCCGGCTTGCAGGCTCCAGCACGGCTTGTCCGGGCTGGTCCGGATCGTAATAGACCTGGACGCTCTTCCCAGGCCGATATTTCGCCGCGGCCTCTTCGGCGGCCTCGCGCAGGCCGGAGATCATGGTGCCGTTCCAATCGACTTCGGTGCCGATGAAGTCGCGCTTGCCGACCCTGTAGGCGTAGCGCAGGTCGATCTGATAGCGGTGGACGAGCTTTGAAGTCGTCGGTCGATTGTCGTGCTCGGTCTTCTCTTCGATGATTTCCTCGATCACGTCGCAATGGGTGACCCTGCCCGACGCGGTCGGCCAGCGCAGGCTGGCGCTCGCCAGCCGGCGCGTCCGGACATAATCGGCGGCGAGGAACACCCCGCCCACGAGCACGATGATCGGCACCGCGAACGCGAACAGCGGGACGCCCTTGTCGGCGTAGAGCACGTGGCCCGCGAACGAATGCGCGGTCAGGGTGGCGGCGATGACGCCGAAGACCATTGTGAACGCCACCAGGGCCGCGACGTTCTGCGCGGCGGCAGGCTCCAGCAGCGCCTCTGTCGGTTGCTTCGGATCGACATGGACCTCGACATGGGCGCCGACCGGATAGCGTCCGGTCAGTTTTGCGGCCAGGACCCTCGTCGTGATGACGGTGCCGCCGACAAAGATCTTGTCGCCTTCCAGCTCCTGGCCGCCGGCCTGATATCGATAGCGGATGATGGGCTTGGCGTCGTTCCGATCGTCCGAGGAATGCGCCGTCGGCTGGTCGACCCGGGAGACCGTGATGATGCCCTCCACCTTGTCCCAGCTCCGCGCCGCCACCATCCGGCCCCGCATGCGGATCAGATTGAACAGCGTCAATCCAAACAGCAGCACGGCGATGCCGGCGGCAATCTGTGTCCACATCAATTGTTGGGCGTTCAGCATCCGATTCCCCTGCGCTTCGGCGACGACCGCCATTGGTCGCGGCAAACGCGCTTTGCGTTCGATGCTGTGCGTTGCCCCAGCACATGCCAGGCATTGCTTCACCAATGTCGTCCTGGCGAAAGCCACGACCCATTGCCCCAGCGGGTCATTTGGCGAAGATTGGTCGTTCGGTATTGCCTGCGATGGCCACCAATGGATCACCCGGTATGGATGGCTTTCGCCAGGACGACAGCGAACGTGTGGCACGCGCCGTGATGGCGACTGGCGAGGGAGTATCAAACGGGCACGGTCGGCGATGATGGAATGTTACAGGTGTTTTGCCCGACGCCGCAAGCAATTTCGGTAATATCGAAAAATTATTCGGTGACACCGCAAAAATTATCGAGCTTTTTCAACCCCATGCCTACTGTGCATGGGGTTGATTTCTCGTTTTCTGTTTGGAGGGCGCCTAACCCGCGCCCGCGCGCTTCTTCTGCCAGACCAGGTGCACCGCGCAGGTGCAGCCCGGCGGATGCGACGCAAGCTCCTTCGACGTCTCGTCGTTCGCCGGCGTTGCCGTGAACGCCGCCTTGTCGCTCCCACCCTCTCGCGTCGGGATGTAGTTCAGAATCGGCGCGAGCCAGCGCTCGGTCTCGGCGACGCTCATGCCCTTGCGCGCAGCATAATCCTCGACCTGATCGCGCTCGATCTTGCCGACTCCGAAATAATAGCTCTCTGGATTGGCGAGATAGAGCCCCGACACGGAGGAGCCCGGCCACATCGCATAGCTCTCGGTCAGCTTCACGCCGGCGGTGTTCTCGGCATCGAGCAGCTCGAACAGCGTGGCCTTCTCGGTGTGATCGGGTTGCGCGGGATAGCCGGGGGCGGGACGGATGCCCTGATACTCTTCGAGGATCAACTCGTCGGGGGAGAGCGTCTCGTCCGGCGCATAGGCCCAGAATTCGCGGCGGACGCGGGCATGCATGCGCTCGGCGAACGCTTCGGCCAGGCGGTCGGCCAGCGCCTTGCACAGGATCGAGGAATAGTCGTCATTGGCCATCTTGAAACGGTCAGCGACCACATCCTCGCCGATGCCGGCGGTGACGACGAAGCCGCCGACATAGTCGGGCACGCCGGTTGTGGCGGGCGCGACGAAGTCGGACAGCGCGGCGTTGAAACGGCCCTCGCGCTTCTCGAGCTGCTGGCGCAGCGTGTGCAGCGTCGCGATCGTGCTGGTCCGGCTCTCGTCGGCATAGAGCACGATGTCGTCGCCCTGCGCATTGGCCGGCCAGAAGCCGACGGTGGCGCGCGCGCGGAACCATTTCTCCTTGACGATCAGGTCGAGCATCTTGCGCGCGTCGCCGTAGAGCGAGCGCGCAACTTCGCCGACCTTGGCGTCGTCGAGGATGGCGGGGAAGCGTCCGGCGAGCTCCCAGGTCTGGAAGAACGGGGTCCAGTCGATATAGGGCACCAGCTCGGCGAGATCGTAGTCGTCAAAGCTTCGGGTGCCGAGGAAGGTCGGCTTCACCGGCTTGTTCGCGGTGAAGTCGACCGGCACGCGGTTGGCGCGGGCGGTCGCCAGCTTCAGCCGCTTCTTGTCGGCCTGGGCGCGCATATGGGCGTCCGAGATCTTTGCGTATTCGGCGCGCACCTCCGCGGCATAGGCCTCGCGCCTCTCGGGCGACAGCAGCGCCGACGCAACACCGACGGCGCGGCTGGCGTCGTTGACATGCACCACGGGGCCTGCGCGATAGCTCGGGTCGATCTTCACCGCCGTATGCACGCGGCTCGTGGTGGCGCCGCCGATCAAGAGCGGCAGCTTGAGGCCTTCGCGCTGCAATTCTGCGGCGAAGAACGCCATCTCGTCGAGCGAGGGTGTGATCAGGCCGGACAGCCCGACGATGTCGGCCT
>NZ_JADPJQ010000027.1:0-2072 GCF_023073515.1 Bradyrhizobium sp. 17 | reverse complement strand
GCCGCCACTTCAACCCGATCATGATTGCTCGCGGTCAGTCCACCGAGCTCAGAATGCGCAGCATCTCACGCCGAAGGATGAGCTGCTGGCGCAAATTGCTCAATCGACATATTGTGCGTGACCACCTCCGCCTACCAGATCTGTGCAGTGCGAAGTGCTCGCTATAATTCGCAGGCGTCAACCTCCTCGTCCGAGAACTTCTCGGACTCCAGCTCCAGCCTGTTCTTCGCCCCTTCCAGCTCCCCGATTATGAGGACGTAGTCTTCGAACGTGCTCGACGGGCCGATGTGCTTCTCGATCAACTGCCGCAGCTCGCCCGCGAACTGATACTTGCTGACGGTCATTCGCTCGACCAAGTTGCAATCCCCACCGCGCTTAAGCCCATCAGAGACGCAACAATAAGCACTAGACTAAGGTAAAGTAGAAGTTGAACGATCAAGTCACCGTCACGGTCCAACATCATATCTCCCGGCGGCGTTTCCCATGTTCTGGCTGGGGCACGCTGACTTTGCCAGATCTTGCGCCTTTGCTCCCCAGACATTGTACGCAACGAACAGTCTCGATCACATGAGAGTGTTGTCTCGGCTTCACATTTGCGTGGTTTCAGCGTTACATTGGAGCACTTCGGACAATCGATCAATCCAATAAGTCCCGTGATCGCGCCCAAATGCTGTTGGATCTCCGGCTTCTTCGGTGGATTTCAACGCCTCTACTATTGGCGACCTGCGGTCAGCACTGGTCCTGCTTCGTGACCATCCTGGGAGCGACCGCGACGGCAAAGATCGAAAATCGGATGCGGACTGACGTCAGGAACTGCGAGTCATTAAGCCGCCTTGCGCCAGCGACATGGTCCGTCACTCCCAAGCTTCATTGGTCAATTCCCAGGAAGTCACGGACTTCATTAACGCAAGCGTGCTTTGTACCGGAGACCGTCTTTCGGCCTTCTTTCTGAGATGATGAGAATCGCTACGGAGGAGGAGCGCGAGTCCGAACTCGAAAAGCGCGCCTTCAAGCCAGCGCATCGGCTGCATCGCTGATGCCAGCGTAGATTTCGTCGAGATCTGCCGCGGTGACGCAATAGTGCGGCATCACGTAGATGGTATTGCCGAGCGGGCGCAGCAGCAGATTTCGGTCGTTAAAGAAAGCCTGAAGCTTCGGACCGATGTCCGCCAAATAGCCGCCATCGCTCGTTTTCAAATCAAGCGCTGTGATGGTCCCGGAACGACGAACGTTTTCAAAGCGCGCGTCGGCGCGGAATGGCTCAATTGCCCGCTCTTGCATGGCGGCGAGCGAAGTGGCGCGCTCGCGGGAGTCCTGATACCACCAAAGATCCAGGTTCGCTTTTGCAGCGGCACAGGCTACGGGATTCGCCGTATATGAACTCGAATGATAGAACGTACGCATACGATCTTTCGAATAATGCGCGTCGAAAATGTCCGCACGGCAGAGCGTAACCGCGAGTGGGAGCGCCCCTCCCGTGAGACCTTTCGAATAGCAAGCGATATCGGGCGTGACATTGCCCTGCTCGCAAGCAAATAGCGATCCGGTGCGGCCCCAGCCCGTCATGACCTCGTCGGCAATGAACAGGACGTCCGACGCCTCGCAGATCCGCTTCATCGCTGTTAGCACCCAGGCTGGGTACATCAGCATCCCGCCCACCCCCAATATCAGAGGCTCCACAAGAAAGGCGGCTGGCATCTCGTTTCGGCATGCCGACTCGAGCGCAGCGAGTGTGGCCTGCTCACGACCTCTCGCAGGAAACGGGATCGAGGTAACGTCGAATAGCAGCGGCCCGTACGCCGCGTTGAACACGCCTCTGGCACCAACGGACATCGCCCCAACCGTATCGCCGTGATAGGAGTGTTGCATTACGACAATGCGTCTTCGCTGCTGACCGATATTATGCCAATACCCGAGCGCCATCTTCAAGGCGACTTCGACACTGGTAGAGCCGCTGTCGGAGAAGAAGACATAGTCGAGACTACGGGGTGCGAGCTTCAAAAGTTGCGCAGCAAGCTCCTCAGCCGCATCGTGGGTATAGCCGGCAAAGATGATCTGATTGAGCTTACCGG
>NZ_JADPJQ010000113.1:235624-432465 GCF_023073515.1 Bradyrhizobium sp. 17 | reverse complement strand
CATCCACGCGATCCTTGCGCTCCTTCACTTCGGTTTCAGTCGCGCCGCCGACGCGGATCACCGCGACGCCGCCGGCGAGCTTGGCCAGACGCTCCTGGAGCTTCTCACGGTCGTAGTCCGAGGTGGTTTCCTCGATCTGCGCCTTGATCTGCGAAACGCGCGCCTCGATGTCGGCCTTCTTGCCGGCCCCGCTGACGATGGTGGTGTTTTCCTTGTCGATCATCACCTTCTTGGCGCGACCGAGCATGGCGAGCGTGACATTCTCCATCTTGATACCGAGATCTTCCGAGATCGCCTGACCACCGGTCAGAACCGCGATGTCCTGCAGCATGGCCTTGCGGCGATCGCCGAAGCCCGGAGCCTTGACGGCCGCGACCTTCAGGCCGCCGCGAAGACGGTTGACGACCAGGGTGGCAAGGGCTTCGCCTTCGACGTCTTCGGCGATAATCACTAGCGGTTTGCCGCTCTGCACCACGGCTTCCAACAAGGGAAGCAACTCATTCAACTGAGATAGCTTCTTTTCGTTGATGAGGACGTAAGCATCTTCCATTTCAACGCGCATCTTGTCGGCGTTGGTGACGAAGTAAGGCGAGATGTAGCCGCGGTCGAACTGCATGCCCTCGACAACCTCGAGTTCGGTCTCGAGCGATTTTGCTTCCTCAACCGTGATGACGCCCTCGTTGCCGACCTTCTTCATGGCGTCGGAGAGGAACTTGCCGATTTCGGCATCGCCGTTGGCGGAGATGGTTCCGACCTGGGCGATTTCCTCGTTCGAGGTGACTTTCTTGGAGTTCTTGACGAGATCAGCGACCACGGCGTCCACAGCCAGGTCGATACCGCGCTTCAGATCCATCGGGTTCATGCCAGCGGCAACGGACTTGGCACCTTCCCTAATGATGGCGGCAGCCAATACGGTCGCGGTGGTGGTGCCGTCGCCGGCAGCGTCCGCCGCCTTGGAGGCCACTTCGCGCACCATCTGCGCGCCCATGTTCTCGAACTTGTCCTCAAGCTCGATTTCCTTGGCGACGGTGACGCCGTCCTTGGTGATGCGGGGAGCGCCGAACGACTTGTCGAGCACGACGTTGCGGCCCTTGGGGCCGAGCGTCACCTTGACGGCGTTGTTGAGAATGTCGACGCCGCGCAGCATCTTGTCCCGCGCATCAACGCCGAACTTAACTTCTTTGCTAGCCATGATGTGGTCCTTGAAATAATGGAAGGATTAGGCGCTATGCGGCCTTCTTCTTGGCGACAGGCAGATCGGTGAGAACGCCCATGATGTCGCTCTCCTTCATGATCAAGAGCTCCTCGCCCTCGATCTTGACCTCGTTGCCCGACCATTTGCCGAAGAGCACACGGTCGCCGACTTTGAGATCGATCGGAATTAGCTTGCCGGCCTCATCGCGGCCGCCTGGGCCGACCGCCGTGATCTCGCCCTGCGAGGGTTTTTCCTTGGCGGTATCCGGAATGATGATGCCGCCGGCGGTTTTGTCTTCGGCATTAATGCGTTTGACTACGACGCGGTCGTGAAGCGGACGGAATTTCATGCTGTCCTCCTTAGCTTTTTGTGGTTATTTCTGGATTGGCAATCGCAATGGGCGAGTGCTAGCCGCTTCTTACATAAGCCTGTGACGCTGGGGCGCAAGGGCATCGGGCCACGCGACTTGAGTTTCTTGAGGAGGAACGCTTGGCGGCGATTGCTAGCAGACGAAGTAGCATCCTGTTAGCGCGCGCGGGCGGAGACGACCGTCATCGATCAAGGTTGTCATGATCCTTGCGTCTATGAAGGCGGTGTTCAAGGCAAGGCCCGGCCGCGAAGAACCATGAGTCGAAGTTGCTTTTGCCGGCCATTAACGCTGCCGATTGTAAGGTTGCTAAGGCTAGGTTCGCTTTGGCCTACTTAAAGCGGCTTCATGCGTTCGGGGTCAGTTTCCTGATGCGCCTCGTAGATCCGCGTAAGCGCGCCAGCATTTTTGCCTTTAGGCTACTGGCCGCAATGAACTAAGGGTTTTCGCCCCAATGAACGTTCTGCAACGTGCTGGTGCTGTCGACGAAAAATAGCCTAACGTGCTCGGCTTTTCGCGAAACTGCAATTAGGTCGGATCCGGCTGCTGCGACTCCGGCTGCGACCGCAATTGAAGGCGTGCTCCAGGTGGCGGGCACCGCATCGGGCCGAGGAGCCCACCAGGTCGTCCATACAGAGCTGTCCGCCTCCTGCCAAAAAACCTGGAGACGTTCGTTCCATGAGTTCGGAGCGGCCAATGCAGAACCTGAACGAGCAGTGCGCCCAGCAGCGATGGCAAAGGGTGCCGACCAAAGCCCTGTCGCGGTATTCCAGAAACTGGACATCGGAGAGCGACTGACCTTATCGATCCAGAATACGTCTAGTTGTTCATTGTTGCGCGAGACGAGAGCGACCGCGCCATCGGCAATTCCAGCAGGAATTATTCTTTGGGGTGGCTGAAACCCAACTTGGTCATCAACGGATAATTCCCAAAACGCGCCCGCACCATCAACCACGATTATGAAGATGCGACCTGCACGAGGCACTGCTGCTATGGCCACAATCGGCCGCTGCCAATTGGCACGCGTGTTAGCAGCGACCCAGCCAACCGCCCCATTTGAGGCGACAATCTCTAGGTCGTCTTCTTTACCCGCGAAAAACACCGCGACATGCTGGTCGTTGAGCGACGATGCAATTAGGGGCGATGAAGTTACCGGCGGCATCGCCGCCGAATTTGCTGGACGCACAGGATTCCCCACAGGCGGGCGAAAACCTGGCAAAAGCCAGAGCGGTCCTGTAGGAAGTGTGCCTGATTGCGCGATTGTGGTCGAAAAACCGCTTCGGATAAAATTGTCGAAACCGACATAGAAAACATTCGCGGTGCTGGTGCTTCTGGCTGAAACGGCGACATTTGAATCGACGCGCGCATCGTTCGCCGGCTTCGGGCCCACAAACTCAAGAATGTCGCTGCCCTTGTTCTCGTCCAGGTCAGTCTGGTCCCAGACGCTGATCTGCAGCGGCGCATTAGCTGGTCCAGGAACTCCGCGGCTGGCCAGCACGATCGCTGCCTCGGACAGAGCCGCCGCGGCGATTTTCACTACTCCCGTCCCGTTCGGCACCGGCCGCACAACATTCCAGGTCGGCATTGGCGGCGATAGCACTCTGATGTAGGCGGCATCAGGTCCGTCTGGCGCGTCCAGCGTCAGCACTATGACATCTGGTCGAAGTGTTCCTCTAATGTTCGCGAAGGCTGCGCCGGCCCCACCGGTTTCATTGCCCCAGCTTCCAGGGATGCTGTGCGGCGTGCCCCACCCAGTAATGGGGACGCCATCGCGATCAAGATCTTCGCCAATCCGAACAAATGCATTGTTTGCTCCATCCGGATTGTCGATCCAGAACACCAGCATGTCCGGGCGACCGTTACCCCGCGTGTCCACGACGCTAATTCCGAGACCGCTGCTTGAGAAGCCTACTGGGTGTGGCACGGACATTTGGTCGGACCAAACCGCAACTGAACCATCCGCCGCGATGTCGTAGCCAATCTTATAATAGATGGTGTTTTCACCATCAGGGTTGTCAATCCAGGCGACAATCAGATCGGCGCCGCCGCTACCGTTAACGTCGAATAGAGCGCAGGCAACCTCCTCAGTCGTGTTTCCGAAATGACCCGGCACGGGAAAGTTGCCTGTCCACGTTGGCGTCAGCCCGTCCTCTCCGAGATTAAAGCCCACTCGATAAAGCAGCTGGTTTTCGCCCGACGGGTCGTCCATCCACATCATCACCATATCCAGCGATGAGCGTCCGTCCGGAAGGAGCCCGTGAATAAAGCCGGTGGCAAGGCCCAATCCTTGACTATCGTTGCCAAGTGGACCGCCCATGGCGATAGGGGGACTCCATCCACCGCGGGGATTTCCGTTGGCGTCTATATCGTATCCGACGCGGTAATAAGCAGTGTCGGCCCCGTCGGGATTGTCAATCTGCCCGACAATGACATCTAACGTTGTGCCTGAGCGACTTAGATCGACGACCACCACATCGGCACCGCTGGTCGAGTTTCCAAACCACCCAGGCACCGGTATAGGCGGGGCGCCCTTCAGCGCCTGTATACGCTCGATATCATCCGCGGAGAGACTTCGAACCCCCTGATTAACGGGATACATCGCTGATTCGAGGTTGGTGGAATGTTTCAACCCGAGATAATGACCCACCTCGTGCAATGCGGTGGAGCCCATATCGGTGAACCCCGGGAGCGGCGAAGGTGAATTGACCCAAAGCACGTTCGGGTTGAATGTGATCTGCTTATTTTTAGTCAAACCGATCGGTGGACTGACCCCAGGCGGAACGACCCCGGTGAGGATATTCAGCGTCGTGTTGTCCGAATTAGTTATAAGCCCGTCGAAGCGAAATCGAAGGTCCGGACTGTCGTTCACCAACTTAAACTGAATCGGCGCGACCTGTGCCCAAGCCCCTAGTGCGAATTCGATGGCACCGACAATGGCTCGACCGGACGCCGATGCGGGCGGAACATCAATTTTATAGTTATAGCTGGTGAGGCCCATGTCGTTCCTCCCAAAAAGCAATGTGATGCCGCCTATCAACAGCCCAAAACGTCTGATTGTCAATCATACGATCCAAAACCAGCGGTTTGATTTGGACCCGCTCCTGGATGCTTGCAATCTCACCGCTTTATTTCGACAGTAGATCGTTGCACTGTCAGAGCCACGGCCCATTCGGTTCGGCCAATCGGAGTGCCTGCTTCTATGGCGATGCCGACACCCCGAACTTGGTCGATTTAGCCCACGAAAGCTCGCTGGCCTGATGGGCTCCGAGCGGGTCCGCCGCCATCCCCACCACCACGATTGATCCGCCCCTGGTGCGGCTTCTCCTGTGGTCCCCGCGCTTTCGGGTCCGGGTCCCCTTCAGCATCAATCGGATGCCAGTGTAGAAGTCATTTGCACTACGTTCCGGAACTCTCCCAAGAACTCAGGCTGTTTCTTCTCCAAGTATCTTGTCACCTTCGCATTTCCGACCAGCTTGGCTAAATAGGCCTTTACAACCGTAAGATGCAGATGGTCTTGACCGTATGAATCTTGTATAGAAGTTATTGCTTGCTGCAGTTTTGTAAGCTCAGTTTCCATGCGAGCGAGTGCCTCTGCAGTCATTCCTCTTATTCGTTTGGGTGCGGATGGGTTCACAAGCTGGGTTTGAGCAGTTCCTGCGAGGATTGCCGAAGCGTAGCCGACGGAAAAATTGTTCGCGTTGATCAGAAGTTCGGCGGCCTCAATCTGTCGAATGGGTATCATCTTTCGGAGCACATCAAAAACAGCCATCGGACACATCTTGTCTTTAAGAAGATTCACAACCTCTTCGCATATCCCCTCAACCAATGTTGCCTTCCGAATCAGGCTGCGAATGTTGATGTCCAGCGCTTTTGCGATCTTTTCCTTCGGAACGTTGCGCTCGATTGCTTTTGCGATCATCCTTTGCTCTTGAATGGCCGATAGGCGGCTCACCCGCTTATTATAGGTAAAGGCCTCATCATCGGTAGAAATCAGGCACTCAACCTCCTGACGACCTAAGTCCTTCAGGACTTCAATGCGAAGATGTCCATCTAGGAGTAGAAAGATACTTGGATTCAGCCTATCTCGGCACACGACCGGTGGTTCAACGAGCCCGATCTCCGCGATGGAACAGGCTATTTGATGATACTTGTGGCTAGCTTTAATCGTCTTTCCAATCGCGCGGACTGGAAGAATGCAGCTGATGGCTAGGACCTGGGTGTCAGAACAGAAAGCTTGGGCAACGGCCTTGAGAGCGTCAACGCTGACATATCGATTCATGGGGTTGTCCTTGCGGCTAGTCTCTCTTCTAAGAATGCAGGCATAGACGCCAGCTCTTCAGTGTGGAGTAGCCGGACGAAATCCTTATCTTCGCGAAGCGCTCGAATGGCCTCTACTACAAACAAAAGTCGGCTTTGCGTCACCTCAGCCTTTTTTATCAGAAGCCGTTGCCGATCAGCTTCTCGTCTGTATACCCGGATCATAGCTTCGGTTGTCAGAGGCCGTTTCGCCGCGTCCCGCCGGCCATAGCTTTGCGAATGCAAGTGCTTGCCGCGCCTTCGGCGTTGATCAAGCAGCCGACGCACTGCAACGAGCTTTCGTCCCCGTAGCTTTTTTTCGGAATAGGCTTGGGTCAGGGCGCGTTGCACATCATCGTCGTCGGACTTGGCGATTTCGATCGCCATATTGATAGGAATAATGCCCATCTCTACAGCGTTTACCAGGCGCTCTTCGCCGTTGGCCAACAGAGTGCTGATCATTCTGATGTAATCAACGGTAACTCCAATCTTGTCCGCAATCTCTCGGTCGCCGTAGCCGCGCTTACGAAGCGTGTTGATGTCTTCAAGTAGGTCAATCGCGCGATGATGACGGCGAGCACAGTTCTCGACCAAGCTCATCACCAGGCAGTCGCTCTCTTCAGCATGGACAATTATGGCCGGGATTTCTGTTTGGCCTAGCTGTGTAAAGGCTTCTATTCGGCCTTGGCCGCAGACCAAGTCGAAACTGAAGCTGTCCCCCTCGGACCGTCGAGGACTGACGGTGATCGGCCGCTTCAAGCCGACCTGCGCGATGCTCGAAACTATGTCGCGGAAGTTTCGTTGACTTCTCGCTCGCGGATTGAGTATGCGAATCTGGTCTATCGGAATCACTTGCAATTCTCTCTTGACGATCTCTCCTTTGCTCTCGAAATCATTCATGCCGCTTCTCCGAAAGAACAGCGACGGGCCAAGGAATACACAAAGTCCAATGTTTCGAACCGATATGCATCTAACGCCAGTGGATTGTCTTGGCTCAATCCCATACGCGGTATCGTGCAGTCGATGCGCGGAAAAACGTAATAGTCGAGAGCTTCAGTGTTGGTAGTATCCAGGCGGACCGCAATTGTGAGGTCGGGAAGAAGCCCAGTATCGAGACGTATGTGCCAGCGGAATCCCGCTCCGCAGGGCGACGCGCGGGCAATCACGAGTGCTGCACTGAACTCATAGTTGATATTCAGTAACTGATTGTCGTCATTGCGCTCGACTTTGCCGCCCGAGAACTCGAAACCAGCAATCACCTCGTTTAGAATACGGGGGTGAGCCTCCCGAATAGCACGGTTGGTTTCTATGTAGGAGTAGTCTCGGTCCGGTGCGTATCCGATCAAGCCATACGCACGGATCAAACTTCCGAACCGCCGCCGATACACGCTAGAGGATGGCATGTCATCACGTTCATCTATGATGATTCCCGATAGGTAACCTTCATCCTTGAGCGCGGCCTGAAGGAGTGTAAGGAGCTCTTCGTCTGAGTAATGAGAGCTTCGCGCGTCAATTATGGCCCGAGCTCGGTCAAAGACGGCGCGAGACACCAGTGCTGGATATGCAGCGTCGGCGCGCACCCAAGTATCCGGGCTGTTTTTTACTCTCTTCTGCTTTAGCTTGAACGAGACACGATTAAAGACGTTGTTTCCGACGTATTTCTCGTTCGTCAAGATCTGATGAACCGAGGATCGCGTCCAGGGAGTCCCGCGATCGGTGATCAACCCCCGACCGTTCAGCCTTGACGCAATCTCCTTCTCTGGCAAACCGTGCTCGATGAACATTGAGTAGATTTCATGAACCTGCTGGACTTCTTCGTCTGGACCTAACGTAAGCACCACTCGGTCGGTCTGAAGGCTCTTCCGATCACCGCGGCCGAGCTCTCCTTTGGGCGTCCTGCTCTCATCAACAAGCTGGCGCCTGAGACCATAGCCTGCGGGCCCGCCTTGCCTGAACCCGAGCTCGATTAAACGGCATTGGCCAGCAAAGACTTTGACGGACAGCTCCCGACTATACTCGCCGGCCATGACGCGTTTGACGCTCTTCAGCAGGACTGAGCCAATACTGCCGTCGTTATCAAACTGCTCTCCGCAATAGTGAACTCGTATCCCGGCTCGGGAACAAACATATTCGTAGTAAGCGCCTTCGTCCGCGTCTTGGAAGCGCCCCCAGCGGCTCACGTCATAGACCAATATAGCCGTGAAACCCGCAGAGCCGTTCTGAACCTTTCGCATCAATAGTTGAAGGCCTTCGCGACCATCAACTGTCAAGCCGCTCCGGCCCGAATCTTCGAAAACTTCAGATACGTGGAATCCACGTTGCTCGGCGTAACGACGGATGACTTCGAGCTGGTTCTCGGTCGAATACTTTTGGTGGTCCGTTGACATGCGGACATACGCTGCTGCGAGCTGCTCGCCAACCAACATTTGGTTATTTCGGAAGGAGCGGCCACTTGGTGTTTTCAAACGCCACCTTCATCAAATAGCTTACTTTCTGCTATCGCCTAGCAGCTTGATTTGATCATAGAGCAGGGGAGCGGAATGTCGTTTCCAAAAAAGGGCAAGTTGTTTCCACCTGGATCAGTGGCAGAGCAGAGCGGTCGCCGGGTAGAATCGCAGATCTTTGCCGCCAACGTGGCATCTGCTCTCAACGATGCCCTCGGGCAGACTACTGCGCATGTGAAGATTGTGGCATCATGGACAGGTGCCAATGAGCGAACCGTCAAAAATTGGTTTGCAGGAAACTACGGCCCGAGCGGAGACCACCTCGTAAATCTTATGAAGCACTGCGATCCGGTTTTTGGCGCAGTCCTTACGATGGCTGGTCGCCCCGAGCTGCTTCTCGCTCTCGAGCTCAACGACATCAAAGGACGAGTAAACGAACTCACGACCCTTCTTCGCAGGCGGAAAGCGAGCGATTTGTGAGGACAGCGGGCGATCTCATGGAGTGATGTATTCGATTTCCGCGCAGGGGCTGAGAATCCGAGCCGTCACGCAGCTCGCCGGAAGAGGGCAAAGCGTTGCGCCAATCGGTCGCGATCAGGTTGGTCTTGGGGTCTCTGAGGCAGTCTGATCTTTAAGCCATTGAGCGCTTTCAGTGCGTCCAACATTGGGCCGTCATTTTGGCTAAGCAATCGACCTGAGACATGCATACGAAAGTCAGGATCAATTCCGATAAGATGTGCATCAAAGGCTGCGTGGTGAATTTTTGATAATGGGATGCCATTTGTTACTAGGGGTTGGCCTAGGAGCTCATGCCCATCCGCAATGATATGCGCAGCGTCGAGCAGCAAGGGCTCAGGGAGGCCCGACAGCGCGCAGCGCCCGTCGTAGGCGGTGATCACAGCCTCTCTGAAAGTTGCCTGATGCAGGCGCTGTTTGACCATGCGCACCGCATATCGCCGCTCTAGTCTATCCGCTGGAGGGTCCAGAGTGGCTGGCGCAATCCCAAAGGTAACTCGCGCTTTGAGCGTTTCTCGGTCCCAACCGGCTATGAAAGTTGGAAAGAAAGCTTGGTAACGGCCAGGGGCTATCCCGAGAAAATAGATTATCGCTACGTTGTTCTCGTATGCCTCGCGTAGCCAGCGATTATCGGCGGCATCGGGGTTTTGACCCATGAAAGCGTAGTCAATCGTCTCATCGCCGTCGAATATCTGACGATGAACCTCTCTCTGGTCGTCATACCAGATCTTCCCGCCCGCGTTCGGAAACACGGTTTTATCGACAGCAAGAACCGCATTTGCTGGGGCTTGAAGATGCCGCGCTGCGGATTGACTAGCGGGATGCGCTGCCCGCCGAAGACAAAGCCGGGCTTTAGTTCTGCTGCGGTCAGCTGGTCGTGCGTCTCAATAAGCCTTCGAACGTGTTCGAACGCCGCCTATCGCATTAGCGCATCATCTAGGCTTGTTCGGTCCATTTCCGGTAAGCTAGCGCGAGGAGTCCGAGTCTTGGAGGCTCAAGCTTCGCATAGTTTTCATGGGATTCGAAGCCGCTCCGGGCGAGTGAAGGATAGCAGCTCCAGCACAGCAGAACGTGGCCCGGCTGTGCCTATGAAGCGAAAAAGAGCCGCCCGAGCGTTGGGAAAGCTTAGTTTTTAAGGGATTCGGTCAATCTGCAAGCCAGCTTCGGAGGGCAACGCTCTATCCAGCTGAGCTACGGGTGCTAGTCGAGGTTCATTTAGCCGATTGGCGGAGGGTGGGCAACCGCTTCCGCCGGCTTCGTCCAGGCTGATTTGGGCTAGGCTGATTTACGAGTCGCGCGGTCAGGAACCGGCACGCCGTCCCGCCCGAGCTTGGCGAACTCGGCGAGCAGCCGTTCGGAGCACATGACGCGGTTGCGGCCGAGCCGTTTGGCCGCATAGAGCGCCTGGTCGGCCGCGCCCAGCAGCCGTTGGGGGCTGTCGTCGGTTTCGTCCGGAATGTGGCTGGCGACGCCGACACTCAGGGTGACGTGCTCGCCGGCACCGATGGCGCCGTGGGTGACCCGCAAGGCCATCACCGCGCAGCGGATTTCGTCGGCGATGGCGCAGGCGGCATCGCAACCCATGTCCGGCAGGATCAGCGCGAATTCCTCGCCGCCATAACGGCTGGCGAGATCGGCGGGCGCACGGCATACCGGCTGACGACGGACGCGACCGCGCGCAGGCATTCGTCGCCGCTCTGGTGGCCGTGGCGGTCGTTGAACAGCTTGAAATGATCGACATCGACGAACAGCAGCGCCATGGGCTTCTGCGTCCGCTGGGCGCGGGCCCATTCACTCATCAGCATCTGGTCGAACGCGCGGCCGTTCGACAGGCCGGTCAGCCCGTCCTTGGTGGCAAGCTCCTTCAGGGCCATCTCGGCGCGCTTCTGGTCGGCAAGGTCGCGCAAAGTCTCCACCACCGCGATCAGATGGCCGGCCTCGTCGTGAATGGGGCCGGCGTCGATGGCGAGATAGAGCTGGCTGCCGAGCTTCGGCATCACGCACCAGTTTTCGGCGCTGAAGCCGAGCCCGTTATGACCGCGCGCGGCATATTCCGAATAGAACGCCGGCAGCTGTTCCGGGCGGTCGAGCGCGACGAGGTCAGCGAGGCAAGGGCGCCTGGTCTCGTAGAAGGCCTGCCAGTGCTTATTGGTGCCGATCACCTCGGAGGCGGCGACACCGGTCAGCCGCTCGCAGGCCCTGTTCCAGATCACGACGCGGCGCTTGGGGTCGATCACGAAGGTCGGCACCACCAGATGCTGCATCAGCCGCACGGCATAGGAATCCGCAACGTCGACCGTCTTGGCTGGCGTTTTCCCCGGCTTCGCCATCTCAGGCCACCGCCGCCACCGGCAAGGCATGGCTCGAACCGAACAGCTTTCGCACTTCGCTGGCCGGCTTCGGTCTGCTGAAGAGATAACCCTGCATCTCCGTGCAGCCGAGCGCACGCAGCATCTCGCGCTGCGCCTCGGTCTCGACGCCCTCCGCGACCGTGGTCATGTCGCTGGCGGCGGCGATGTTCACCACCGCCTGCACGATCACGGGCGCGCCGCTCGTCTCGGCGATATCAGCGACGAAACAGCGGTCGATCTTGATCTTGTCGAACGGAAAGCGCTTCAGATAGCTGAGCGAGGAGTAGCCGGTGCCGAAATCGTCGAGCGCGATGCGCACGCCGATGGCGCGGAGCTGGTGCAGGATCGAGAGCGCCGCCTCGTCGTCGCGGATCAGCACGGCCTCGGTGATCTCGAGCTCGAGCCGGGAGGGGGCAAGTCCGGAAGCGACGAGCGCGCCGGCGATCCGCAGTGCCAGCGTGTCGCATTTGAGCTGCACCGGCGAGACGTTGACCGCGACACGCACATGCGCCGGCCAGGTCGCGGCCTCGTTGCAGGCCATGCGCAGCACCCAGTCGCCGAGCTCGTTGATCAGGCCGGTGTCCTCGGCAATCGGAATGAACTCCGCCGGCGACACCATGCCGCGCTCGGGATGCCGCCAGCGCAGCAGCGCCTCGCAGCCTGTGACCTCATTGGTGCGCAAGTCGACCAGCGGCTGATAGTGGATCTCGAAACCGCCGTTCACCAGGGCCTGCCGCAGATCCTGCTCCAGGCTCAGGCGCGCCTTGGCGCTCGCATCCATCTCCGGCTCGAAGAAGCGGTGAGCGCGGCGTCCTCCGGCCTTGGCGCCGTACATCGCGAGATCGGCATTCTTGATGAGCTGGTCGAGATCGGTGCCGTCCTGCGGCGCCATCGCGATGCCGATGCTGGCGTCGGTGGAGAGCTGATGGCCGAAGCAGTGATAGGGCCGGCGGATCGCCTCGAAGATCCGCGTCACGAATGACACCACGTCGGCGGACGACTTGATGCCGGTCTGGATCACCGCGAATTCGTCGCCGCCGAGCCGCGCGATCAGGTCGTCCTGTCCGAGGCAGCCGCGGATGCGGGCGGCGATTCCCTTCAACAGCTCGTCGCCGACGTGATGGCCGAGCGAATCGTTGATGCCCTTGAACTCGTCGACGTCGATATAGAGCAGCGCGAACTGACTGCCGCCGCCGACCTTCTCAAGTTCGCGCTCGATCTGCTCGCGGAATAGCGTCCGGTTGGGCAGGTCGGTGAGCGCATCGTAATGCGCCATATGCGCGATCTTCTCGTCGGCGCGCCGTCGTTCGGTGACGTCCTCGACCACGTTGATGAGGTAACGCGGCTCGCCGGAATTGTCGCGGATCCCGATCCGGGTCGAGGTGATGTAGCGCATTCCCTTGGCCTGGCTCTGCCAGGCATGTTCGTCTTTGAACAATCCCTCGGTCATCTGCAGCGCCTTGCTGTCGTCGTCGGTGACGACTCTGGCGGAGGCATCCGGGTAAATGTCGAAGGGAGTCTTGCCAACGATGTTTTCACTCGATTGGCCGAATTGCTCTTCCGCGGTCCGGTTGACCAGCAGATATTGCCGCGTTTGAGCATCCTTCACCGTGATCTGCGATGGGATGTGGTCGATGATCTCGCGCAGGAACATGTAGTTGCGGTCGCGTTCCTGCTCCAGATTGCGGCGTTCGGTGATGTCTTCGATCGTGGCCACCCATCCGCCCTGCGCGAGTGGGGTGTTGATGACCTGGAAAGCGCGGCCGCTCGGCAAGTGATGGCTTCTGGTGGAGACCGTGCCCTCCGCGACGATCCTCATGACGTCGGCGCAAAATGCCTCGACATCGCCTTCGAACGCGCCGCGCTCCTTGCGATGATACATCGCCTCGCGGATGTGACAGCCGGGCTTGATGACGTCGTGGGAGAGGCCGAACATGTCGGCGTAGCGGCGGTTGCAGGTGACGATGTATCCGGCTGCATCGTACAGGATCAACCCTTGCGACATGTTGTTCAAGGCGGTGTCGAGCCGCCCTCGCTCCGCTTCCAGCCGCTGCTGCGCCTCCCGATTCTGACGGCTGATCTGGCGAACGATCAGGAACAGGATCAGCGCAATCACGGTCGCCGAAAGCGCGGCGGTGGTGACCATGAAACCGGTCTGCTGCCGCCAGTCGGCCAGCGCCGCGCTCGTGGTGTTGGTCGCGACGATGACCAGCGGGAAATGCGAAAGCGAGGCGCCGGAGCCGAGGCGCTCGTCGCCGTCGATCGGGCCCCTGACGCGCAGGGTGTGCCGGCCACCTTCGGCCAGCATCTTGCGCATCAGCGGCGCGTCCTTGAAGTCCCTGCCGATCAGCTCTTCGACATGCGGGTAGCGCGACAGCATCTTGCCATTGCGGTCGAACAGCGAGATCGCCGTGCCCTCCGCAAGCGCAACGGATGCGAAATAGTTCTGGTAGCTGTCCGGATCGATCCGGCGGACCATCGTGCCGAGGAAGCTGCCGTCCACGCCGCTCAGCCGACGTGCGACAATCGTGGTCCATTTGCCGATGATGAAACTGCGGACCGACTCCAGAATCACCGGTTCGGCCATCGGATCGGATTTGAAGGTCTGGAAGTAGGCGCGCGAGGAGATGTTGATCTTGGGCAGCGGCTGGGCTCGCGACCAGTTGATCAGCTCGCCGTCGGCATCGTAGATCGCGATGTCGCCGAGATAAGACACCGAGCTGATCTTGCTCCGCAGCATCTGGTTCGTCGCGGGTCCGGACATGCGCTCGCGGAAAGCCGTGGCGGAACTGATCTCCGGCAGATTCATCTGCCCGATCACATCGGCGGCGACGACGTCCGCATCTTCGAATTGTTGATCGAAGTGCCGCGCGATCAGCTGCACCGTGTTTTCCAGCTCGCGCTCGCGGTTGGTCAGGGTACGTTCGCGAAATTCGCCGACGGCCATGGCGGTCACCGCGAAGATCCCGGCGACCAGCAACACGCCGCACAAAGTAAGCCACAGCACCGGTCCGCGCCGGATGGCTGCCTCCCAGCCGTGCTTCGCGGCTAGGAACATTCGTGACGCAATCTCTGCAAAGACCTGGCGCATTCCCTCCCCCTGGAAGGACAGGAATACACCGCACAAATGGCGTAAAGCTTAGGAAAGCCAGTTACCTGGGGGTTAATCTCGTTGCACGAATACGGTTGCGCCGAGCGAGCCGCCGCGCTGCATCATGAATCACGCGTTAATGCGATCCGCTCGCGCTCTTGTCGCCGCCGAGATTGCGCAGCCGTCCGACCACGCCGGTCGGAAAGAAGTAGACGCTGGCGATGAAAAGCAGCCCGAGCCACAGCAGCCAGCGGTCTGGATGCAACAGCCCCGGCAGCAGTGGCAGGCCGGCTTCCGAGGCCGCCTTGGAGGCGACGCCCATCAGCGCCTGCAGATAGTTCTGGGCGAGGATGAAGATGGTGGCGCCGATGATCGCGCCGTAGATCGTGCCCATGCCGCCGATCACGACCATCAGCAGGATGTCCAGCATGATCGAGAAGCTGAGCGAGGTATCGGGACCGGCATAGCGCAGCCACAGTGCATTGAGAATGCCGGCGCCGGCGGCGACCAGTGCGGCGATGCAGTTGGCGTAGCTCAGGTGGAAAACGGTGCGGAAGCCGAGCGCCTCGGCGCGGAAGCGGTTTTCGCGGATCGCCTGCAGCACGCGCCCGAACGGCGAGTTCACCACCCGCAGCAAAGCGAGGATCATCAGGGCCGAGACGGCGAACACCAGATAGTAGGTCAGGAGGCGGCCGTTGACCTCGAATCCCAGCACGTTCTTCGAGATCAGCACCGTGCCGGGCCTGAGCAGCTCGGGCAGCTGAAAGCTGCGCCCGTCTTCGCCGCCGGTCAGCCAGGACAGCTGCGAGGCCAGCACCTGGAAGGCGGATGCGACCGCGAGCGTGATCATGGCAAAGAAGATCGCGGCAACCCGCAGCGAGAACAGTCCGATCGCAAGCGCAAGCAGCGCGGCAAGCGGCAGGCCGACCACGATGCCGGTTGCGACCGCGCCCCAATTCGGGCCCATCCCGTACAGCGCGATCGCGATCGCGTAGCTGCCGATCCCGTAGAACATGGTGTGTGCGAATGACACCGAGCCGGTATAGCCGAGCAGGAGGTCGTAGGAGGCGACCAGCGCGGCGAAGACGCAGATCTTGGCCGCGACGTTCAGCGCCTTCGCCCCGGGAGACAGGAACGGCGTCGCCACCAGCGCCAGGATGATGAGGACGAGAACGAGCGTGAGCACGCGGCTGCGCGGCGGATCGCCTGACAGGATCATCATCGGCTGGTCACCGCATAGAGGCCGCGCGGCCGCCACATCAGAATGGCGACCATCAGCAGGATATTGGAGACGAGGGCGAGCTTAGGCACCAGGAAGCCGCCGTAATTGGCAATCATCGCCACCAGGATCGCGCCGATGAAGCAGCCGCCGATCGAGCCGAGGCCGCCGATGATGACGACGATGAAGATCAGGACGGTGAGGTCGTCGCTCATGGAGGCGTGGACTTGCTCGCGATACAGCGCCCACATCACGCCGCCGAGGCCGGCGAGCGCCGATCCCGTCATGAACACGCCGAGGAACAGACGGCGAATGCGATAGCCGAGCGCCTCGACCATCTCGCGGTTCTCGACGCCGGCGCGGATCAGAAGGCCAAGCTTGGTTCGGTTGAGCACGAGCTGGATCGCGATGAAGACGGCGAGGCCGATCAGCGTCGCCAGCACGCGGTATTTCGCGATCGCGACGTCGCCGAGGATGAAGGAGCCGCGCAGCGACGTCGGCAGCGGCGTCGGGATGATCTGCGGCCCCCACACCGCATAGAGCGTCTGCTCGGCGACGATCAGGCCGCCCGTCGTCATCAGGATCTGCTTCAGATGCTGACCGTAGACGGGCAGGATCAGCACCCGCTCGACAACCAGCCCGAGCGCGCCGGATACCGCCATCGACAGCAGTGCCGCCGGCGCCAGCACCGCGAGGTTAGTCCACAGCGAATCCGCCTGGAGGGAAGCGGCGAACGGCGCCAGCACCAGGGTCGCGACATAGGCCCCGACCGCGATGAAGGCGCCATGGCCGAAATTGAGCACGTCCATCAGGCCGAACACGAGCGTCAGGCCGGAGGCCATGATGAAGATCATCATGCCCATCGCGAGGCTCGCGGCCGTCAGCGTCAGCCAGGTGCTGGGCGAGCCGATCAGCGGGATCATCACCAGGGCGACCGCGATCGGCAGCAGGATCGGCGCGATGTCGCGCTTCGGCTTCGGCAGCGGATCGGTTGCGGCGAGCTCGGTCATTGATGCGTCTCCAGGCTCAGGCCGAGCAGCCGCTCCTGCAGCGGCACGTCTGAGGCCAAGGCCGCCATCTCGCCGCGATGAACGATGGTGCCGTTGTCCATCACCAGCACGTTGTCGCCGAGCTCGCGGGCGGCAAAGAAATTCTGCTCGACCATCAGGATCGTGGCGCCCTTGCGCTTGATCTCCTTCAGGCACTCGATCAGCGCCATCACGATCGCCGGCGCCAACCCCTTGGTCGGCTCGTCGATCAGCAGGAGCTTGCGGGGTTCGATGATGGCGCGGGCAATCGACAGCATCTGCTTCTGTCCGCCCGAGAGACTTCCCGCGCGCGACAGCCAGAACCGGCGCAGCGCGGGGAAGAAGCCAAAAATCCAGTCCAGCTGGGCGTCGTCGAGTGGTCCGTCGCGCGCCGCCAGCACCAGATTTTCCTTCACCGTGAGGTCGGAGAACACCGCCATGCTCTCCGGCACGTAGCCGACGCCGAGCCGCGCGATGTCGGGCGTCGCACGGCTCTCGATGCGCTCGCCGGCGAGGCTGATCTCGCCGGAGGAGGCCTGCCAGAGGCCCATGATGGTGCGCAACGTCGTGGTCTTGCCGGCGCCGTTGCGGCCGAGCAGCATCGTGGTCTGCCCCTGCGCGACAGCGAGATCGATGCCCTGGAGGATGTGATAGCGGCCGATATGAGTGTGAACACCGGAGAGCCTCAACAGATCGGTCATGCTGCGCTCCCTGCAACTTTATTGGGCGCGACGCCGAGATAGGCTTCCTGCACGATCGGTGACGCAATCACCTCGGCAGGCCTGCCGTCCGCAACAAGCTGCCCGTTATGCAACACGATGATGCGGTCGGCGAGCGATCGCACCACGTCCATCTTGTGCTCGACCAGGAGAATGATCCTGCTTTTGTCCTGCTTGAGCTGCGCGATCAGGTTCAGCACGACCGGCACCTCGTCGATGCTCATGCCCGCGGTCGGCTCGTCGAACATGAACACCTTTGGCTCGAGCGCCATCATCAGCGCGACCTCGAGCTTGCGCTGATCGCCATGCGACAGTGCGGTCGCGGCGACGCCACGGCGGCCGCCGAGCGCGACCTGATCCAGGATAGCATCGGCGCGGGCGATCAGATCGCGGCGGACCATCCAGGGCCGCAACATGTCGTAGTGAGTGCCGTTGGCGGCCTGCACCGCGAGGCGGACGTTTTCCTCCACCGACAGATTCGGAAAGAGGTTGGTGAGCTGGAAGGCGCGCCCCAGGCCTGCGCGCGTCCGCATCGGCGCGGAATGCTGGGTGATGTCGGTGCCGTCGAACAGAATGCTGCCGCTCGATGCGCGGAGCTGGCCGGAGATCAGGTTGAAATAAGTGGTCTTGCCGGCGCCGTTCGGGCCGACGATCGCGGTGAGTTCGCCCGGGCGGAAGCTGCAAGTGACGCTGTTGACCGCGACATGGCCGCCGAAGCGGATGGTGAGGTCGCGGGTTTCGAGGGTCAGCGTCATGGCGGATCTGGCAAATGATGAGAGGAGAATTTGTCCGCGATCAGGCTGCGCTCCCTCTCCCGCTTGCGGGAGAGGGTGGGAGAGGGTGTCTCCTCAGGCGAGAACCCCAAGAGGACAGAGCCTTCTCCCGGCCTCTCCCGCAAGCGGGAGAGGTGAAGGAAGAAAGATCAGCGCTTGTTCTTGACCGGAACGTCCATGTCCTCGATCTTCAGCTCGCGCACCGGCTCGAGCACGGCCCAGGCGACATTCGGATCGACCTTGACCTTGAAGTGATACATGCTCTGCAGCGCCTGATGGTCTTCCTTGCGGAACATCATCTTGCCCTTGGGCGTATCGAACTCCAGGCCTTCCATGACCGTGATCAGCTTCTCGGTGTCGGTCGACTTCGCCTTGGTGACGGCGGCGACGACGGACATCGCCGCGGCGAATCCGCCCGCGGTGAAGAAGTCCGGCGGCGCGTTGAAGCGCTTCTGGTGCTCGGCGACAAGCCAGTCATTTACCGGGTTCTTCGGGATCGCGTAGAAATAATAGGTCGCGCCTTCCATGCCGGGCAGGCCCTTGTAGGCGGCGAGCGCCGGCAGGATGTTGCCGCCGGTGGACAGTTCGATGCCGTAGCGCTTCGGATCCATGTCCTGGAGTTTCGCCAGCGGATTGCCGGCGCCGGCCCAGATCACCCAGATCACCTTGCGGCCCGGCTTGTCCTTCAGCGCGTCGAACAGGCGCTGGCCGACCGCGGTGAAGTCGGTGGTCGAGGTCGGGGCATATTCTTCGGCGGCGAGCGTCGCCCCGGTCTTGCCGAGCGCCTCCTTGAAGGCGGCGACGCCGTCGCGGCCGAAGGCGTAGTCCTGCGCCAGCGTCGCGACGGTGACGCCCTGCTTGCCGATCGCGACCGCGTTCGAGATCGCGTCCTGCGACGAGTTGCGCGCGGTGCGGAAGATGTAGCGATTCCACTTCTCGCCGGTAATCTGATCCGCGACCGCGGGCTCGACGATCAGGATCTTCTTGTTTTCCTCGGCGACAGGCAGGATCGCGAGTGCCGCGGCCGACGAGGTCGTGCCGATCGCGATGTCAACCTTGTCGTCCTGATAGGCTTCCGCGAGCGCGGCCTTGGAGAGATCCGGCTTGCCCTGGTCGTCCTTGGTGATGACGACGATCTTGCGCCCGTCGAGCGTCATGGTGCCCTTGGTGGCGTATTCGAACCCCATCTGCAGGCCGGTCTCGGTCTGCTTGGCATAGGCCTCGAGCGGGCCGGTCTTGCCATAGATCAGCGCGATCTTGAGATCGTCGGCCTGTGCGGAGGTGCCCGCGGCGAGGGCGAGGATGGTTGTTGTTAAGATGAGCGATCGGCGCACGATGGTCCCTCCTGATGAGTTCTTTGGCCATAGCGATTTGCACAACCGTGCGGACATTGCAATTCCACCTTCCGGCGGACCACGCGACGGGCATGTGTGATATTGTCCGGCCCGGCCGAGCCGGATCGCTTCTGCCGAAGAAATCGGCAGATGCAATTGTTGACCTCACCCGTGGAACGGGTTGCTCAGGCTTTGCAAAGTAACGACTCAGGCCCGGGGTTACCGCCGGTATCCGTTCGCGCGGGAATAGCCCTGCCGGTTCTGCTGCGTCGAGCGGTTTGTGACGCTGGCGCGTGCTTCGCTGGAAATGGGCGTTGCGAGCTTCAGCTCCTCCAGGAAGATCGGCCGGGAGAAGTAATAGCCCTGCGCGTAACGGATCTTGGTCGCAGCCTGGAGGTAGGCGAGCTCCTCGTAGGATTCGATGCCTTCGGCAATCACGGTCATGCCGAGCGCTTCGCTCAGGGATTCGATCGCGCGCAGGATGCCCTGGTTGCGTGGACGCTTATGGATATCGGTGATGAAGGAGCGGTCGATCTTGATCTCGTCCGCGGTGATGTCGGCCAGCGCCGAGAGCGAGGAATAGCCGGTGCCGAAATCGTCGATCGAGATGGCGACGCCGAGCTTGCGGAACATCGGCAGGATCTCGGCCTGGAAATGATTCTTGGCGACGAAGGCGTCTTCCGTCACCTCGATCATGAAGCGCTGCGGAAAGCCGGTGTCGTCGAGCGCCTGGGCAAAGCTGCGCATGAATTCCGGGTTGCCGGCCTGCTTGGCCGCGACGTTGATGCTGATGGTCGCTTCCGCACCGAACGTCTCGTTGATCAGGTCGATCGACTTGACGATCTCGGCGAGCACGAGATGGGTCAGCTCGTCGATCAGCCCGAGTTCGGTGGCAAGATTGATGAACGAGCCGGGCGCCTGGATCACGCCCTCGTCGTCGCGCAGCCGCACCAGGGCCTCGATGCCCTTCACGTCCTGCGTGCGGATGTCGACCTTGGACTGGAAGGCGCAGCAGAAGCGCTTCTCCAGGATGGCCTGCCGCAGCGACTGCTCGATCTTCATCCGCGCCAGCGCCTCGCGTTCCATGCTGGAATCGAAGAAGGCCGCCGATCCCTTGCCGTCATTCTTGATGCGGTACATCGCGATGTCGGCGTTCTGGCGCAGTGTCTCGAAGCTGCTTCCGTGATCGGGGTAGAGGCTGATGCCGACGGAGGTTGAGGCGAACACTTCCGAATTGTCGATGAAGAACGGCGCGGTCAGCCGCTCCAGCGTCGACTGCATGAATTCGGCGACTTCCTCCTGGTTCTGGATCGGCGATAGCAGCAGCAGGAATTCGTCGCCGGAGATGCGCGACAGCATGTCCGAGTCGCGCAAGCCGCGTCCAAGCCGCTTCGACAGTTCGACCAGCAGGGCGTCGCCCACGGCGTGCCCGTAATAGTCGTTGATGTGCTTGAAATTGTCGACGTCGAGAAAGGCGAGCGCAAAGCGATCGCCCGTGCGACCCTGCGCGAGCAGGCTGGTGGCGCGATGCTCGATCACGCGCCGCGAGGGCAGGCCGGTCAGATCGTCGAAATAGGCCGAGCGGAACAGCTGGTCTTCGAAATTCTTCTGCTCGGTGATGTCAGAGGAGGCCGAGATCAGCAGCTCGCGTCCGTCGAGGCGGACCGGACGATGGGTGGTCAGCAGCACCTGGCGTGCGGCTCCGTCGTGGAGCGCTTCCTCGGCGACGACCGCCTGGCCGGAGCTCAGGGCCTGCCGGCAGGCTTCGAGGCGCGACGCTAGATCGCGCGAGGGGCGGCTGCCGTCCATGCCGAGCTGGGCAGCCGCGACATCGTTGACCAGGAGAAGTTCGCCTTGCGCGTCCTGCACGGTCAGGCCGGCAGGCAGCATTCTAACGATTTCCTTGAGAAATCCGAGTTCGGCTTCGCTCGCGCCGGAATATTTGTTGTCGTTCATAGAAGTCATGAATCTTGTTGTTTCAGCGCGCCTTTGCAATGGCCGCGATCTTGCGCGGTTCCCTCTTAAGTTTGGTTAAGGGGCCCGGAGAATTACGGTGGTGTTTTGCGGCGATGCGACGCGCGCAGCCTATCGTCATTAACAGGGCGTCAACGCGTCCGGTGAAACCGCGAACGACGCGCGCGAACGGGTTTCGTTGGCGCCGCGTCTAACCGTCCTTGGGGATACGGCATTGCATGGTGCAATGAAGTCCGGTCCTGAGATAGGAAACCTCAGTCTTGCCGTCGAAGGCCGACAGCGCCGACTTCAACAGCTTGGTGCCGAAACCCGGCTCGGAGATCTTGTCGACGCTCGGACCCTCGGTTTCATCCCAGGTCACGGTCAGGCGATCGTCGCTGACGGTCCATGACACCTGCAACAACCCGCGCGGCGCGGAGAACGCGCCATATTTCCCCGCGTTGGTGGCGAGTTCGTGAAACATCAGGGACAGCGTGACCGCAAGTTTCGGCGGCAGGAACAGCCGGTCGCCGTTGAGCGTGAAGCGGACATGGCCGTAAGGGCCGAGCTCGGAGATCAGGAGGTCGCGAATGTCGCAGCCGGCCTTGTCGATCCGTGAGATCAAATCGTCGGTCGCGGCAAGCGACCGCAGCCGCGGATCGATCCGGGCCCAGATTTGCGGCTGATCGTGCAGCACCTGATGCAGCACGGCATGCACCGTCGACAGCTTGTTCTTCAGCCGGTGCTGGAGCTCGTCGACCAGCAGCTTGCGGTAGTCTTCTTCCTCGATCAGGCGTCTGGAAATCCGCCGCTGCTCGACGAGGAGCGAGCGATAGTGCTCGACGCCCCAGATGGTGAGCGCGCAGACCGCCCAATACAGCGCCAGCAGGGCGAATCGCGCGTTATCGGCAAAGGCATCGCCGAAATTCACGACGACGCCGAGCACGCCGCCCACCAGCGCCGTGATGATGCCGATGCGGAAGCCGCCGAACGCGGCTGCAAAGAACACGGCCGGGAAATACGGCGTGAAATAGACGTCGGGCCGCACATGGGCGAGGGCCCAGCGCGCCAGCGTCGCAACCAGCAGGCAGGCGACCGCAAACGCAAGGCTCAGGCCGAGCGACGGCGGTGCCACGCCCTGCCAGCCCTTGCGGAATTCGTCGATCAGCTTCCCCATGCGCAGTCCGGTCGCGATATGCGTTCGACAATCGAGCGATCGCCAGGAATGTTACGCATGTCGCCGGCCCCAAGCAAAGCTTGCCTTGTCGGAAGCCGGCAGGAATAGTGCCTGCCGCGGCGCCGACCGTCGCGGCGCCGTCGTCGATCGGTGTCCGCCATTTGGCGTCAAGGGGTTCGAAAACAGGGACATTCCATGGGCAGGCTGGATGGCAAGGTCGCGGTGATCACGGGCGCGACGAGCGGGATCGGGTTGCGGACTGCAGAAGTCTTCGTTGCCGAAGGTGCCAAAATTGTGATCGCGGGCCGGCGCATACCGGAAGGCGAGGCGCTGGCGAAGCAGCTCGGGGCGAATTGCGTCTTCCGCCAGACGGATGTGACGGTCGAAGCGCAGATGCAGGCGGTGATCGCGCTCGCGGTGGACAAATTCGGCCGCATCGACTGCCTGTTCAACAATGCCGGCGGTCCGGCGCAGACCGGCGGCATCGAAGGCCTCGAGGTCGAGCGCTTTGACGCGGCGATGGCGACCCTGCTGCGCAGCGTCATGCTCGGCATGAAGCACGCCGCGCCGCACATGAAGAAGCAGGGATCTGGCAGCATCATCAACAATGGCAGCATCGCCGGCCGTCTTGCCGGCTTCTCGTCATCGATGGTCTATGGTGCAGCCAAAGCGGCGGTGATCCATCTCACCAAATGCGTGGCGATGGAGCTCGGCGAATCCAACGTCCGCGTCAACTCGATCTCGCCCGGCGCCATCGCGACCGGCATTTTCGGCAAGGCGCTCGGGCTTTCGACCGACGCGGCGGAGAAGACGCCGGCGGTGATGCGCGAGGTCTACAAGACCGCGCAGCCGATCCCGCGCGCCGGCCTTCCCGATGACATCGCCCATGCTGCGGTGTTCCTGGCCAGCGACGAATCCAGCTTCATCAACGGCCATGACCTCGTCATCGACGGCGCGATGACCGGCGGCCGCAACTGGAGCCAGCAGCAGCAGGGCTACGTGGCCCTGCGCAAGGCGTTCGATCAGGGGGGCGGATAGTTTCGTCATTGCGAGGAGCGAAGCGACGAAGCAGTCCAGGCCGCTTCCGCGGACGCAGTCTGGATTGCTTCGCTTCGCTCGCAATGACGACTGCGATGCTCAAACCGCCTTCACCCGCACCCGCAATCCGTCGCGCGGCTTCGGGATCGGCCACATCTGCCAGTCGGGCTTGTAGCCGGGCTCCAGCGACACCTCGATGTTCTGCAGGAAGTGCCGCGCGAAGCATTTGGCCTGCATGTAGGCGAAGTGCAGGCCGAGGCACATATGCGCGCCGCCGCCGAACGGCACCCAGGCGAAGCGGTGGCGGTTGCGCTGGGCCTCTTCGGTGAAGCGCAGCGGATCGAAGCGATCCGGCTCCGGCCAGATGTCCTTCATGTGGTGGGTGTAGAGCGGATTGACGCCGATCGCAGTGCCGGCCGGAATCGAAAAACCCTTGAAGCTGAAATCGCGCACGGCTCGGCGCGGCATCGAGGGCACCGGCGGCTTGATCCGCAGCGCTTCCTTGAACGCCATCTCCGACAGCGGCATCTTTTCGAGATCGTCGAAGCTGCTTGGCGCGTCAGGGGCGAGCCCCAGCGCCATGACTTCCGCGCGAAGCTTGTCCTGCCAGCCGGGATTTGCCGCGAGTTCGCCAATGAACGACGTCAGCGACGAGGTCAGCGTGTCGTGCGCCGCCATCATCAGGAAGCTCATGTGGTCGATGATGTCCTGTTCCGAGAGCAGCGCGCCGTCCTCGTGGGTTGCGCGGCAGAGCTGCGAGAACAGATCATCACCGCCGAGATTGCCGCGTCGCAGCGGAATCTGCTCGCGGAAATAAGCCACGATGCGCTTGCGTCCCCTGACGCCGGCCGCCATCTGCGTGCCGGGCAGCGGTCGGCGGATCGGGGCGACGGCAGCGGCGACCATGTCGACGAAGGCCCGGTTGATCTCGTCGACCTCCGGCCCGATATCGGCGCCGATAAAGGACGCGGCGGCGAGATCGAGCGTGAGCTGCTTCATCGCCGGATAAAGCTGCATCTCGCCGGGCTTGGCCTTCCACTGCGCGACGCGGGCGGCGATGCCGCGGTCGAGATCGCTCAGATACGACTTCATCGGGCCGGACTTGAATGCGACCGACAGCGCCTTGCGGTGCAGCCGGTGCTCCTCGAAATCCAACAGCATCAATCCCCGCGGAAACAACAGGCCGAGCACCTTGTTCCAGCCATGGGTCGAGGAGAACAGCTTTTGCTGGTCGAACAGCACGAGCTCGTTGGCCTCGGGGCCGAGCAGCACGATATTGGTCTCGCCGAAGAAATGCGTGCGATAGACGAGGCCGTATTTGGCGCCGTTCGCCTCGATATGCCCTTTGGGGTCCGCGAGCACCTGGAAGGTCTTGCCGATGATCGGCCAGCCTTCGTCGCCGGGGATGTGGGTCAGCTCGTTGCGCTTGGGCGGAGTGAAGCCGTGCGCAGGGGCGGCCACATTCTGCATCGACATGACGATTGCTCCGGTTGGCTAGACCCGGCCAACATAACACAATCCAGCTGCGATGACTCCGCGCTTACCGCTTCGCCGCTTCCTTCTGCAAATCCGGCGCATTGACGGCCGGAATCGCAACGCGGCCGGCGCCGGTCACCTTCAGCGCCTCGGCGGCCTTTTCGTTTTCCATGATCTTGGCCATCACGGCCTGTCCCGCGCGCTCGAAGATCGCGCGGTTCTCGATCACAAATTTTTGCGACTTGCGCAAGCCGTCGATGTAGCCGTTGATCTCGGGCACCACGTAGCGCGCGACCATGTCCCAGCTCCGGCGCGTGTTCTCCGGATTGGCCCAGTCGTGCACGAAGCCGATGACGGCGCCGATTCCGCCGGAGACCTGCATCACGTTCTTGATCATCTTGACGAGGTCGTCGGGCGTGCCGATGACGGAGGCCGCGCCGTCGACGAAAGCGGTCTTGTCCACGGCCTCGTCGGGTGAGGCGAACGCGGTGAGCCCGGGCCGTTGCAGCGTGCCGACATTATATTCATTGTGCCAGCGCATTAGGCCGGGGCCGGCCTCGCGGCGCGCCTGCTCGCGGGTCTCGGCGATGTGCCAGGTCAGCAGCACGCGCCAGTTCGCGCGATCGACTTTGGTGCCGTGCTTTTTCGCCGCGTCCTCGGCGAACTGCCATTGCTGCTGCAGCGACATCAGCCCCTGAGTCGTCATCGAACCCAGCGAAATGATGCCGATTCCGTATTTTCCGGCGAGCGTCATGCCGGAGGGCGAGATCTGCGAGGCCACGACGAAGGGCATTTCCTCCTGCAACGGCAGGAGCTGCAGCGCGGCGTCGTTCATGGTGAACCAGTCGCTCTTCGCCGTGACGCGCTCGCCGCTGAAGAGGCGGCGGATCACGCCGATCGCTTCGTCCTGGCGGTCGCGCTGCGTCATCGGATCGATGCCGAGCGTATGCGCGTCGGAGGCGAGCGCGCCGGGACCCGAGCCGAAGATGGCGCGGCCGCCGGTCATGTGGTCGAGCTGCACCATGCGCTGCGCGACGTTGTAGGGATGATGGTAGGGCAGCGACACCACGCCGGTGCCGAGCCTGATCCGCTTGGTGCGCTCGCCGGCGGCCGCCAGGAACATCTCGGGGGAGGCGATCATCTCCCAGCCGGAGGAATGATGCTCGCCGCACCAAAACTCGTCATAACCGAGGCTATCCAACTGCTCGACCAGGTCGAGATCGCGCCGGAACTGGAGCATCGGATGCTCCCCGATCGGATGATGCGGGGCAAGGAAGGCTCCGAACTTCAGGCGCGCCATGGCGTTCTCTCCGGCTTACATTTTTTTGTTTGTGGCGCGAAGCTACGTGCTGGAGACAGCGAACGCAATCGTGCGATGTCCCGCGCGGCGGAATGCAGCCATGCGTATGTCGTCTTCCTCTCCCGGCACGCTGAGAGAGGCGGAACGCGCGAGGATCCTACCTTCGAGGTAATCGCGGCGCCGCATGCGGTCTGAGATGATCGGCAAGGACATCCGAGGATCACGCGCCGATGCATCAAACCGTCACAAAGCAGGTCGACACGTCGCGTCGCTGGTGGGTGCTGGCGATCGTCGTGGCCGCCCAGTTCATGTTCGGCGTCGATGCCTTCGTGGTCAACGTCGCCATTCCCACCATCGCGGTCGAGTTGAAGGCGTCGCCGGCTCAGATCGAATCCGTCATCGCGATCTACCTGATCGCCTATGCCACGCTGGTCGTCACCGGCGGCCGGCTTGGCGACATTCACGGCACCAGGAACGTGTTCCTGGCAGGTCTGCTCGGCTTCACCCTGACGTCGCTGTGGTGCGGACTGGCGCGATCCGGTTCGGAGTTGATCGTCGCGCGATTGACGCAGGGTGCCTCCGCCGCGCTGATGGTGCCGCAGGTGCTGGCGACGCTGCATCTCCTGTTCACCGACGAACAGCGCAACCGCGCCTTCGCCATCTACGGCATCGTGCTGGGACTCGCGGGTGCCGCGGGCTTTCTGCTCGGTGGTCTCCTGGTCACGATCGATCTCGCCGGCACCGGCTGACGCTCGGTGTTCTTCGTCAATGTGCCGTGCGGTCTCGTGATCGCGGTGGCGGCCTGGCGCATCATGCCCTCGGCACCGCATCGCGCCGGCACACGGCTTGACATCACGGGCAGCATCGTCCTGTTCGCCGGATTGCTGTGCATGATCGGTCCGCTGCTGCTGGGTCACGATGTCGGCTGGGCACCGTGGCTGTGGCTGGTGATGGCGGTCGGCGCCGCGATCCTCCTGGGGTTCCCGAAGCTGGAGCATGCGGTGACACGCGCCGGCGGCATGCCGCTGATTGATCTCTCGCTGCTGGCGGACGCCGCTTTCCTGCGCGGCCTTGGCGCGGCGTTCTTTTTCTTCTCCGCCAATCTCTCGTTCTATCTGGTCATGACGCTGTTCATGCAGCGAGGGCTGAAATCCCGCCGCTCGCGGCCGGCATGGCCTTCATTCCGCTCGCGCTCGCTTTCGTCGTGGCCTCGCGCCATAGTGGCGCACGGGCGCGCCATCGCGGCACCAGGGTCTTGATCGAAGGCTGCGCGCTTCAGATCGCGGGCCTCGCGGCCCTTGCGCTGGTCGCGTTCTCTGTCGACGCGCCGTCCGCGCTCCTGCTCGCGCTCACCATGATCGTGTTCGGCTACGGTCAGGGGCTGGTGATGGCGCCGCTCTCCGGCGCGGTGCTCTCGACGGTGAAGCCTGTGGCCGCCGGTTCTGCCTCCGGCATGTACGGCACCACGGCGCAAGTCGGAAATGCGGCCGGAGTGGCCGCAATCGGCGCCATGTTTTTCGCCGTCGAAGCGGTGCAATCAGCGCGCGCAGGATTTCTCGTCTCGCTCGCACTGTTCGCAACATTAATCATGATCTGCGCCGCATTCCTGGCGTGGATGCGCCGGGTATCTGCATGAAGTTGAGGCATTGCGGTTAATGCGTGCTGATTTCTGCAGGCTTTCCTGAGATTTAGCACCTCATCGACAGCACACGGTCTTTTTATTTTGCGCTGCAGCAACTATTTGGTTTGGGTGGACGTTGAACGTCGCCTGCTAGGAGCTGCCGTGTCGTTAACCAGAAATGTCGATCTCTTGAGACGTCTGCCAAAGCTGGACGGATTGCGCTTCGCCGAGTTTGGCCGGAGCGCCGATGCGTCCAGTCCGTTGCAAGAGGTCACGGGCTTCGGCGACAATCCCGGCAATCTGCGCCTGTTCGCGTTCGTGCCGCCGCAACTGCAGAAGCCGCGCGCGCTCGTCGTCGTGCTGCACGGCTGCGGCCAGACGGCGGCAAGCTACGACCTCGGTGCCGGATGGTCGACGCTCGCCGAGCACTACGGCTTCGCGCTGTTGATGCCCGAGCAGCAGCGCATCAACAACAGCAACACCTGCTTTAACTGGTTCCATCCGGAAGACACGGCGCGGGACAGTGGCGAGGCCTGTTCGATTCGCGAGATGATCGCGCATATGACGGAAACGCATCGCGTCGATCCCAAGCGCATCTTCATCACGGGCCTGTCGGCCGGCGGCGGCATGACGTCGGTGATGCTCGCGACCTACCCTGAAGTCTTCGCGGCCGGTGCGGTGATCGCGGGACTTCCCTACGGCATCGCGACCAATCTGCGCGAGGCGCTCGACGGCATGTTTCATTCCCCGGAGCGGCCGGCGCGTGAACTTGGCGATCTGGTGCGGCGGGCCTCGAATCATCGCGGGCCCTGGCCGAGGATCTCGGTGTGGCACGGCAGCGCCGATCGCACCGTCAATCCCGGCAATGCCAACGAGATCGTCAAGCAATGGCTCGACCTGCACGATCTGCCCGAGGCGCCGATGGCGGAAACTGACATCGACGGCTATCCGCGCCAGGCCTGGTGGAACAAGGACGGCGAGACGCTCGTCGAGTCCTACGCCATCACCGACATGGCCCACGGCACGCCGCTCGGCCTTGCCGACAACGACCAGCGCTATGGCGTGGAAGGCGCGTTCCTGATCGAGGCCGGCATCTCCTCGTCTTATCACATCGCCAAATTCTTCGGCCTCACCGGCTGGATTCCCGACGCTGCGAAGAAGGCGGAGGCAAAGCCGACGCCGGCCCGCTCGCCCGCGCCGCATCTGGCGCGCTCGATCCGCGCCGCGATCGCCGAAGAGCCGGCCGAGCCGAAGCGCGAGGAGGCCCGCGGCTTCGATCTCGGCCAGATCATTACGCGCGCGCTCACGGCCGCGGGATTGATGAAGTAACTCAGGCCGTCGCGCCGATAAGGCAGGAGTTTTGTGCCCGTCGTCGCTGCGATCCGCGAATGGGGTGACCGCAACCTGAGCCAGCCCGCGGCGTTCGCAGACGCCGCGGAATAGGCGCTCACATCTCGCCGGTGATGAACGGATTTGTCATCCGCTCCTGGCCGATGCTCGAGCCGGCGCCATGGCCGCAGATGAAGCCGACATCGTCGCCGAGCGGCAGCAGCTTGGTCTTGATCGAGTCGATCAGCGTCGCGTGACTGCCGCCGGGCAGATCGGTGCGACCGACCGAGCCCGCGAACAGGACGTCGCCGACATGGGCGAAGCGCAAGTCCTTGTTGAAGAACACCACGCTGCCGGGCGAGTGGCCGGGGCAATGATAGATCTCGAACTGGAGATCGCCGATGGCCACGCTGTCGCCTTCGTCGAGCCAGCGGTCCGGCTCGAAATTGCGCACCCCCGTCATGCCGAAGCGCGCGCCGCTCTCGACCACGTTGTCGAGCAGGAATTTGTCCGCGACGTGCGGGCCCTCGATCGGCACCTTCAGCTCGTCGCGCAGTTCGGCCGCGCCGCCGACATGGTCGATATGGCCGTGGGTGAGCCAGATCTTCTCCACGGTGACGCCGGTCTGCTTGATGGCGTCCAGGATCTTCGGCACGTCGCCGCCGGGATCGATCACCACGGCCTTCTTGGAAGGCTCGTCCCAGATGATGGTGCAATTCTGCTCGAACAGCGTCACGGGGACGATGATCGCGCCTGCCTTCGCGCTGGCCTCAGCTTGTGTCTCGTTTTGCTCGGTCATGGCGCCACAATGCCGATTTTTGCCATGCCGCCAAGCAAAAGATTTCTCCCCGGGGCCTGGGAACAACCGCAGACATCGTCACACGGCCGTCCCAATTCGCCTGCTGGTTTGAACCGGAGCGCTCCTTCCGCGTTCTCCCGCGCAACAAGCAGTTTTGGATGGATTTCCCGCATGGCTCAGGGCGGCAGCGATTGGTGGCGCGACGGCATCTTCTATCAGGTCTATCCGCGCTCCTTTCAGGATTCAAACGGCGACGGTGTCGGCGATCTCGCCGGCATTTTGCAGCGGCTACCTTATGTGAAATCGCTCGGCGTCGACGCGATCTGGCTGTCGCCGATCTTCCCCTCGCCGATGGCCGATTTCGGCTACGACATCTCCGACTACACGGGCATCGAGCCGCTGTTCGGCACGATGGCGGATCTCGATGCGCTTCTCGCCGCCGCGCACGACAACGGCCTTAAGCTGATCCTCGACCTCGTGCCGAACCACACCTCGGACCAGCATCCCTGGTTCGTCGAGAGCCGTTCCTCGCGCGACAATCCCAAACGCGACTGGTACATCTGGCGCGACCCGGACGAGGGTGGCGGCGTGCCGAATAATTGGCTGTCCGAGTTCGGCGGTAGCGCGTGGCAGTTCGACGAGACCACCGGCCAATACTACTATCACGCCTTCCTCGCCCAGCAGCCGGATCTCAACTGGCGCAATCCCGATGTCCGCGCGGCAATCTATGACGTGATGCGGTTCTGGCTGGAGAAAGGCGTCGACGGCTTTCGCGTCGACGTGATCTGGCATCTGATTAAGGACGCCGAGTTCCGCGACAACCCGCCCAATCCGCATTATGCCGAGGGCCGGCCGCCGAACGAAAAGATAATGACGCAATATTCCACCGACCAGCCGGAGGTGCACGACGTCATCGCCGAGATGCGCCGCGTCACGGATGCCTATGATGCCCGCGTCCTGATCGGCGAGATCTATCTGCCGCTGCATCGCCTCATGGCCTATTACGGCAACGATCTCACCGGCGCGCAGATGCCGTTCAACTTCGCGCTGCTCTCGACCTTCTGGAGCGCGCGCTCGATCGAGAAAATCGTCGAGGATTACGAGAAGGCGCTGCCGAAGGGCGCCTGGCCGAACTGGGTGCTCGGCAATCATGACCGTCCACGCGTCGCAAGCCGCGTCGGGCCGGAGCAGGCCCGCGTCGCCGCCATGCTGCTGCTGACGCTGCGTGGCACGCCGACGCTCTACTATGGCGACGAGATCGGCATGCATCAGCTCGCGATCGCGCCCGAGGACGTGCGCGACCCCTTCGAGAAGAACGTGCCCGGCATCGGTGTCGGCCGCGACGGCTGCCGCACACCGATGCAGTGGGATTCTTCCAACTTCGCCGGCTTCTCGGACGTCAGGCCATGGCTGCCGCTGCCGGAGGATCACATCCGCAACAACGTCGTCGATCTCGAGGCCGATTCACGTTCGATCCTGACGCTCTATAAGCGTCTGATCGCGTTGCGGCAGGGCTGTCCGCCGCTGGTCGCGGGCGACTATCATCCGCTTGCCGCGCAAGGCGATCTCCTGATCTATCGCCGCGAGGCCGAGGGCAGGGCGGTGACCGTGGTGCTCAATCTCGGCCCTGAGCCGATCGCGGTCACCACCAGCGCGATCAGGTTCGGCAGCGAGATTCTGCTGTCGACATTCCTGGATCGCGAGCGAGAGCGGATCGAAGGCGTGCTGGATCTGCGCGGCAACGAGGGCGTGATCATCACGCCACCCTGACCGTCGTCCTGGACAAGGCGAAGCGCAGATCCAGGACCCATTGCCCCAGGGAGTGGTTTGACGAAGATTCGTGGTGATAGCTTCGTACAACAATCACCTATTGGGGTAATGGGTCCTGGCTTTCGCCAGGACGACAACGGAGTGCGTGGTCGCACTGACTACCCCGGATGCTTGTTCCCTCGCACCGTCCCGTCGATATCGCTCCGCTTCAACAGATAGTCCAATCCGCCGACGCGGTACCAGCGATAGCCATAGGGCTCCAGCACGACGCGGTGCTGGCCGCGCTTGTCGGCGTGGCTGTGGTCCTCCGCGAGCAGATTGATCAGGTGCGCGCCGGCCTCGCCTGGCAGCCCCGCCGAGAACGCGATCTCGCGCGGCTTCTCGTCGAGATTGTGCACGAACAGCACGGAATTGTTGCGCCAGTCATAGCGCATGATGAACACGGCGGGATCGCGCGTCGCGATGATCGAAAAATCGCCCCAGCCGATCTCCGGCACCTCCTTGCGCATGCGGACGATGCGCTCGGTCCAGTTCAGCATCGAGTTGGGATCGCGCCGCTGCTTGGCGACGTTGACGTGCGGATAGCCGTACGGTCCTTCGTCGATGACGGGCAAGGCCGGCTTGTCGCTGGTGGTGAAGCCGCCATGCGGCTCCGTCGACCATTGCATCGGCGTGCGCGCGCAATTGCGCTCGGGGAGCGAAAGATCATCGCCCATCGCGATCTCGTCGCCGTAGCGGATCACGGGCGTTCCCGGCAGCGTGCACATCAGGCTGTAGGCGAGCTCGAGCCGCCGGCGGTCGCCACCGAGCATCGGTGCCAGGCGACGGCGAATGCCGCGGTCGTAGAGCTGCATGTCCTTGTCAGGACCGAAGCTTTTGAACACGGTGTCGCGCTGCGCCTTGGTCAATCGCCCGAGATCGAGCTCGTCATGATTGCGCAGGAACAGGCCCCATTGCGCCGAGGCGGGCCGCGGCTTGGTCGCCTTCAGCGCTTTCCCCAGCGGGCGGGAATCGGACGAGGCCAGCGCATAGAACAGATGCTGGTTGACCTGGAAATTGAACATCATATGCATGCGGTCGGCATCACGGCCGAAATATTCCATGTCCGTCTTCGGCAGCACGTTGGCCTCGGCGAGGATGATGGCATCGCCCTGCCGCCATTGCAGGAATTCACGGAACGTCCGCAGCATGTCGTATTGTTCGGCCGGCTTTTTCACTTTGGCGCCTTTGGTCGCGATGACGAAAGGCACGGCATCCATCCGAAAGCCCGAGACGCCGAGTTGGATCCAGAAGCCCATGATCTTCAAAATCTCGGCCTGCACGCGCGGGTTCGAGGTGTTGAGGTCGGGCTGGAAATCGTAGAAGCGGTGGAAGTACCAGGCGCCGGCTTCCTTGTCGCGCGTCCATGTCGATTTCTGAACGCCGGGAAAGACCATGCCCTGATTGGCGTTGGCCGGCTTCTTGTCGGACCAGACATACCAATCGCGGTAGGGCGAATTCCTGTCGCTCCGCGCCGCCTTGAACCAGGGATGCTGGTCGGAGGTGTGGTTGACGACGAGATCGATGATGACGCGAATGCCGCGTTGCTTGCAGCCATGAGTGAACTCGACGAAATCGCCGAGCGTGCCGTAGCGGGCATCGACGCTGTAATAATCCGCGACATCGTAGCCGTCGTCGCGGCCGGGCGAGGTCTGGAACGGCATCAGCCAGATCGTGGTGATGCCGAGGCCGTGCAGATAATCGAGCCGGCGCAACAGGCCCTTGAAATCGCCGATGCCATCGCCGTTGGCGTCCATATAGGTGCCGACGGACAGGCAATAGATGATGGCGTTCTTGTACCAGAGATCGTCGATCATGCGCGCGCAGCCTCGGTGGTTCCGCCGAGGTGCGGCGGCTGCGTGATAAGTGTTAAGAGCGAGAGCGGTTCCGTACCCCGCCGTCGTGCTGGACAAGCGAAGCGCAGATCCAGGACCGAATACCACAGGCCGAAATTTGACGAGGACTGGTGGTGATCCCCTCGTGCACCAACGATCCCTTGGGGTCATGGTCCTGGCTCCCGTGCGCAATTGCGCACTAGGCCAGGACGACGACGGAGGAATCGGCTATCCTCCCCCGATGGACAACACCGCCCGCATTGCCCTCGTACCGCCGCCGGACCGCCGACAATCCGAGACGGCGCTGGCGATCGCGCGCGGGACGGCGCGGTTGCTGCGCTCGCTCGGCTTCACCTGCATCAGCGAATTGCCGCTGCCCTCGGGGCGACGCGCCGATCTCGTCGCGCTGAACGAACGCGGCGAGGTCTGGATCGTCGAGATCAAATCGTCGGTGGAGGATTTGCGCGCCGATCAGAAATGGCACGAATACCGGGCGCATTGCGACCGGCTGTTCTTCGCCTTCACGCAGGACCTGCCTTGCGAGATCTTTCCGCAAGATACCGGCTTGATCATCGCGGATGCCTATGGTGCGCACCTGCAATGCGAGGCGCCCGAGCACAAGCTCGCTGCGGCCACGCGCAAGCAGATGACGGTGCGGTTCGCCATGGCGGCGGCGTTGCGGATCAACCGGCTGGTCGATCCGCAGGGGCATGCGGAGTTTTGGGAATAGCGGCGCCGCGAGCGCGATGCCGTAGGGTGGGCAAAGCGGAGCGTGCCCACCATCCAGGTCAAAGATTGAAGCAGACATGGTGGGCACGGCGCTTTGCGCCTTGCCCACCCTACGGCACCGTTATCGCGGCGCGCGCTTGGCCAAAATCCGCTGCAACGTGCGCCGATGCATGTTGAGCCTGCGTGCCGTCTCCGAGACGTTGCGGTTGCACATCTCGTAAATGCGCTGGATGTGTTCCCAGCGCACGCGGTCGGCCGACATCGGGTTCGCCGGCAACTCGGACTTGTCCGAGCCGGTCGATAGCAGCGCCGCGACGACGTCGTCGGCGTCCGCGGGTTTCGAGAGATAATCGACCGCGCCCATCTTCACCGCGGTGACGGCGGTGGCGATGTTGCCATAGCCGGTCAGCACGATCGCGCGGGCGTCGGGGCGCTTCTTCTTCAGCGCCGAGACCACGTCGAGACCGTTGCCATCACCGAGCCGCAGATCGACCACGGCGAATGCCGGCGCCGCCTTGCCGATCTGCGCCAGACCGTCCGAGACGGTGTCGCATGACGTCACCGCAAAGCCGCGCGTTTCCATGGCGCGCGACAGCCGCTCCAGAAACGGCTTGTCGTCCTCCACGATCAGCAGCGAGCGGTCGGTCTGTTCGTTCAGTTCGGCGATGGCGTTCAAGGTTTGGTCCTCTCTCCAGCGCGTCTACATATGGCGGCGCAATCGGGCGGTGCCAAGGGCGCCAATGGTCGATCGGCCCCGTTGTGCGACGCAAGGTCGCGGCCTATCCTATTGTTTCTTCGAAGGTCTCGATAGCCTCAAAACGGTCTCGCGGCCACGTGATCTGGACCACTGCGCCATGGTCCGGAAAGGTCCGGTTGGTAAACGAGACCTTGGCGCCGGTGCGCTCCAGCAAGGTGCGCGCGATGAACACGCCGAGCCCGAGGCCGCCGCCTTCGTCCTTGCTGCGCCGCCGCGACAAATAGGGCTCGCCGATCCGGTTCAGGATGTCAGGCGGAATGCCGGGACCATCGTCGGAGATCACGAGCTCGATTGTGTCCTTGTTCCACCACGCATTCACCTCGACGGTGGTGCGGGCGAAATCGACCGCGTTCTCGACGATATTGCCGACGCCGTAGAGGATCGCCGGATTGCGCGAGCCGACCGGTTCGGCCACGATGGCGACGGCGATGCGCACCTTGATATCGACGCCGAAATCGCGGTGCGGCGCCACCACCTCCTCGATCAGCTCCGACAGCTTCATGCGGTCGAACGGCGCGCCGGTGGAGGAGAGCTGGGTGATCTTGCTCAATATGTCGCGGCAACGCTGCGTCTGCTCGCGCAGGGTCTTCAGGTCGGCGGCAAAGTTCGGCTCCTTCACCGTCTTCTCCAGCTCGCGCGAGATCAGGAAGATCGTCGCGAGGGGCGTGCCGAGCTCGTGCGCTGCGGCTGCGGCCAGGCCGTCGAGCTGGGTCAGATGCTGCTCGCGCGTCAGCACCAGCTCGGTCGCGGCCAGCGCGTCGGCGAGCTTGCGCGCCTCCTCGGTGACCTGGAACGAGTAGAGGCTGGTCACGCCGATCGCGAGCGCGATCGAGAGCCAGACGCCGACGAGATAGATCGGCGGCAGCACCAGCGGATCATCAGAATCCCAGGGCAGCGGCAGATGGAAGAAGAACAGGACCGAGGCGCAGGCGACAGCCAGCACGCCGAGGCCGAAGGTGAAGCGGGCCGGCAGCGCCGTCGCGGAGATCAGCACGGGCGCGAGGAACAGGAACGAGAACGGGTTCTGGAGTCCGCCGGTGAAGAACAGGAGACCCGCCAGCTCCACGATGTTGAGCGCGAGCAGTCCGGCCGCCTGCATCGGCTCCAGCCGCTGCAGCGGATTGGACACGGTCTGGAGCGCCAGATTGAGCGCCGCCGACAGGGCGATGATGCTGACGCAGGGAACGATCTCGACATTGAATTCCAGCCCCTGCGCCACGATGAAGATCGCGGCGAGCTGGCCGAGCACCGCGAGCCAGCGCAGTCGCAGGATCGTATCCAGGCGGATATGCCGCTGCGCGGGGCGAAAGTCGGAAGCGGCAAGTTCGGTCATTTCGGCCAATGGGGCGGTGCCTTCTCGATCACAAGCGCGCGGCTCACGGAACCGCCGGATTACAAGCCTTGCGCTCTCCGCTGCAATAGCAGAAGAACGCCCAGCATGACGGAGAATGACAAGGCTTCAAGCTGGCCGACTGTCGCGGATCGCAGCCTCTCCGCGGCAATCGCGGTCGATCACCTGGTCAAGGTCTACAAGCAGACCCGCGCCGTCGACGACATCTCCTTTTCGCTTCCGCGCGGCAGCATCACCGGGCTGCTGGGCGGCAACGGCGCCGGCAAGACCACGACCATCGCGACGATCATGGGCCTCGTGCTGCCGACCTCCGGCCGCGTGCAGGTGCTCGGGCATCGGATGCCGGAGGACAGCGCGTCCGTGCTGGGTCGGATGAACTTCGAGAGCCCCTATGTCGACATGCCGATGCGGCTCACGGTGCGTCAGAACCTCACGGTGTTCGGCAAGCTCTATGCGGTGAAGAACCTCTCCGATCGCATCGCTGAGCTCGCCGACGATCTCGATCTCACCGAGTTCATCGACCGCGCCAACGGCAAGCTCTCCGCAGGACAAAAGACGCGCGTTGCGCTTGCCAAGGCGCTGATCAACCAGCCCGAGCTGCTGTTGCTGGACGAGCCGACCGCCTCGCTCGATCCCGACACCGCCGACTGGGTCCGGGGGCATCTGGAGCGTTATCGCATGGCGAACAACGCCACCATCCTCTTGGCGTCGCACAACATGCTCGAGGTCGAGCGGCTCTGCGATCGCGTCATCATCATGAAGCGCGGCCGTATCGAGGACGACGATACGCCCGAAGCCATCATGGCCCGCTACAACCGCACCACGCTGGAAGAGGTGTTTCTGGACGTCGCGCGCGGAAGGGTGAACGGCGCGCAGGAGGTGGCACGATGAGCCAGGCCGTATGTTGCGACCGTAGCCCGGGTGAGCGAAGCGATACCCGGGAACGCCGCCAGCAAGGTCCCGGATATCGCTTCGCTCATTCGGGCTACGCGGTGCCGCAATGACCGAACTCTCCCTCCACCGCGGCATCTCCGTCCACCGCATTGGCGCGATGATCCTGCGCTATTGGTACCTGTTGCTGTCGTCCTGGCCGCGGCTGCTCGAGCTGCTCTACTGGCCGGCGCTGCAGGTCATCACCTGGGGCTTTCTGCAGCTTTACATCGCGCAGAATGCCAACTTCTTCGCGCGTGCCGGCGGCACCCTGATCGGCGCCGTCATTCTCTGGGACATCCTGTTTCGCGGGCAGCTCGGCTTTTCGATCTCGTTCCTGGAAGAGATGTGGGCGCGCAACCTCGGCAATCTCATGATGAGCCCGTTGAAGCCGATCGAATTTCTGCTGTCCCTGATGATCATGAGCCTGATCCGGCTCGCGATCGGCGTCATCCCCATGACGCTGCTCGCGTTATTCCTGTTTCACTTCAATGTTTATGCGCTCGGCGTGCCGCTGATCGCGTTCTTCTGCAATCTGATCTTCACGAGCTGGTCGGTCGGCATTTTCGTCTCCGGACTGGTGCTGCGAAACGGCCTCGGCGCCGAGAGCATCGTCTGGACCTTGATGTTCGGCATCATGCCGCTCGCCTGCGTCTACTATCCCGTCAGCGTGCTGCCGGTCTGGTTGCAATACATCGCCTGGACGCTGCCGCCGACCTACGTGTTCGAAGGGATGCGCGCGCTGCTGATCGAAAACACCTTCAGGACCGATCTGATGCTGAGCGCGTTGGCCATCAACGCGGTGCTGTTGCTTGCATCTTTTGGGGCATTCCTTGCCCTTTTGCGCAGCGCCAGGATGCAGGGCTCGCTGCTGTCAGGCGGCGAATAACGTCACTTTCTCGTGGATTCTGCCCGGTTTGGGCACCTCGGCCACGTAGATGTACGGAACCATGCATTGACGCAATATTACGCATTCGGCAGTATGCTGCGATGCGAAGAGGAATATAGCGATGCCGATTGGTGAGTTTGGCGGGGCGCCGCCCCTGGTGGCCGAAGGCAGTCCTGTCCTGACGACGCCGATGTACTGGATGTACGAGATGGGGCAAGCCTCTCTCAATCCGGCGCGTGCGATCACGGACGCGACCAAGCTCCTGTTTCAGAATCCGCTGAACCCCTGGGCACGCACCGAGGTTGGCAAGTCGGTTGCCGCGGCCTGCGAATTGTTCGAACGCACCACCCGCCGCTACGGCAAGCCGGAATGGGGCCTCAACGACACCGAGGTCAACGGCATCCGCGTTCCCGTCGAGGTCCGCTCGGTCTGGGAAAAGCCGTTCTGCCGCCTGCTCTACTTCGATCGCAAGTTCGCCCGTCCACTGCGCAGTCCGCATCCACGCGTGCTGATCGTCGCTCCGATGTCCGGCCATTACGCGACGCTCCTCCGCGGTACCGTCGAGGCTTTCCTGCCGGCGCATGAGGTCTACATCACCGATTGGGCCGATGCCCGCATGGTGCCGCTCAGCGACGGCCGCTTCGATCTTGACGACTACATCGACTACGTCATCGAGATGCTGCATGTCCTCGGCGGCAACACGCATGTGCTGGCGGTGTGCCAGCCCTCGGTTCCCGTCGTCGCTGCCGTTTCGATTATGGAAGCGCTACGCGATCCCTTTGTGCCGACCTCGATGACGCTGATGGGCGGCCCGATCGACACCCGGCGCAATCCGACTGCGGTGAACAACCTGGCCCAGGAGCGCGGCATCGACTGGTTCCGCAACCACGTCATCACCAAGGTGCCGTTCCCGCATCCGGGTATGATGCGCGACGTCTATCCGGGCTTCTTGCAGCTCAACGGCTTCATCAGCATGAATCTCGACCGGCATATGGATGCCCACAAGCAGCTATTCGCCAACCTGGTAAAGGGCGACGGCGACCTCGTCGACAAGCATCGTGACTTCTACGACGAATATCTCGCGGTGATGGATCTCTCCGCCGAGTATTACCTGCAGACCGTCGACACCGTGTTCGTGAAGCATTCGCTGCCGAAGGGCGAGATGACCCATCGTGGAACACGCGTCGATCCCTCCAAGGTCACGCGCGTCGCGTTGATGACCGTCGAAGGCGAGAACGACGACATCTCCGGCATCGGTCAGACCGAAGCAACGCACACATTGTGCAGCTCGATTCCCGATCACCGCCGCGTTCATTACGTCCAGAAGGGCGTCGGACATTACGGCGTGTTCAATGGCTCGCGCTTCAAATCGGAAATCGTGCCGCGCATCCACGACTTCATGGTCTCGGCGGCGAATCCGAGCTCATTGCAGGCTCTCGCGGCCGAATAATCGCGTTTTTCGGCTTTCCCGCTGAAAATCGACGCCCTGTCGGAGGCTCCGACAGGGGCGAGTTCCCGCTAGATTCGCGGTATTTAGGTAGCTTTGTAGGAGTGAGTCCAACCTCACCCCTTGGGGGTGCCACATGCGCCGAACGGGGGCGAAAAAAGCCGGTTCCAACCCCAGTCTGTAGGGTCTCCCGGACGCCAGACCCCTGTATATTGGGCAAATGATTTGTTTTTGCGCCGAGCGCTTTCCCTGGCGGCGGTTATGGCAGAATCCGGGCGCTCTCCTGCCCCCCGGACTGACAGACATGGCCACTCGCGCACTCCTCTATCGGCGGCCCCACGAGCCGAAGACCCTCCTGATCACCCATGGATCGCAATATTTTGCGATTCGACTGCGCCGGCATCGCCGCGCGCGCCGTTACACGCTCAGAATTCATCCGAGCGATCGCGAAGCCATCCTCACCATGCCGCCGCGCGGCACGCTCGCCGAAGCAAAAGACTTCGCGCAGCGCCACGGCGCGTGGATCGCGGCACGTCTCGGCCGTTTGCCGAAGGCCGCGCCGTTCCAGCCTGGCACAGTGATACCACTTCGCGGCACGGCCCATCGCATCGTTCATCGCGCCGGCACGCGCGGTACGGTGTGGACGGAAGTGCGCGACAGCGGGGAGCGCATTCTCTGCGTCGCCGGCGGCGTCGAGCATGCGGACCGTCGCATCAGCGACTTCCTCAAGCGCGAGGCTCGCCGCGACCTTCAGCGTGCGGCGGAATCCTATGCCGCCGAGCTCGGCGTCAAGGTCAAGCGGCTCTCGATCCGCGATCAATCCAGTCGTTGGGGCTCCTGCACCTCGGCCGGCTCGCTGTCGTTCTCCTGGCGCCTGATCCTCGCGCCGCCCTACGTGCTCGACTATCTCGCCGCCCACGAGGTCGCCCATCTCGTTGAGATGAACCACTCGGCGCGGTTCTGGCGCGTCTGCGGCAAGGTCTGCCCGTCGATGGAGCGCGCCAAGAAGTGGCTCGATACGTACGGCAACGACCTGCACCGCTACGGGGTCGAGGATTAGGCCCTCGCTGCCAACCTCCATCTGACGCTGTCATCGCCCGGCTCGACCGGGCGATCCAGTGTTCCGAGGCGGTTGTTATTGAACCGAGAGGCCGCGGCGTACTGGATTCCCGCGTTCGCGGGAATGACAGTTGAGAATGCAGCGACGTCCGCGCGTACTCAATTCATCCCTCTGCTCAGGCGCTGACATCCGCGCTTGTCCCCGGCTGCGTGCGCGAGGCGAGATAGGATGACTGCAATTGCACGCCGGCCTTCTGGCCCTCGGCCAGCATCGCCTGGAAGGCTGCGTCGAGTTGATCGCGGCTATAGGTTGCGGAGCTGCTTTCACGCGGGGTCCATTGCGATTGCGTGATCGCGGTGGAAGCTTTTTCAACGGTGCCACCGAGCCGCTCGGCGTATCTGTCGGCCCGCCACTGCGCCAGATCCGGTCCACTCAGATCGGGTGGATCCTCCAGCTTGCCGATCTTTCCAGCCGCCTCGTTGGTCATCGTTGAGGACCCGCCATTGTACAGGGTGGCGACCACCTTGCCGTCGACCTTCACCTGAGCATAGGTGTTCTCAGGGGCATCGTCCGAGACGACCGACTGAGTTGCGCTCGTGTCATGGGTCATCAGCCAGTTCGATGCCATGAGGTCGCGCAGGTGAGGATTGTCCGCCGCCGATATCGACTTGGCGCCTGTCAGGGGCTTGACCTGCGAGACGTCAATCCGAAAGCCGTCGGTCGCAGCATCAGTCGCATCCGGTCCCGCCGGCTGAAGACTCGATGTCCTATTCGAAGCGGACGTTGATGCGGGTCGCAGATGAGGCAACGCCGCGCTGGATACACCCGACATCATGGAACGCTCTCCGATACTTGCTCAACCTGTGAGAGCAAATCCCGGGCCGCCGACCGGAGCTTGAAGAGACTGGTGTTTTTGCGTTCCGGGAGCTGCGGGGATCGGCCGATTTTGCCATGGTAGGCAGGACTTGCCGAAGACGACACCGGTGGCGAACCGGGAGAGCCGAGATAGCGGCCGCGTTCGGGATGATGGCGGAACGGTTCTGTTTTGCCCGAGGTGTCAAATGGCTTTGCTGTCAGAATCAGCCGTCTTGCGCCTCACGCAAGCCGTTGATTTCGTTATCCTCGGCTACTGTGCATGGGGTTGTTTTCGCTTGTTTTTGTTTTGAGGTCACCCGGACCTCAGGTCGGCGCTAGCGATTCCCGCCGAACAGCCGGTCCATCAGCCAGCCATCGAGTCCTGCGGCTGCCTCCGGTCGCGCATTGGCGCGCGTGGGGGGTGGGCGATAGCCGCCGTTGCTGGCCGGTGCGGGTCCGGGCGCTGCCGCTGTTGGCGGCGACACCTGCGACGTCGCCTGCGCCAGGTTCGACAGGCCCCAGCCACCTGGAGAGCTCGGCAAGGCTGCTACCGGCACGCCCTCGTGCGCTGTGCGCATGAAGCGCGACCAGACTTCGACCGGCAAGCCGCCGCCGGTGGCCTTCTTGGTCGGCGAGTTGTCGTCATTGCCGAGCCACACGCCGGTGACGAGGTTGGCGGTGTAGCCGATGAACCAGGCGTCGCGGTAGTCCTGGCTGGTGCCGGTCTTGCCGGCCGCTGGCCAGCCCGGGATCTCCGCCTTCTTGGCGGTGCCGCTGATCAGCGTTTCCCGCATCATCGCGTTCATCATGCCGACATAGCGCGGGTCGACCACCTGGTTGTGCTCGTCCGCCTGGCGCATGTAGAGCAGCTTGCCACTGAGCGTCCTGATCCGCGTGACGACATGCGGCGTCGCCGTGAAGCCGCCATTGGCGAAGGGTGCATAGGCGCCGACCAGCTCGACCATCGAGACTTCGGAGGTGCCGAGCGCGATCGAGGCGTTGGGCTCGAGTTTCGAGGAGATGCCGAGCCGGTGCGCGGTGCGCACCACGTTCTTCGGCCCGACCTCGAGGCCGAGGCGAATGGCGACCGTGTTGAGCGACATCGCGAGCGCCTGGGTCAGCGTCACCGCGCCGAAATATTCGTGGGTGTAGTTCTCAGGCCTCCAGCCCTTGACCTCGATCGGCGCGTCCTGGCGGACCGTGTCGGGCGTCAGCCCCTGCTCGAGCGCGGTCAGGTACACGAACGGCTTGAACGAGGAGCCCGGCTGGCGCCTGGCGGTGACCGCGCGGTTGTACTGGCTCTCGGAATAGTTCCGCCCGCCCACCATGGCGCGAACCGCGCCGTCGGGCGTCATCGCCACCAGTGCGCCCTGGCTGACATTGAATTTCACGCTCTTGGCCGCGAGCTCGTCGATGATGGCGGCTTCCGCCACGCTCTGGAGCTTCGGATCGATCGTGGTCTCGACCTTGATGCTCTCGTCGATCTGGCCGACCAGATCGTCCAGCACCTCGCCGATCCAGTCGGCGACGTAATTGACCGTGCCGGCGCCGACCGGCTTCACATTGTAGGAGGGTTGGCCGATCGAGGCCTGCGCCTGCGCTTCGGTGATGAATTTGGCATCCGCCATCGCCGTGAGCACGATTTTCGCGCGCGCTTCTGCGCCCTCGGGGTTGCGGTTAGGCGCGAGCCGCGAGGGCGATTTGACGAGACCGGCCAGCATCGCCGCTTCCGCGACGGTGACGTTCTTGGCCGATTTGCCGAAATAGCGCTGCGCGGCGGCCTCGACGCCGTAGGCGCCGGAGCCGAAATAGACGCGGTTGAGATAGAGCTCCAAGATCTCGTTCTTGGAATGCTTGCGCTCCAGCCAGATCGCGAGCTCCGCTTCCTGCAGCTTGCGCGCCATGGTGCGCTCCTGGGTCAGGAACAGGTTTTTCGCCAATTGCTGCGTCAGCGTCGAGCCGCCCTGCGACACGCCGCGATGGAGCACGTTGGTGACGAGCGCGCGGAGGATGCCCACGGGATCGATGCCGAAATGCGAATAGAAGCGGCGATCCTCGATGGCGATGAACGCCTTGGGCAGATATTGCGGCAGATCCTTCAGCGAGACGTTGGCGCCGGCCATCTCGCCGCGTTGCGCCAGCATGCTGCCGTCCATGCCGACGATCTGGATCGTCGGCGGCCGCTTGGGGATTTCCAGCGACTGGATCGGCGGCAGATGAGCGCCGACATAGATCACGACGCCGATCACGGCGATGGCGCCCCATAGGCCCAGCACCGCGCCCCAATAGACCAGGCGACCAAGGCTCGCGCCGATGCGTGACTTCGATCGCCGCTTGGGGCTGCCGCGGCCGGCTGGCGCCTTCCGCTCGCGCGGCGGCTCGTCGCCGGCATCCTCGCTCTTGCGCTTGGCAGATGACTTCGTTGATTTCTTCGGCTTCTCATCGCCGCCAGGAATGCGGTCGGCCGCGGTCAGGCGCAGATCGGCGAGTGCCGCAGGCAAGCCGAACAACGGCTCCTTCCGCCCACCCTTTTTCTTTCCCAACCCCATACGCAAACGCCCGGTCAGCCCGCCCCGCCGCACGCTAGCGGTCGCTGTTTAAGGCCCGGTTACCCAGAGCTTAACGCGCGATTAGGAGGTGCGGCATTCGCTGGCCGCAGCTCCGCTGGGAGGTCGGCAGAGCTAGGATCGCCGGCATAAAAGAAAAGGAAACTCAGATGGGCCACATCGATCCAACCAAGGAGATTTTCGCGCAGTTCCGGGACAACGACCGTCCCGGCCCGATCCACATGCTCAACCTGGTGCGCTTACGCAAGGAGGCAGCCTATCCAGATGGCCGCAAGGCGAGCGGCGCGGAAGCCTATGCGGCCTATGGCCGCGAGAGCGGCCCGGTGTTCGAACGCCTCGGCGGCCGCATCGTCTGGCAAGGCAAATTCGAGTTGATGCTGATCGGCCCCGAGACTGAGCGCTGGGACCATTGCTTCATCGCCGAATACCCAAGCGTCGCCGCGTTCGTCGAGATGATCCGCGATCCCGTCTATCGCGAAGCGGTTAAGCACAGGCAGGCCGCCGTGGAGGATTCACGGCTCATTCGGCACGCGGTGCTGCCGGTGGGCAAGAACTTTGGCGAGGTGCCGGCCTGAGCGGCGTCGGCGGAACTCCCTCCTCAAGGTGGATGGCCGGGCTTGACTCGGCCATCCACGCCTCACCTGCTTGCTCCGAGAAAACTAACCCGCCGGACCCGCATCTTCCAGGAGCGGGCCGAACAGCTCCCAGCGTTCGCCGTTGAACTTCATCATCTGAAGCTGCTTGTTGACGCGGTAGTCGGTCGCCGAGGTGTTGGCCTTGATGCCGGGCAGGGCGATATCGCTGGTCACGTCCTTCAGCGAAGCCGCCTGCTTCATGACGTTTTCGCGCGTCAGGTTGTCGCCGCACTGCTGCAGCACGTGGGCCAAAAGCTGGGCGGTACCGTAGCCGTAGGTATTGAAGTTCGAATCCTTGTCGCCGTCCGGATAGTACTTCGCCATGAAGTCGAAATACTTCTTCAGGCCGGCATCGTCCTTCCAGGTCGGATCGAGCGGATCCTTGCCGTAATTGACGCTGATCACGCCCTTGGCGGCGTCGAGACCGGCAGGCTTCATCACCGCGCCGACCGAGGTGGCGTTGATGTCGACGATCTGCACCGGCTTCCAGCCGATCTCGCCGATCTTCTTGATCGCCTGCGCCGCTTGCTTCGGCGTGCTGGCGCTGAAGAACAGATCGGCGCCGGCATCCTTGATCTTGAGGATCTGCGAATCGACGGTCGGGTCCGAGACTTCGTAGGAGGACTCGTTGACGATCATCTTGGCGGCCTTGTCGCCGAGCCCGGCCTTGATGCCGTTCAGATAGTCCTTGCCGAGATCATCGTTCTGATAGAGCACGCCGACTTTGGCGTTTGGATATTCCTTCAGGATGTACTGGCCGTAGATGCGGCCCTCGACGAAATAGTTAGGGTTGTAGCCCATCGTCCACGGAAAGTTCTTCGGGTCCGTGAACTTCGAGGCGCCGGTGGCCGCGAACAGCTGCGGCACTTTCTTGGAGTTGAGATATTTTTGCACGGCCGCATTCGATGGCGTGCCGATGATCTGGAAGGTCAAGAGCACCTCGTCGCTCTCGACCAGCTTGCGCACCTGCTCCACTGCTTTTGGCGGCGAGTAAGCGTCGTCATACTGGATCAGATTGATCTTGCGGCCGTTGATGCCGCCCTGGTCGTTGATCATTTTGAAATAGGCGGCCTGGGTCTTGCCGATCGACGCGTAGGCCGATGCCGGTCCCGAGAACGGCACGGTCTGGCCGACTTTGATCTCGGTATCGCTGGCCCCCGGATCATATTTCTTCTGGGCATTGGCCGCCGAGACCGATAGCGCCAGGGTCAGCGCCGTTGCCGTGGCCAGATGCAGCATTCCATTCCTCATTCGCATTTCCTCAATGTTTGTTGCCGGTGATCAATCAGGTGCGCCTGTGCGCACCTGATGTCACCGCTGACGGCGATAGTGGATGAGGCGTTGTTGCAACGCAAGTTTGGGCGTGCGCCCGCAGTTCGTAGCATGCGCGGCTGCGCAGCAGGTTTGTAAGGTGGGCAGCGCCGGCGGATGCGCGAAGTGCAGTCCGCCGGGCGTAACCCGCCCTATGAGATATCCGAGAGGCTAACCCGCTGGACCCGCATCCTCCATGATCGGGCCGAACAGCTCCCAGCGTTCGCCGTTGAACTTCATCATCTGCATCTGCTTGTTGACGCGGTAGTCGTTCGGCCCGGTGTTGATCTTGATGCCGGGTAGCGCGAAGCTCGGGGTGAAGTCCTTGATGTTAGCGACCTGCTTCATCACGTTCTCACGCGACAGGTCGTCGCCGCACTGTTTCAGCACCTGCGTCAGCAATTCGGCGACTGAATAAGCATAGGTGTTGACGGTATTGAGCTTGTCCCCTTCGGGGAAATACTTGTCCATGAAGGCAAAGAACGCTTTCACGCCCGGATCGTCCTTCCACTGCGGATCGCCGGGCTCCTTGCCGTATTGGGTGGAGATGATGCCCTTGGAGATGTCGAGACCGGCCGGCTTCAACGTCGCCGAGATCGGGCTCGCGTTGATGTCGAGAATGTGCACCGGCGTCCAGCCGAGCTCGGCGACCTTCTTGATCGCCTGCGCCGCGAATTTGGGTGTCGAGGCATCATAGAAAAGATCGGCGCCCAACGACTTCAGTTTGACCACCTGCGAGTCCACCGTCGGATCGGTGACCTCGTAGGACACCTCGCCGACGATCATGCTGGCGGCCTTGTCGCCGAGACCGCTCTTGAGGCCGGCGAGATAGTCGCGGCCCATGTCGTCGTTCTGGTAGAGCACGCCGATCTTGGCGTTCGGATGCTCCTTGAGGATGTACTTGGCGTAGATGCGTCCCTCGGACACGTAGTTGGGATTATAGGCGATGGTCCAGGGATAGTTCTGCGGATCGTTGAAGCGCGCGGCGCCGGTCGAGGCCAGCAGTTGCGGGATCTTCTTGCCGTTGAGATATTTTTGCACGGCAGCGTTCGCGGCCGTGCCGATGATCTGGAAGGTGAACAGCACCTCGTCGCCTTCGACGAGCTTGCGCACCTGCTCGACCGTCTTCGGCGGCGAATAGGCGTCGTCATACTGGATCAGATTGATCTTGCGGCCGTTGATGCCGCCCTGATCGTTGATCATCTTGAAGTAGGCGGCCTGGGTCTTGCCGATATTGGCGTAGACGGAATAGGGCCCGGAGAACGGCACGGTCTGGCCGATCTTGATCTCGGTGTCGCTCGCGCCGGTGTCGTATTTCTTCTGGGCGAGAGCTTGGTTGGCGGAGAACGCGAAGGCGAGCGCCGCCGTGGCGGTGATGAAGGCTCTGCGATTGCTCATGTGGGCTTGTTCCTCCTGACGGAATTTCCGACCGACGGTCTTGTCCCGTTGATTGCCAACGGTCGCCATCGCTGTCGGAGATTGTGGAGGAACGGCAGGCGCCGCGCAAGGATCGCGGTGCCGCGCTATGGCATCTCAGGTCAGGAACAAGGCCAACAGCGCGAGCGCCGCCGGCAGCGCCTGCACGATCAGGATCCGCGTGCTGACGGTCGCCGCGCCATAAGCGCCGGCCACGATCACGCAGAGCAGGAAGAACGCCTTGATCTGGAACGCGAAGGCCGGATTGCCGTGCACCAGCCCCCAGACCAGGCCGGCGGCCAGGAAACCGTTATAGAGTCCCTGGTTCGCGGCCAGCACCTTGGTGATCGCTGCCTTCTCCGGCGTGTTGCGGAAAACCTTCAAGCCCTGCGGCTTGTCCCAGAGCAACATCTCCAGGATCAGGAAGTAAGCGTGCAGTGCGGCGACCAGCGCCACCAGGATATTCGCGATCCAGATCAAGTTGAGCTCCCCCAGCGTCAGCTTTCGGGTGGACGCTAGCACGGCTGGCGTGGCAAGTGCGATGGCGTGTTTCGATGCAATGGTGCCGCAATGCCCGCGCGACCGACCAAACCGCCTGTAAGCTTCGGCCTCGATCGGCTGGCGACGCCGATCGGGATCGCGCTGCTGATCACCGACGCTGAGGGCGCCTTGCGCGCGCTCGACTGGGAGGATTACGAGCACCGCATGCGCGAGCTCTTGCGCCTGCATTACGGTCTGGTGGACCTGAGTGACCAGCCCGCGCCCGCGGCCATGCGGACTGCGCTGTCGGACTATTTCGACGGCGATCTCGGCCAGCTCTCAGACATCGCCTGGCGCATCGCCGGCACGCCGTTCCAGCAGAAGGTCTGGAATGCATTGGCGCAAATCCCTGCCGGCACCACAATGAGTTACGGCGCGCTCGCCGCAAGGATCGACACGCCCAAAGCCATTCGCGCCGTCGGCCATGCCAACGGCTCCAATCCGATCAGCGTGGTGCTGCCGTGCCACCGCCTGATCGGCGCCGATGGTTCTCTGGTGAAGTATGGCGGCGGCCTCGAGCGCAAGCGCTGGCTGCTGCGGCATGAAGGCGTGGCGGTCTAAGCGCCTGTTTGACAACGGTTGAGCGATTGGCGGCGGCCGGCGATGGGCCGTCGAGCGAGCCTTCGGCCGCTCTCCCCCGCCGTGACCGAATCCATCAGACGTTCGACGTCATTACTTTCTGCGCGATCTTCCAGGTCCCGTTCACCTTCAAGCACGACAACAGGTCTGTGAAGTAACGCGGCGGGATGCGCAATTTCACCTTCAAAAGCGCGAGCTCTCCTTCAACATCCGTCGACAGGATCTGATCGTCTCGCTCGAAGCCCTGTTGCTTTGGAGCTTTCATGTCGCGGACCGCTGCCAGCCAGGTCGCAATCGGCGTCACGCCCACGTTGCCGTCCTCGGCGACCTTCGTCACGGAACTCAAGGGGTGAAATATGGATGCAAATTTCTCGGCATCCATTTCATAGGCAGCATCGAAATAGGTTTGCGCAAGGGAGTGCAAGGCGGGAACGTCCGTATTCATTGTCATCCTCAAAGCCGTTACACCGGGCATTCATGCGGCCCGGCCCGGCCAGCCGTGCCGAGCGTCAGCCTGGCGCCCGTGCAGAAAAGCACCGTAGGTCGTCGAATTGCGGGTGGGAGCCTACGGCATAGTTGTTTATGAAGCCAGCCGACTTGCGCGGCATGGGCTTATGATCGATATTCATAGACGATGACAAACGAATTGAACGAGCTCGCGACGTTCGCAATCGTGGCCAGTGAACGAAGCTTTACGCGCGCTGCGATAAAGCTGGGTGTGTCTCAGTCTGCCTTGAGTCACACAATCCGGAGGCTTGAGCAACGGCTTGAGCTGCAGCTGCTCGCTCGAACAACCAAGAGCGTTGCGCCAACCGCTGCGGGGGCAGCTCTTTTGGAAGACTTGTCTCCGGCGCTTGAGCAAATTCGTCACGCCCTCGACAAGGCCCGAAGTGTTCGGCAGCGACCCGAAGGTCGTCTCCGAATCGTAATGTCACGATCAGCTGCCGTGATGGTGTTGTTGCCGCGGTTGAGAGCTTTCGCTGAGTCCTACCCGGACATCGTTCTGGACGTTGTTACCGTCACTGGCCCCGTGGACCTTGTTGCAGGCGAGTTCGATGCCGGTATCCAGCTTGGCGAGTACATTCAAAAGGATATGATCGCGGTTCGCCTCACGCCCGAACTGCGATTGGCGGTAGTGGGCTCGCCAAGCTATTTCGCTTCACGAAGCATCCCCAAGAAACCAAAGGATCTGAACGATCATCGGTGCGTTACGCTGCGTCTTGCGGGTGGACCATATCGGTGGGAGTTTCAGCAGGGACGAAAGTCGGTCACGATCAACGTGAACGGCCCACTCATCATTGACGATACCCACCTGGTGATCCAGGCGGCGCTCGCCGGGGTTGGTGTGGGACTCGCTTATGAAGAGCAGGTCGCCGAATATGTTGCGAAGCGCCGCCTTGTCCGGGTGCTGGAGGATTGGACTCCGCCAATTCCGGGCTTCTTCATGTATTATCCCAGTCGTCGGCATCAACCGGCGACGCTGTCTGCGCTGGTGAACGCGCTGCGATTCTCCGAACAAAAGTCGGCGCGATGATTCAGCGGGGAATGACGAGAGAAGTCAGGCCGCTGGCTGAACCGCCTTGTCGCCGGCCATCACGTGGGTCAGCGCGCTCTTGATCGCGGCCTGACGTGTCGGCGCGCTGATCTGTGCGCCCAGGAGATCGGTGACGTAGAACACGTCGCGCGCGCGCTCGCCGAAGGTCGCGACATGGGCCGAGGCGATGTTGAGGTTGAGCTTCGAGATCGCGGTGGTCAGCTCGTAGAGCAGCCCGGGGCGGTCGAGGCCGGACATTTCGATCACTGTGTAGCGGTCGGACCATTGGTTGTTGATGGTCACTTCCGGCTCGATCACGAACGGCCGCGCCTTGCCGCGCACGGTGCGCCGGGCCACCACTTCGGGCAGACGCAGCTTGCCTTCCAGCACGTCCTCGATCATCTCGCCGATGCGTGTGGCGCGCCGTCCCTCGTCCTCGTCGCGGTCGTATTCCCTGGAAATCGAGATGGTGTCGAGCGCGCGACCGTCGGTCGTGGTGTAGATCTGGGCATCGACGATGTTGGCACCGGCCGAGGCACAGGCGCCTGCGATGATCGACAGCAGCCAGGGATGGTCGGCGGCGAAGATGGTCAGCTCGGTGACGCCACGCACCTCGTCGAAGCCGACATTGATCGCGAGCTTGTGGCCCGCCTGCTCGCTGGCACGGACGAAGCGCGCGTGGCGGATCTTGCGCGGCAGCTCGACCTTGAGCCAATAGGCCGGATAGTGCCGGGCGATATAGGCGTCGAGCTCTTCCGCCGGCCATTCCGCGAAGGCGTTACGGAATTCGGCATACGCGGCCGTGAGCCGCTTGCCGCGGTCTACCTCCGAGAAGCCACCCGTCAGCACCGGTTCGGTCTCGTAGTACAGCGAGCGCAAGAGCTGCGCCTTCCAGCCGTTCCACACGCCTGGGCCGACGCCGCGGATGTCGGCGGTGGTCAGGATCGTCAAGAGCTTCATCTGCTCGACCGACTGCACCACGGCGGCGAAATTCTCGATGGTCTTGCGGTCGGAGAGATCGCGCGACTGTGCGACCGTGGACATCGTCAGATGCTCCTCGATCAGCCAGGCCACGAGCTCGGTGTCGGCCGGACTGAAGCCGAGCCGCGGGCAGAGCCGTCGCGCCACCTTGGCGCCGGCGATCGAGTGATCCTCGGGCCGGCCCTTGGCGACGTCGTGCAGCAGCGTCGCAATGTAGATCACGGAGCGATGCTCCGGCCGGATCTTGCGCATCAGGTCGCTCGCCACCGCGAATTCCTCGATGCCGCCGCGTTCGATGTCCTGGAGGAACCCGACGCAGCGGATCAAATGCTCGTCGACGGTGTAGTGATGATACATGTTGAACTGCATCATCGAGACGATCTTGCCGAAGGCACGGATGAAATGGCCGAGCACGCCGGTCTCGTTCATCCGCCGCAGCACGATTTCCGCGTTGTCGGATGTCAGGATCTCCATCAACAGCCGGTTGGCTTCGGGATTCTCGCGCATCTGCGCGTTGATCAGGCCGAGCGAACGCGTCACGTCGCGCATCGCGTCCGGGTGGAAGGCGAGATTGTTCTTCTGCGCCAGGCGGAAGATGCGGATCAAATTGACCGGATCATGCTTGAACACGTCGGGCGCGGCGACGTTGATGCGGTTGTTGTCGACGATGAAGTCGTCGCTGTCGGGCACTCGCCGCTTCACCGCGGTGGGGCGCAGCCGCGCCATCATCCGGCTCAGCACCGGCGCGGGCTTGGCCTGCTGGTCCTCGAGCTTGGCGCAGAGGATGGCGGTGAGGTTGCCGACTTCCTTGGCGACCAGGAAGTAGTGCTTCATGAAGCGTTCGACGTCCTGCATGCCGGGATGCGAGGTGTAGCCGAGCCGGACCGCGATCTCGCGCTGGAGGTCGAAGGAGAGGCGCTCTTCAGGGCGACCGGAGTAAAAGTGAAGATTGCAGCGCACCGACCAGAGGAAGTCGGCGCAGCGGCGGAAGGTGCGGTATTCCTGCGCGTCGAACACGCCGCGGTCGACCAGTTCGTCGGTGTCGCTCACGCGGTAGACGTACTTCGCGATCCAGAACAGCGTGTGCAGGTCGCGGAGCGCACCCTTGCCGTCCTTGACGTTGGGTTCGACCAGATAACGCGATTGGCCGCCGCGGCGATGCCGCTCCTCACGCTCGGCGAGTTTCGCGGTGACGAACTCGGACGCGGTGCCTTGCACGACCTCCTTGTCGAAGCGGGCAACCAGCTCGTCATAGAGCGGCCGGTCTCCGGTAAGGAAGCGCGTCTCCAGGATCGCGGTGCGGATGGTCATGTCGCCGCGCGCCTGCCGGATCGACTCGTCGACCGAGCGCGTGGCGTGACCGACCTTCAGCCCCATGTCCCAGAGGCAATAGAGAATGGCCTCGGCGACCTGCTCGCCCCAGGCGGTCTGCTTGTAGGGCAGGATGAAGAGCAGATCGATGTCGGACTCGGGGGCCATCAGGCCGCGGCCATAGCCGCCGGTCGCCACCACTGCCATGCGCTCGGCACCGCTCGGAATCGGCGAGCGGTAGAGATGGCGGGTCGCGGCCGAATACAGGATGCGGATGATCTCGTCCTGCACGTGGCACAGTCGCTCGGCGCAGCGCCGGCCATGACGGTCCTTCAGCAGGATCGTCTGTGCCGCAGCGCGCGAGGCAATCAGCTCGGCCTTGAGCAGTTGCGCCATGGCCGTGCGGAACGCGTCCTCGCGTCCCTGGTGCTTCTCGGCAAGCGCATCGACCGCGGCGGTGATCCGCGCGGTGTCGAAGCGATCGTCCACCTCGGCCTTGTGTTCAGTCGCGACGCTGTCCATGTCTCACCGGATATAAGAGGCGGCCGGCGCTGTCACCCGCCATTCTCTCGCAATAGTCGTTCCATGCTGGAAAGGTGCGGCTTTGGGCAAAGCTGTTCTCAGCCGGCGCGCTTTCGAGGGATGGATTTTCTCGTTGATTTCTAGATCTAACTCATTGAAAAACAATGAAGTTTTGAGGAGGTCGGGCATGACCAGGATTACACGACGCATACTGTTGGCGGGAGCGGTCGCTCTTGCCATGTCCCCCGCGGCGCGGGCGGCGGATCCGCTCAAGGAAATCCGTATCGACTGGGCGACCTATAATCCGGTGTCGATGGTCCTGAAGCAGAAGGGACTCCTGGAAAAGGAGTTCGCCAAGGACGGCATCACCGTCACCTGGGTGCAGTCGGCCGGCTCCAACAAGGCGCTCGAATTCCTCAATGCGGGCTCGATCGACTTCGGCTCGACCGCGGGCTCGGCGGCGCTGGTCGCGCGTATCAACGGCAACCCGATCAAGTCGATCTACGTCTATTCGCGTCCCGAATGGACGGCGTTGGTGACATCAAAGGATTCCAAGATTGCTAATGTCGCCGATCTCAAGGGCAAGCGGGTCGCGGTGACGCGCGGCACCGATCCGCACATCTTCCTGGTGCGCGCATTGCTTGGCGCAGGTCTCACCGAAAAGGACATCACGCCGGTGCTGCTCCAGCACGCCGACGGCAAGACCGCGCTGATCCGCGGCGACGTCGATGCGTGGGCCGGGCTCGATCCGATGATGGCGCAGGCCGAGGTCGAGGACGGCGCGAAACTGTTCTATCGCAAGGCCGACGCCAACACTTGGGGCATCCTCAATGTGCGCGAGCAGTTTTTGAAAGACTATCCGGACGCCGCCCGCCGCGTGCTCGCGGTGTACGAAGAGGCGCGCAAATATTCGCTCGCGAATTACGACGAGCTCAAGAAGACCTTCATCGCCGTGACCAAGCTGCCGGAGCCTGTCGTCGACAAGCAACTCAAGGAGCGCACCGAGCTGACCCACAGCCGCATCGGCGCGCCCCAGCGCGAATCGATCCTCGCCGCGGGCCTCGCCCTGCAACAGGCCGGCGTCGTCGACGCCAAGGTCGATGTGAAGGCGACGCTGGATGCGTTGATCGACGATCAGGTCCCGCTGCCGACGAATTAAAGGCAGGCGGGCGGCAAACTCGGTCGTCGTCCCGGGGCGCGAAGCGAGCCCGGGACCCATAACCACAGGAAGTGGTTTGGCGCCAAAGGGGCAACTCCGAGTCACCGTAGCCACGCCTTCCCGTGGTTAGGGGTCCCGGATCTGCGCTCCGCTTCGCTGCGCTTGTCCGGGACGACGCCGAGAATGCCGCGCGCCCTTGCAATCTCGCACAGGACGCGCTTCCTACCGGCCATGATCTCTGACGCGCCAGTCCTGCAACAGACTACGGAACCGGCCGAGAGCGCCGCGCCCTCGCGGCTGTCGCGCTATGCGGGGCCGACGCTGGGATTGCTGTTGCCACTGACCCTCGCGCTTGGCTGGGAACTCGTGGTCTGGTCCGGCTGGTCCAACGGCCGGCTGGTGCCGCCGCCCTCGCGCTTGTTCGCCACCGTCGTTGATCTTGCGCGCTCCGGCGAACTGTTCCGTCACATCGCCGCAACGCTGTGGCGTGTCGGCCTTGGCTTTGCGTTCGGCGTGGTCGCGGGGACCTTGCTCGGCGCCATATCCGGCTATTGGTCGCTGGCGCGGCGGCTGCTCGACCCGACCGTGCAGGCGCTGCGCGCGATCCCGTCGCTGGCCTGGGTGCCGCTGTTCATCCTCTGGCTCGGCATCTTCGAGACCTCGAAGATCGCGCTGATCGCAGTCGGCGTGTTCTTTCCGGTCTATCTCGGCGTGATGGGCGCGATCCTCATCGTCGATCGCAAGATCGTCGAGGTCGGTCGCACATTCCGTCTCTCCGGGCCTGCCATGATCCGCCGTATCCTGCTGCCCGCGGTGCTGCCGGCCTATGTCGTGTCCTTGCGCGTCGGTCTTGGTCTGGGCTGGATGTTCGTGGTGGCGGCCGAGCTGATCGGCGCGTCCGAAGGCCTCGGCTATCTCCTGCTCGACGGCCAGCAGCTCGGCAAGCCCGCGCAGATCCTCGCCGCCATCGTGATCTTCGCGATCCTCGGCAAGCTCACGGATTGGTTGATCGAGATCGCGGCTGCGCCCTTCCTGCGCTGGCAGGACGCCTTTGGGCGTACAACGGGAGCATAAGGCGATGCTGGCGCTCGACCGGGTCAGCAAGACCTATCCCAACGGCGTGCAGGCGCTGGCGCGCTTCTCCGCCGAGATCAGGCAAGGCGAGATCGTCGCCATCATTGGCGGCTCGGGCTGCGGCAAGTCCACGCTGCTGCGCGCCATCGCGGGCCTCGACCGCGCAAGCTCGGGCACGGTGACGCTGGACAACGAGGCGATCGCCGCGCCGCATGCCAAGATCGGCATCATCTTCCAGGAGCCGCGGCTGCTGCCCTGGCTCAGCGTCGCCGACAATATCGGCTTTGGTCTTGCCGATGGGCCCGCGACCGAGCGGCGTGAAAAGGTGGCGCGTGCGCTCGAGCGTGTCGGGCTCGCCGAGAAGGCGCAGGCCTGGCCGCGCGAGCTCTCGGGCGGGCAGGCACAGCGCGTCGCGATCGCCCGCGCGCTGGTGCCGCAGCCCGAGGTGCTCTTGCTCGACGAGCCGTTCTCGGCGCTCGACGCTTTCACCCGCAGGGACCTCCAGGATCATCTGCTCGATCTCTGGGCCGACACGCGGCCGACGCTCATCCTCGTCACCCATGACGTCGACGAGGCCGTGGTGCTGGCTGACCGCGTGCTGGTGATGCGGCCGCGGCCGGGCCGGCTGTTCGACCAGATCGAGATCAACCTGGGCAGGCCACGCGACCGCAATTCGCCGCTGTTCGAGAATTTCAAGCGAAGTGTGCTGACGTCACTCGATCGTTCGCTCGACCGCAGCGTGCCCGACCGTGACGCAACCCAGGGTCCCGGTCAGGCCATGTGGTGGTGACAATTTCGCTCCGAGCCGGTACATCGCAAGCCGGTACTTCGTAGAGACGATTTTCCCGGGAGAGACAAAATGGACGCCGCAGCACTGCGCCAGATGCAGGCCCCGATCAAGGAGCGCTACAAGACCGACCCCAAGACCGCGATGATCACGTTGAGGGCCAAGGGCTCGACCGACAGCGAGGGCATCGCCTGCAAGGTCGAGACCGGCCGCGCCATCGCAATGGCCGGCCTGCATCCCGCAACCGGCGGCTCCGGCCTCGAGCTCTGCTCGGGCGACATGCTACTCGAAGCGCTGGTCGCCTGCGCCGGCGTCACGCTGAAATCGGTCGCGACCGCGATCGAGGTACCCTTGAAGACCGGCAACGTCTACGCCGAGGGCGATCTCGATTTCCGCGGCACGCTCGGCGTCGACAAGGAGACGCCGGTCGGCTTCGCCGAGATACGTCTGCGCTTCGACGTCGATACTGATGCGCCGCAAGACAAGCTCGACCTGCTGCTCAAGCTCACCGAGCGCTACTGCGTGGTCTATCAGACCATCAAGAACGGCCCGAAGGTCTCGGTGTCGATGCAGCGGATGTAGCGAGCGAAGGCCGCTCGCCCAACAATTCGTGTCGTCTCGGCGAAGCCCGGGACGACAAAAGAAAAAAATGTCCCCCGAGCTCCACCTCATCCTCATCCTCGTTCTGCGCATGATGGTCGCGGCGGCGTTCGTCGTGACGGCGTCGATCATCACCGAGCGTTCAGGGCCGGTGATCGGCGCGCTGGTCGCGACCTTGCCGGTTTCGGCCGGACCATCCTACGTCTTCCTCGCGCTCGACCACGATGCCGCCTTCATCGCGCAGGGCGCGCTGTCGAGCTTGCCGGTCAATGCCGCGACGATCTTCATGTGTCTCACCTATGTGGTGCTGGCGCAGCGGCGCAGCCTTCTGGTGAGTTGCGGAAGCGCGGTCGCGGTCTGGATCGTGTTCGCCTCGATCATCAAGCAGTTCGACTGGCCGCTCACCGCCGGGCTCGCCGCCAATCTGATCGCGTTCGGCATCTGCATTCCGCTGCTCGCGGGCTATCGCCATGTAAAGATGCCGCTGGTGACGCGGCGCTGGTATGACGTGCCGATGCGGGCCGCGCTGGTCGCGACCCTCGTCGCAATCGTCGTCTCGACCTCGGGCTGGGTCGGTCCCCGGATCAGCGGCATCATCGCGCTGTATCCGGTGGTGTTTTCCAGCATCATGGTGATCCTGCATCCGCGAATCGGCGGTCCGCCGACCGCCGCGGTGCTGGCCAATTCGGCTTGGGGGCTGCTCGGATTCGGAATGGCGATCGCGGTGTTGCACGTGGCGGTGGCGTGGTTCGGCTCCGCCGTCGGTCTTGGGCTTGCACTCGCCACCTGCATTGTTTGGAATCTGACGCTGTGGGGGATCGGGCGGCGTACGCAGCACAAGGCGCGGCAAGCGCCGTGACACTACGGACATGCGGCGCGGCGTCGCCGGATACTTCCGTAGCAAAACTCGCCATGACCGATCGCGAGACGCTTTCCTTCAAACTCCTGAAGGACCAAGCATTCAAGTGACAGCGCCGACCGAGCAGCGTGTAAGGCCTACCGTCGTGCAGCTTTAGGCTGCTCTGTCGGCGATCGCTTTTCCCAGAATTCGTTAGCACTTTATTCGAATCTTATGGGTACTGAATCATCTTGCGTATCCGCCTTGGTCTTCGCAACGCGAGTTTTACCGGCGGAATTCGATTGGAATTCAGCGCGTGTGCCGCGCCGTCACGTCACCTGATCCCGTCTCGCAATTTAATGATTTTGGAGATTCAATGATGTTTGGCCGCAAGTCCCGCAACGACGCGGATGCTAAGCTCGCCGCCATCGGCCGCTCGCAGGCCATGATCGAGTTTGCCATGGACGGCACGATCCTGAGCGCCAACCAGAATTCTTGAACGCCCTCGGCTATTCCCTCGACGAAATCAAGGGAAAGAAGCACGCCATGTTCATGCCGGCCGACCAGCGCGACGGCGCCGAGTACAAGGCGTTCTGGGCTGCATTGAACCGCGGCGAGTATCAGGCAAGCGAGTTCAAGCGGATCGCGAAGGGCGGCCGTGAGATCTGGATCGAAGCATCCTACAATCCGGTGCTCGACGGCAACGGCAAGACGGTGATGGTCGCCAAGATTGCGACCGAAATCACCGAGAAGAAGATCCGGAGCATGACGGAGTCTTCGAAGATCGCCGCTATCGGCCGCGCCCAGGCCGTGATCGAGTTCAAGCTCGACGGCACCATCGTCACGGCCAACGAGAATTTCTGCAACGCGCTTGGCTATTCGCTGACCGAGATCCAGGGCAAGCATCACAGCCTCTTCATGCCCCAGGCCGAGCGCGACGGCGCGGCCTATCGCGAGTTCTGGGCCAAGCTCAACCGCGGCGAATACCAGGCTGGCGAGTTCAAGCGCATCGGCAAGGGCGGCCGCGAGGTCTGGATTCTCGCCTCCTACAATCCGCTACTCGATGAGAACGGCAAGCCCTCGGCGTCGCCAAGTTCGCGACCGACGTCACGGCGGAGAAGCTGAAGAATGCCGTCCTTGCGGGCCAGATCACGGCGATCGAGAAGGCGCAGGCGGTGATCGAGTTCAACATGGACGGCACGATCATCACCGCCAACGCCAATTTCCTCGGCGCCCTCGGCTATTCGCTGGCTGAGATCAAGGGCAAGCACCACAGCATGTTTGTCGAGCCCTCGGAGCGCGATGGCAATGGCTATCGCGAGTTCTGGGCGGCGCTCAACCGCGGCCAGTATCAGGCGGCCGAATACAAGCGCATCGGCAAGGGCGGCAGGGAGGTCTATATCCAGGCCTCCTACAATCCGATCATGGATCTCAACGGCAAGCCGTTCAAGGTCGTGAAATATGCGACCGACGTCACGAAACAGGTGCTGGTCCGCATGGGCAACGAGCGCGTCCGCGGCATGATGGAATCGGTCGCCGCCGGATCGGAAGAGCTGAACGCCTCGGTGCGGGAGATTTCCGAGGCGATGACCAAATCGCGCGAGACGGCGATGAGCGCGGTGGAGCAGGTCGCGTCCGCTGATGCCCAGGCCCAGCGCCTCACTGAAGCGGCGCTGGCGATGAGCGGGATCGTCGAGCTCATCAACAACATCACCGGGCAGATCAACCTCCTGGCACTCAACGCCACCATCGAATCCGCCCGCGCCGGTGAAGCCGGTCGGGGTTTTGCGGTGGTGGCCTCGGAGGTCAAGAGCCTCGCCAACCAAGCCAAGCAGGCCACTGACAAGATCGGCGCTGAGATCGGTAGCCTCAACGGCATCTCTGGAGACGTCGTCACCGCCCTGGCTTCGATCAAGACGGCCATCAGCAACGTCAGCGAATATGTGACGTCGACGGCCGCGGCAATCGAAGAGCAGAGCACGGTGACCAACGAGATGTCGACCAGCATGCAGCGCGCCGCAGCGGAAGTGGCGGCGATCGCGGCGAGGGCGTAGCGTTCAGAAGCATAGGGTGGGTTAGCGAAGCGTAACCCACCACTTCTCGCGCGCTGACAAAGGTGGTGGGTTACGCCTTCGGCTCACCCACCCTGCGGCACCGTCACTGCTTCGGCAGCTTGGCCTTCAACGCATACAGCGCATCGAGCGCTTCGCGTGGCGACATCTCGTCCGGATGCAGCGCCTTCACCGCGTCCATCAGCAGTTCGGCCTCGCTCGGCGGTGTGACTTCTGCGGCGGCGCGCGAGGGCACTGCGAACAGCGGCAGATCGTCAGCAAGCGCGCGCGCGGTCTGGCCGCGGTCCTGGGCTTCCAGCTTCGCCAGTACCGATTTGGCGCGCGTGATCACGGCCGGCGGCAGGCCCGCGAGCTTGGCGACCTGGATTCCGTAAGAGCGATCGGCCGAACCCGGCAACACCTCGTGCAGGAACACGACATTGCCCTGCCATTCCTTTACCCGCACGGTCGCGTTGAACATCCGCGGCAGCTTGGCGGAGAGCGCCGTCAGCTCGTGGTAATGCGTCGCGAACAGCGTGCGGCAGCGGTTGCTCTCGTGCAGGTGCTCGATTGCGGCCCAGGCGATCGAGAGGCCGTCGAAGGTCGCGGTGCCGCGGCCGATTTCATCAAGGATCACGAGCGCGCGCTCGCCGGCCTGGTTGAGGATGGCAGCGGTCTCGACCATCTCGACCATGAAGGTGGAACGGCCGCGGGCGAGATCGTCGGCGGCGCCGACACGCGAGAACAGGCGGTCGATGATGCCGATCCGCGCGCGTGTCGCCGGCACGAAACTTCCGATCTGGGCGAGCAACGCAATCAGCGCGTTCTGGCGCAGGAAGGTCGACTTACCCGCCATGTTCGGACCGGTCAGCAACCAGAGCTGGCCGGATTTTTGCGCAGGGCCCGGCGAGAGATCGCAGGCATTGGCGATGAACGGCTGGCCATTGCGCTTCAAGGCCTGCTCGACCACGGGATGGCGGCCCGCCTCGATCGCAAAGCCGAGAGACGAGTCCACCTCGGGCCGCACATAGTTCTGGTCGATCGCCAGCTTGGCAAGCGACGTCGCGACGTCGAGCAGCGCAAAGGCGTGAGCGGCGGCGCGCAGTTCCTCGCTGATGGCCAAAGCCTTGGCGCAGAGCCGCTCGAAAATCTCGAGCTCGAGCCCGAGTGCGCGGTCGCCGGCATTGGCGATCTTGGCTTCGATCTCCCCGAGCTCGGAGGTGGTGAAGCGGACCTGGCCGGCCAGCGTCTGGCGGTGGATGAAGGTTGCGTTTAGCGGCGCCGACATCAGCTTGTCGCCGTGCTGCGCGGTGACCTCGACGAAATAGCCGAGCACGTTGTTGTGCCGGATCTTGAGCCCCTTCACACCCGTGTTGTCGGCGTAGCGCGCCTGCATCGAGGCCACCACCAGGCGCGAGGCGTCGCGCAGATTTCGCGTTTCGTCCAGCGCAGGCTCATAGCCCTGGCGAACGAACCCGCCGTCGCGCTTGATCAGCGGCAGTTGATCGTCGAGCGCCCTGGCGAATTCCGCCGCGAGCTCGCGCGATGGCTTTTGCAGCGCCGCCATCACGACGGCGATCTCCTGCGGCGGCTGGTCGAGTTCGTCAAGCCGCGTCAGCACCTGGTCGGCGGCGATGATGCCATCGCGCAGGCCGGCGAGGTCACGCGGACCGCCGCGGCCGACGGATATACGGGCCAGCGCCCGCGACATGTCCGGGGCGCCGCGCAGGATGCTGCGGATGTCCTCGCGCGCGGCCGAGTCGGCAACGAAGCTGCCGACGGCATCGAGCCGCCGCGCAATCGCCGCCGCATCGGTCAGCGGCGCGGCAAGCCGCTGCGCCAGCAGGCGCGAGCCGGCCGAGGTCACCGTGCAGTCGATCGCGTCGAGCAGCGAGCCGCGGCGTTCGCCGGCGAGTGTCCGCGTCAGTTCGAGATTGGCGCGGGTGGCGGGATCGATCGCCATGGTCGCGCCCGAGGCTTCGCGCGCGGGCGGCGACAGCGGCGGATGTTTGCCGACCTGGGTGCGGTCAACATAGGTGACGGCGGCGGCGGCGGCAGTGGCTTCCAGCCGCGTGAGCTGGGACAGTCCGTCCATGGTCGCGACGGCAAAATAGTCGCACAGCCGCTTCTCGGCAGTGGCGCCGTCGAAGACGTCGCGGGTCAGCGGCGTCACCGCCGGCAGCTCGCGCAGGGTCTGTCCGAGCTCGCTGTCGTTATAGAGCGCGTCGGTGACGATCACCTCGTTCGGATTGATCCGCGCCAGCGTGGCGGCGAGTTCGCCGCCCGAACATTCCGTCACCGTGAATTCGGCGGTCGAGATGTCGATCCAGGCGAGGCCAAAGCGGTCACCGCCCGCCGATGAGCGCGCGCGCGCGAGCGCCAGCAGGTAATTGTTGGCGCGCGCGTCGAGCAGCGTGTCCTCGGTCAGCGTGCCCGGCGTGACCAGGCGCACCACGCCGCGGCGCACGACGCTCTTGTTGCCGCGTGCTTTCGCCGCCGCGGGATCCTCGGTCTGCTCGCACACCGCGACCCGGTGCCCGGCGGTGATCAGCCGGTGCAAATAGTCCTCGGAGCGCTCGACTGGCACGCCGCACATCGGGATATCGGCGCCTTGATGCTTGCCGCGCTTGGTCAGGACGATGCCGAGTGTCCTGGAGGCGATCTCGGCGTCCTCAAAGAACAGCTCGTAAAAGTCGCCCATCCGGTAGAACAGCAGAAGGCCCTGATGTGCCGCCTTGATTTCAAGGTACTGTTCCATCATCGGCGTGACGCGCGCGGCAGCTTCCGCCTGCGGCGCGGGCGTATCGTCGGGAGGCGGTGCAGGGATCGGTTGTTGCATTGTCATGGGCGGCGCAACCTACAAAATTTCGCCCCGCGCTCCTATCGCTTTGGGCGGAGAGGGGAGGTTTTCCACGTTGTCCGCACCGCGGCATGCGCAACTCGCGTGCACACCCGTCGGAACACGCGCGTATCGGTCAATTGACCTGCCGCGGGCGCCCTCCTAAAACTCCGTCGACATTGAAGAATTTAGGCCGGATCGCGGCATTCAGGGAGAACAACCATGCGTGACGTCTTTATCTGCGATGCCGTGCGGACCCCGATCGGCCGTTTTGGCGGGTCGCTCGCCAAGGTGCGTGCCGACGACCTGGCGGCGGCCCCGATCAAGGCGCTGATGGCCAAGCACCCCAATCTCGATTGGGCACAGGTTGACGAGGTCTTCTTCGGCTGTGCCAACCAGGCCGGCGAGGACAACCGCAACGTGGCACGCATGGCGCTCCTGCTTGCGGGCCTGCCGGATTCCGTTCCAGGCCAGACCCTGAACCGGCTCTGTGCCTCCGGTCTCGATGCGGTCGGTGCGGCCGGCCGCGCTATCCGTTCCGGCGAGATCGAGCTTGCGATTGCCGGCGGCGTCGAATCCATGACGCGCGCGCCCTTCGTGATGGGCAAGGCGCAGGAAGCGTTCTCGCGCTCGGCTGAGATCTTCGACACCACGATCGGCTGGCGCTTCATCAATCCGCTGCTGAAGGCGCAGTATGGCGTCGACGCGATGCCCGAGACCGGCGAGAACGTCGCCGAGGAATTCCAGGTCTCGCGCGCGGATCAGGACGCCTTCGCGATCCGCTCGCAGCAGCGCGCGGGCGCCGCGATTGCGGCCGGCTATTTCGCCGAAGAAATCACCCCGATCACCATTCCCGGCGGCAAGGCCGGCCCTGTCACCGTCGACAAGGACGAGCATCCGCGTCCCGAGACCACGCTGGAAGCCCTGACGAAGCTCAGGCCGATCGTGCGCAATCCCGGCACGGTGACCGCGGGCAACGCCTCCGGCGTCAATGACGGCGCCGCCGCGATGATCCTGGCGTCCGAGGCTGCGGTGAAGAAGCACGGCCTGACGCCGCGCGCGCGCATCCTCGGCCTCGCCTCCGCCGGCGTGCCGCCGCGCATCATGGGCATCGGCCCGGTGCCGGCCACCCGCAAGCTGATGGAACGTCTCGGCAAGAAAATCGGCGATTTCGACCTGATCGAGCTCAACGAAGCCTTTGCCTCGCAGGGTATCGCCTGCATGCGCCAGCTCGGCGTTGCCGACGATGCCGATTTCGTCAATCCGCATGGCGGCGCGATTGCGCTCGGTCATCCCCTCGGCATGAGTGGCGCGCGCCTCGCGCTCACCGCGGTGCACGGCATGGAGAAGCGCGGCGGCAAGCTCGCGCTCGCCACCATGTGCGTCGGCGTTGGCCAGGGCGTTGCGGTCGCCATCGAGAAGCTGAACTGACGGGACGCGCAGCGTGCCGTCATCCCGGAGCCGGGTGCCCCAGACTCGTCATGCCCGGGCTTGTCCCGCCTGCGAGGCCGAAGCCTCTTCGGCGAGGCGAAGGCCCGGGCATCCACGTTCTTGGTGCCGCGAGAAGAAGGTCGTGGATGGCCGGGACAAGCCCGGCCATGACGCAAGGTGAGGGAGCATCCCATGATCATCGCGCGCGAGCAGGACGTCACGGCCGCGGCCTTGGCGGTGATGGAGCAGACATCCGATCCACGGCTACGCCAGATCATGGTCTCCCTGGTCAAGCATCTGCACGGTTTTGTTCGCGACGTTCGCCTGACCGAGAAGGAATTCCGCGACGCCACGGCTGTTATCGCCGAACTCGGCAAGCTCTCGACCGACACGCATAATGAGGTCGTGCTGATGGCAGGCTCGCTCGGCGTCTCGCCGCTGGTGTGCCTGCTGAATAATGGCGATGAGGGCAACACGGAGACCGACCAGTCGCTGCTCGGACCATTCTGGCGGCTGAACTCGCCGCGGGTGGAAAATGGCGGATCGATCGTCCGCTCCGAGACCCCAGGCGCGCCGCTGTTCGTCAACGGCCGCGTCGTGGACAAGGACGGCCGTCCCGTCGCCGGCGCCGAGGTCGACGTCTGGCACGCGTCGCCGGTTGGTCTCTATGAAAACCAGGACCCCGAGCAGGCCGACATGAACCTGCGCGGCAAGTTTACGACCGACCAGGACGGAGCCTTCTCGTTCCGCTCCGTGATGATGGTCGGCTATCCCATTCCGACCGACGGCGTGGTCGGCCGCCTCCTGGAGGCGCAGAAGCGGCATCCCTATCGTCCCGCGCACCTGCACGCGTTGGTCTTCAAGCCCGGATTCAAGGTGCTGATCTCGCAGGTCTACGACCCCGCCGACCCGCATATCGATAGTGACGTGCAGTTCGGCGTGACCAAAGCGCTGATGGGCAAGTTCCTGCGCCATGACACGCCACATCCGACCGAGCGCGACGTCGCGACGCCCTGGTATTCGCTGGACCATGTCTATCGGCTCGAAGCCGGCGAGGCCGTCCTGCCGCGTCCGCCGATCAAATAGGGCTCAAAGCCGCTTCCCCCAATTAGTTATATCCTATAATGATTGGCGGAAGCGTTGACCGGTCGGAAAAGGGCCGGGGAGGAGTTCGCCAATGACATTCATCTATCCCGTCGACAGCAACACGGCGCATCCGCTGCCGCTGTCGCCCGAGTACAAAAGCTCGGTCAAGCGTGCGCCGAACAAACCCTTGATCCCGATGCGCCATACGCTGTCGGAGCTGACCGGCCCGGTCTACGGCCACGAGACCGTTCGCGAGGGCGACAATGATCTCACCACCCAACACACCGGCGAGCCGCTCGGGGAACGCATTATTGTGCACGGCCATGTGCGCGACGAGGACGGCCGCGGCGTGCCGAACTCGCTGGTCGAGATCTGGCAGGCCAATTCCTGCGGCCGTTACGTTCACGTCCGCGACCAGCATCCGGCTCCGCTCGATCCGAACTTTACGGGCGCCGGCCGCACCGTGAGCGACGTCTCCGGTTACTACCGCTTTGTCACCATCAAGCCTGGCGCCTATCCCTGGGGCAACCATCATAACGCCTGGCGTCCCGCACACATCCATCTCTCTGTGTTCGGCCATTCCTTCGTCACGCGTCTCGTGACGCAGATGTACTTCCCGGCCGATCCGCTGTTCCCGTTCGATCCGATCTTCAATTCGGTGCCGGACGAGAAGGCGCGGGCGCGGATGGTGTCGTCATTTGATCTCGAGAACACCCAGCCCGAATGGGCGCTGTGTTACCGCTTTGACATCGTGCTGCGCGGCAAGAACGCCACCCCTATGGAGAACCATTAAGTGCAGGACAATGGGATCACGCCGTCGCAGACCGTCGGCCCGTTCTTCAAATACGGCCTGACGCCGACCGGCGAGTATGCCTGGAATGATGCGTTCACCAACTCGACGCTGACGCCCGACGTCACCGGCGATCGCGTCCGGATCGAGGGCCGCGTGTTCGACGGCGACGGAGTCGTTGTGCCCGATGCCATGCTGGAGATCTGGCAGGCCGACGCGCAGGGGCGCTTCGCGGATCCGCAGGACAAGCGCGCGCTGCCGAATGCGAGCTTCCGCGGCTTTGCCCGTTGCGGCACCGACAAGGACGGCAATTATTCCTTTGAAACCATCAAGCCGGGCGTGGTGCCCGATCCCGACGGCAAGCCGCAGGCACCGCATGTCCTGCTTGCGGTGTTTGGTCGCGGCATGCTGCGGCATCTCTATACCCGCATCTATTTCAGTGACGAGGCCGGCAATGCCGCCGATCCCGTGCTGGCGGTGGTGCCTGCCGACCGTCGCGCCACGCTGACGGCCGTGCGCGAGGCCGGCAAGCCGGTGTACCGGCTCGACCTGCGGCTCCAGGGCGACAACGAAACGGTATTTTTCGACGTGTGACCCCCAGCGCCGTCCCGGACAGGCGGAGCGCCGATCCGGGACGACAGCGGAGGACGGGCCCAAGCTTCGCTGCCCGAAACTGTTGACCTGACGCCATTTCCCGTATTTTTCCGGAGTTCGCGCGATGCAATTTCCGCGCGATGCAATCCCGTGTTTACCGTAATCCTTTAGGGTCCGTGGGATTCAGCGCGGCCCATTGGATTTTTCCATGAAAATTCGTCTTTCGCTTTCTTCCGCAATCATTGCTTTCGGCATCGTTCTGGCCATCGGCTTTACCGCCGTGGTCTCGACCAGCCTCTACGCCTTGAAAGAGCTCAAGGTCGGCGGTCCGCTCTATTCTGATATCAAGCTCGGAAACGATCTCATCGCCGACATCCTGCCGCCGCCGGAATATGTGATCGAGGCCTACCTCGAGGCCACGCTCGCCATGCGCGAGCCCGACCAGCTGGCGGCCCATGCCGAACGCCTGGCCCAGCTCCGCAAGGATTACGACGAGCGCAAGGCATTCTGGGTCACCTCCAGCCTCTCGGCCGACCTGAAGACGACCCTGGTGTCGAAATCCGACGCCGAGGTGCAGAAGTTCTGGAAGCTGTTGTCCGACCAGCTCCTCCCCGCCCTCAAGGCCAAGGATACGGCCGTCTCCGAGCGGGCCTACGCGCAGCTCAAGGAGGCCTATACCGCGCATCGCGCCGTCATCGACAGCATCGTCGAGAGCGCCAACAAGCAGAATGCCGACATGGAGAAGCTGGCCGCGGACCGCGACAGCTCGATGCTTTACATCCTCCTCGGCGTCTCCGCCGCCGTCCTCGCCTTCATTGCGGCGGGCCTGCTCGGCGTCGCCTTCGGCGTGATGCGCCCGATCGTGCGCATGACCAGCGCGATGCAAAAGCTCGCGACCGGCGATCTCGCCGCCGACATTCCTTTCGCGCACCGGCAGGACGAGGTCGGCTCGATGGCGGGTGCGCTCTTGGTGTTCAAGCAGTCCGCGGTCGAGAATTTCCGCCTGCGCGAGGAGCAGTTGCAGAAGGAGCAGGAGGCGGCGCTCGCCAAGCGTGAGGCCCTGCATCAGATGGCCGAAACCGTCGAGCGCGAGACCGGCCGCTCGGTCGACACCGCGAGCGCGGCGACGCAAGGCGTGGAGCGTGCCGCCTCCAGTCTGTCCGAGATCGCAAGGTCGCTCTCGACACAATCGCAGGCGGTCGCAGCCGCCTCCACCCAGGCCCTCGGCAGCTCGCAGACCGTCTCGGCCGCAGCTGAAGAACTCAGTGCTTCGATCCGCGAGATCGCAACCCAGGTCGCGCGGACCAGCACGGTTACAAAATCGGCGGTCGCCGGTCGGGAACAGGCGCGCTCGACCATCCAGACGCTGGCTGGATCGGTGAAGAAGATCGCCGAGGTCTCCGACCTCATCGGCGGCATCGCCGGCCAGACCAATCTGCTGGCACTCAACGCCACGATCGAGGCGGCGCGCGCCGGGGAGGCCGGCCGTGGCTTCGCGGTGGTCGCCGCCGAAGTGAAATCCCTCTCCGACCAGACCGCCAAATCCACCGAGGAGATCGCGCGGCTGATCGCCGAGATCCAGGCCTCGACGCAAGCCGCCGTCGACGCCGTCGAAACCATGGGAGGCCACATCGTCGAGATCGACGGCGTCGCCACCTCGGTTGCCGCCGCGATGGAAGAGCAGGACGCCGCGACCCGCGAGATCACGCGGTCGATTTCCGAATCGACTTCCGCGGCGAAGGAGGTCTCGGCCAAGATCGGTGATGTCAGCCGCGACGCCGCCTCCGTGAACGAGCGCGCCGCGGAGGTCAGGCAGGCGATCGCCGGCATGGCGGCCAATCTCGAGCAGCTTCGGTCGGTCGTGGTCCGGACGGTGCGCGACTCCACAGCGGCGGCCTGAGCCCGGCGCGATGCCTATTGCTGGTGCCGGGGGGTGTGATTGTGCAGTATGGTCCGGGACGAGGGCATCGTGGCGTCCATGACACCTCCACAACTGCCGGCGGTCGTTGAGCGGGCTCGACTGACCGCTGCGCTACGCAGGGGCGGCGTGCTGGATGCGGGCGCCGTGCGCGAGGTGAAGGTGCTGCACCAATACCCCGCCATGGTGTCGCACGTTATCCGACTTGGGCTGCGCTATGTCGGGGAAGCAGCCGGGTCCCCGCACTCTGTCATCCTGAAGATCCCGAATCCGGCCTACGCCAAGTCGCTGGCAAATTCTGGTCGGCAGGAAGTGGCCTTCTACACCCGCCTTGCGCCAAATATGCCGTCGCACATCGTGCCGCGCTGCTACGATGGGCATTTCGACGAGGAGAGCCAGGACTGGCATCTGCTGCTCGAAGATCTCACCGACAGCCATGACGTTGCAGCTGACTGGCCATTGCCGCCCTCACGCGATCAGGCGATGGCGATCGTAACGGCGCTCGCCCGCTGGCATGCATCTTGGTGGGACCATGCGGGTCTCGGCGACACCATCGGCACCTGGATGAGCCTTGATGATACGGCGAGTCTGATAGAGACATTCGCCGGCCATTACGACCGCTTCGCCGATTTGCTTGGTGATCGCCTCAGTGAGGAGCGGCGGACCCTGTATCGGCGCTTCATCGACAAGGCCGAGCAACTGTTGCAACGCTACCATTCGCATCGCCATGTGACCATCGCTCACGGCGATGCCCATACCTGGAATTTCCTGCTGCCACGCGCGGGCATCGCTGACGCTGTGCGCATTTTCGATTTCGATCATTGGCGCATCAACGTTCCTACCCACGACCTTGCCTATATGATGGCGACGCAATGGTATCCAGAGCGCCGGCAGGCGCTCGAACGCCCGCTGCTCAATCGCTATCACGAGATGCTGATGGCGCACGGTGTCAGCGGCTATACGCGCGGCGCGCTCGACCAGGACTATCGGCGGTCGGTGCTGTGGCACATCACCAAGCCAGTCTGGCAGTGGAGCATCAACATCCCACCGGTGATCTGGTGGAATAATCTGGAGCGGGTGATGATGGCGGTCGAGGATCTGGGCTGCGAGGAGATTTTGGGGTAGAGGCGCGCAACATCATCGGTGTCGTCCCGGCGAAGGCATCACTCCATCACCGCATGTTCCGGCCCCGCCGCCTGCTTGCGCAGGGTGGCCTTGGTCGAGCCGATCAGCAGGGCGAGCGGGATGGTGCAGAGGATGAAGAACATCACCAGCTCGTAGTCGTGCGCGAAGGCGATGATCTGCGCCTGCACGCTGACCATGCGATCGGCCATGGCGCGACCGGCGTCGGTGGAGAGATTGATCATGCCGCTGACGCTGGGCATCTGGAGCGCATGGTTGAACGGGTTGATGTGTTCGGACAGGATCGCGTAGGTCCGCCGCGTGCCTTGTGTCAGCTGGGCGATGACGACGGAAATGCCCACCGAGCTCGCGACGTTGCGCATCAGGGTCAACATCGCGGTGCCGTCGGTGCGCAGCTCATTCGACAAGGTCAGGAATGCCACCGTCGAAAGCGGCACGAAGACGAGGCCGAAGCCGAAGCCCTGGATCACGCTGACGGTCACGATCTCCGGCACCTGGGTCAAATCGGTCCAGCCGGTCATCTGGAACAGCGAGCCCGCGGTCAGCGTCAGGCCGGTGATGATCAGTGTGCGGGCTTCGATGTAACGCATCATGCGGCCGACCAGCATCATGGCGAAGAAGGTGCCGAAGCCGCGGCTCGCCAGCAGCAGGCCCGCGGTGATGATGGGATAGCCGATCACGTTCTGCATATAGGGGGAGGCCAGCGCCATGGTCGAGAACAGCACGAGGCCCATCACGACCATGAACACGCAGCCGGTGACGAAATTGCGGTCCTTGAAGAGCCCGAAGCGGATGAACGGTGTCGAGGTCGTGAAGGAATGCGCGATGAAGAAGTAGAAGGCGACGGCCGAGACGATGAACTCCGCAAGGATCTCACCCGATTCGAGCCAGCCCAATTGCTCGCCGCGGTCGAGCGCGAGCTGAAGCGACCCGATCGCGACCGCCAGCGCCGCGAAGCCGAACCAGTCGAACTTGAGACTGAGATCCTTCCGGGTCTCGTCCATGAAGATGATCAGCCCGATCACGGTGATGGCGCCGAACGGCAAATTGACGAAGAACACCCAGTGCCAGGAATAAGTCTCGGTCAGCCAGGCGCCGAGCGAGGGACCCATGATCGGCCCCATCATTACGCCCATGCCCCAGATCGACATCGCCTTGGCGCGTTCCTGGAGCGTGTAATAGTCGAGCATCACCGATTGCGACAACGGCACCAGGGCCGCGCCGAACACGCCCTGCAGCAGGCGGAAAATCACCATCTGGTTGATGTCCTGCGCAAGCCCGCACAGCACCGATGCCATGGTGAAGCCGGCCGAGCAGATGATGAAGATGCGCTTGCGGCCGAAGCGGTTGGCGATCCAGCCCACCGGTGCCGTCATGATCGCGGCGGCGACGATGTAGGAGGTCAGCACCCAGTTGATCTGGTCCTGCGAAGCCGACAGCGTGCCCTGCATGTAGGGCAGGGCGACGTTGGCGATGGTGGTGTCCAGCGCCTGCATGATGGTTGCCGTCATGGCGCAGATCGTCACCATGTTCCGGCGCAGGCCGGGGACCATAAGGGCGGGATTGGACTCCGCCATAGGATTAGTCCTTGTCCTGATCTTTGTCTTGGCTCGCGGTCGCCGACAGGCCGAGCAGACCGGCGAGCGAGCGCTGGTGGCCGGTGTCGATGGTGGCGTAAACGCTCATGCCGGCCTTCAGCTTGCGTACGTATTTGTCGGTCTCGTCGAAATAGATGCGGATCGGCACGCGCTGCACCACCTTGACGAAATTGCCGCTGGCGTTCTGCGGCGGCAGGATCGCGAATTGCGCGCCGGTGCCGGGCGAGAGCGAGCCGATCTTGCCCTTGAAGGTATGGTTCGGGAACGCGTCGACCTCGAGCGTGACCGGCTGTCCTTCGGTGACGTAGGTGAGGTCGCTCTCCTTCGGATTGGCGTCGACCCAGGGATGGGCCACGTCGATGATGGAGAACACCGGCGTGCCGGCGGCGACGTAGCGGCCGAGCTGGATCTGTTCGACCTGTGTTGCCACGCCATCCATCGGCGCGCGCAGCACGGTGTGGTCGAGGTTGCGCTGGGCATCGTCCAGCTTGGCTTTCGCTTGCGCGTAGGCGGGGAATTGCTCCAGCGGCAACTCGGGATTCCCCAGCAATTGGGTCTTGGCATTGGAGAGTTGCTGCTTGATGTATTGCGCCTGCGCGCCGGCGGTAACCAGTGCATTGGACGCGTTGTCGAGATCGAGCTGCGAGCCGTAATTGTTCTTCACCAGCGACTGCTTGCGTTCGACGTCGCGCTGCTTCAGGTCCATGCCCTGCTGGGCAAGATTGAGCATGTCACCGTAGATCTTGATGTTGGCAACAAGATTGTCATAGGTGATGCGGGCTTGGGCGAGTTGCGCTTTGGCTTCTTCCAACGCATGACGGAACGGAGCGGGGTCGATCTCGAACAACTCGTCGCCGTGCTTGACGACCTGACCTTCCTTGACGACGACCTTCTGGATTTTGCCGGAGATATCAGGGGTCACCAGCACTTTCTGCGCGCCGACATAGGCGTCATCAGTGCCGACGTAACGGCCGCCATTGAGATAGAAGGTGAAGCCGGCAACCGCGACGACGAGCGGCAGCACAACCAGGAGCAGCACGCGGCGATAGCGGCGCAGGCCCGCCACCAGGCGGCGGCGCGGATCGGTGCCGGCTTTCTTGGTGGGCTTGCCGCCGTCGATTTTCTGCTCGGGCTGGAACTTGAGAACCTGATCAGCCATAGCGTTGCTCCTTACGCGCTTGTTCCGCTCCGCTGCTCTGGATCGCGGACCGCACGTTTTCCTTGATTGTTTCGAGTTGGGTGAGGAGGCGATGGGCGTCCGCCGGAGTGATGCCGTCGAGCGCGTTGGCCGTGAGCTCGGACTTCAGCCCGCTCATCCGCCCGAGCAACTGCCGCCCGGCCTTCTTCAGGTACAGCCGCTTGACGCGGCGATCCGAAGGATCGTTGCGTCGCTCGATCCAGTCGCTGTCACAGAGTTTGTCGATCAGGCGCGTCAGCGTGATCGGCTGCACCTCGAGAAGCTCGGCGAGTTCCGACTGCTTCATGCCTTCGCTGCGCTCGACCTTGGCCAGCACCGCCCATTGCGCGCGGGTGATGCCGAAGCGCGAGGCTTCCTTGTCGGCATAGACCCGGAGCAGGCGATAGAGCTCGGCGAGCGTAAACAGGAAGTTCTGGTCCACGGGCCCTGGGCTCATGAGCTTGGTCTCCAATAAGCTTGCAATATAATAAGCAAGCTTATGATTATTTCATGGCGGGTTTGCGGGACGCTGTCCCGCAGGCCGAGCATGGCTGCTGGCCGCATCGCCGGTCCTGCTTTGGGTTCCCCTTTCGAAATGCTAGAACGCCGGTCGCATGACCCTCGCAAAACCGGCATTTCCCGCGCCCGATCACGATCACGGCCGCTGCACCGCGGATGCGCTGGCGCATGCCGAGGCCGTTTGCGGAGAGCGCGCGCAGAAATTCACGCCTATACGCCGCCATGTATTGGGGGCGCTGCTCTCGAGCCACCGGCCGCTCGGCGCCTATGAGGTCATCGACGAACTGGCGAAGTCGATGTCGCGGCCGGCGCCGATCACGGTCTATCGTGCTCTCGATTTCCTGATGGCCAACGGCCTCGTGCACCGGATCGAAAGCCGCAACGCCTATCTCGCCTGCGCCGCTCACGACCACGACGCGATCTCGGCGGTGACGTTCCTGATCTGCGAGCGCTGCGGCCTGGTCGGTGAGATTCCGTCGGCATCCTTCGCCAAGGACCTCAACGCCGCCGCGCGCAGCTCAGGCTTCGCTCCCAAATTGTCGGTGGTGGAAATCACGGGCGTTTGTGCGCATTGTCAGAAAGCCGCATAGAGCAACAACGGCGCAAAGCCGGTTTTTAGGAAAAAATGTCCTCACCTCAAGCCATACCGTCCGCCGGTCGTCCCCTCAGTGCCGGCGCCATCGCCCTGATGCTCATGCTGTGCCTGACCTGGGGGTTCAACCAGATCGCCGTGAAGCTGGTGCTGCCGGACATTCCGCCGATGCTTCAGGCCACGTTCCGCTCGATGGGCGCGCTGCCGGTGCTGTTCATCATCGGCAGCTTGCGCGGCGTTAAATTCTTCGAGCGCGACGGCACCTGGAAGCCCGGCGTCATCGCCGGACTGATGTTCGGCATCGAGTTCGTGCTGATCTTCCAGGGCCTGCGGTTCACACCAGCATCGCGGGCGGTCGTGTTCCTCTACACCGCGCCGTTCTTCGTCGCGCTCGGCTCCTACCAGGTGCTCGGCGAGCGACTTGGCGGGACGCAATGGCTGGGGCTCGCCATCAGCTTTGCCGGTGTCGCGCTCGCGATCGGCGTGCCGCAGCCCAACGTCGATTCGCATGTCCTGCTCGGCGATCTCATGATCGTCGGCGGCGCCGCGCTGTGGGCGGCGACCACGCTAGTTGCCAAGGGCACGCGGCTGCGCTTCGCGGCGCCCGAGAAGGCTCTGGGCTATCAGGTCGCGACCTCGATCCCGATCCTGGGGCTGGCCGCCTGGCTGTTCGGGGAGACCATCCCCCACACGCCGTCGCCGCTGTCGCTGGGCCTGATGGCCTTCCAGGCGATCTGGGTCGTGGGAACCACGTTCACGCTTTGGTTCGCGCTGGTGAAGACCTATTCGGCCAGCAAATTGTCGGCTTTTACCTTCATCACCCCTTTGTTTGGCGTGGTGGGTAGCTATTTCATCATGCACGACACGCTGAACCTGACATTCGGGGCTGCCGCCCTCCTTGTCATTGCTGGGCTTTTTCTGGTTAACCGTCCCAGTCAATCCGCTGCGGCGCCGCGCGATGCATTGCTGAACGTCACCAAAACCTGATATTTGGACGCCATGAACAAGCTCGAAAAAACCATCGATTCCGACGTCGCGGGCCCCGCGCCCCGGCACAAGACCACCCAGGTCAAGGTCGGCGACGTTGCCGTCGGCGGCGGTGCCCCGATCGTCGTGCAGTCAATGACCAACACCGACACCGCCGATATCGACGGCACCATTGCCCAGGTCGCAGCGCTCGCCCGCGCGGGCTCCGAAATGGTCCGCATCACCGTGGACCGCGAGGAGGCCGCCGCTGCCGTCCCGCACATCCGCGACGGCCTGCTCAAGCGCGGCATCACCACGCCGCTGATCGGCGACTTTCACTATATCGGCCACAAGCTGCTCGCCGCCTATCCGGCCTGCGCCGAGGCGCTCGCCAAATATCGCATCAATCCCGGCAATGTCGGCTTCAAGGACAAGCGCGACACCCAGTTCGCCGACATCATCGAGATCGCCAACAAGAACAACAAGCCGGTGCGCATCGGCGCCAATTGGGGCTCGCTCGACCAGGAGCTCTTGACCAAGCTGATGGACGAGAACGCCGCCTCCCCCGATCCGCGCGACGTGCGCGCGGTGACGCGCGAGGCCATGGTGCAATCCGCGCTGCTCTCGGCCGCGCGCGCCGAGGAACTCGGCATGCCGAAGAATCGCATCATCCTCTCGGCCAAAGTCTCGGCCGTGCAGGATCTGATCGCGGTCTATCAGGATCTCGCCAGCCGTTCCGACTACGCGATCCATCTCGGCCTGACCGAGGCCGGCATGGGCACCAAGGGCATCGTGGCGTCCTCGGCCGCGCTCGGCATCCTGTTGCAGCAGGGCATCGGCGACACCATCCGCATCTCGCTGACGCCGGAGCCCGGCGGCGACCGCACCCGCGAGGTGCAGGTCGGCCAGGAGCTCTTGCAGACCATGGGTTTCCGCACATTCGTGCCGCTGGTTGCGGCGTGCCCCGGCTGTGGCCGCACCACCTCGACCACATTCCAGGAACTGGCCAGCTCGATCCAAGGTTTCATCCGCGACGAGATGCCGACCTGGAAGACGAAATATCCCGGCGTGGAAGAGCTCAACGTCGCGGTGATGGGCTGCATCGTCAACGGCCCCGGCGAATCCAAGCACGCCAATATCGGCATCTCGCTGCCGGGCACGGGCGAGGCGCCGGCTGCCCCGGTGTTCGTCGACGGCAAGAAGTTCCGCACCCTGCGCGGCCCGACCATCTCCGCCGACTTCAAAGCACTCGTGATCGACTACATCGAGCAGCGCTACGGCCAGGGCGCCAAGGTGCCGGTGACCGCGGCGGAATAGTTCTGCTCCAGATCAGGAATCGTGGGGCGGGTTAGCGAAAGCGTAACCCGCCTTATTTTTGCAGGCGCGAAGTGGCGGGTTACGCTTCGCTAAGCCGCCCTACATTGCTACGATGCTCCCAAGCAAGAATGCATCGGGAGACACGCCATGAGCTCACTCGCCGGCAAGCAGGGCCCGCGCTATCGCCACGCGACGGACGACGGCGCGCCTTACGAGACCATCGCGGTCGAAAAGCTGACCCCGATCATCGGCGCGGAAATCTCGGGCGTCGACATCGGCAAGCTCGTCTCCGACGATGCGCGCTCCAACCGGCAGATGGACGAGGTCCACCGCGCGCTTGCCGAAAACCTCGTCATCTTCTTCCGCGACCAGCACATCACGCCACAACAGCATCTCGCCTTCGGCCGCAAGTTCGGTGAGCTGCATTTCCATCCCGCCGCGCCGCATGAGGATGAAGACCCGGCCCTGATGAAGATCTATGCGGATGCGAATTCGCCGCGGGCCAATGGCGAGGGCTGGCATTCCGACGTGTCCTGCGATCACGAGCCGCCGATGGGCTCGATCCTCTACATCAAGCAGTGCCCGCCGCGCGGCGGCGACACGCTGTTCGCCAACATGTATGCGGCCTACGAGGCGCTGTCGGACCGGATGAAGGCCTATCTCGACGGGCTGACTGCGTTGCATGACGGCGAGCCGATCTATCGCGGGCTCTACGCCAATTACGGCGTCGCCGACCGCCCGTCCTATCCGAGTGCCGAGCATCCCGTGGTGCGCACGCATCCGGTCACCGGCAAGAAGGCGCTCTACGTCAACCGCGGCTTCACCCGCCACATCAACGGCATCCCGCGCGACGAGAGCGAGGCGATGCTTGCCTATCTCTACCAGCACGCCGAGAATCCGCTGTTCCAGTGCCGCTTTCGCTGGACAGAGAATGCCATCGCCTTCTGGGACAACCGCTGCACCCAGCACCGCGCGATGTGGGATTATTGGCCGCACACGCGCTCCGGCACGCGCGTGACGGTGAAGGGGGAGCGGCCGGTTTAACCGGCCTGCGCGCCGCGTTCCGCGTTGACGTCTTCCCGCGTCCGCGCCAATCTTGCCGGCAACAACGACCGTCGGGAGGATTTTCCATGCTCCGCGCCGAGGACAACAAATTCCTGACCGAGTCGGGCTCTGGTACGGGCATGGGCGAATTGTTGCGCCGGTTCTGGATTCCTGTGCTGCTGTCCGAAGAACTCCCTGAACCCGACGGCGAGCCGAAGAAGATCATCGTTCTCGGCGAGGAGCTGCTCGCCTTCCGCGATACGCGCGGCGTTGTCGGAATCATCGATCAATACTGCCCGCATCGCGGCGCCAATCTCTGGCTCGGGCGCAACGAGGAATGCGGCATCCGCTGTGTCTATCACGGCTGGAAGTTCGACACCGACGGCCGCTGCGTCGACATGCCGACCTCCTATCCCGACCTCAACGCCAAGGATCTCATCCGCATCAAATCCTATCCGGCGCGCGAATGGGGCGAGATGATCTGGGCCTATATGGGTCCCGCGGATGCGATGCCCGAGCTGCCCGATCTCGAAATGGCACTGCTGCCGGCCTCGCACCGCTATGTCAGCAAGAAATGGCAGGACTGCAACTGGGTGCAGGCGCTGGAAGGCTCGATCGACACCGCGCATTTCACCTTCGCCCATCTCTCCTTCGACAAGGAGGAGAACGAGATCCTGGACATCAAGAAGCATTTCGTGAATCCGATCGCGCGGATGTCGAGCGATCACATGCGCTGGATCGCGGAGGATCCGCGCCCTGTGATCAAGATCGCCGCGCACGCAGCGGGCCTCACCATCGCCGGCGGGCGGCTCACCGGCGGCGACAACATCTACTGGCGCATTGCGCAATTTCTGATGCCGTTCCACGCCTATGCCCCGAGCGCGATGCCGGGTGAGAACATCTTTGGGCAGACTTTCGTGCCCGTCACCGACACCAATTGCTGGATCTACACCTATGCCTGGAATCCGGAACGGCCGCTGACGCAAGCCGAGCGCGACGTCTTTGACCGCGGCAACGGCGTGATCGCGGAGGTTGGCGACAATTACGTGCCGCTGCGCCACAAGGGCAACGACTATCTGATCGACCGCAAGATGCAGAAGACCAGGAGCTACACCGGCATCAAGGGCGTCTCCGAACAGGATGCGGCCGTGCAGGACAGCCAGGGCCCGATCGCCGACCGCACCCGCGAGCATCTCGGTCCGACCGATCTCGGTATCATGCATTTCCGGAAAGTCGTGATGGAGCTGGCGCGGGCGCTTCAGCAGGGCGAGCCGCCGCCGCAGGCCGCGCATCAGGATCGCCATGCCGTGCGCTCGGGCGCCTGCGTCACCAGCAAGGCCAAGGACCTTTCCGCGGTGATGCTGGAGCGTTTCGGTGACGTCACAGGCTTTGTCGGCCGGCCGCGAACAGCGGCAGCGGAGTAGTACTTGGGACAGCCGCGCAGCATCATCGCAAGTCTCGTCTCGACGCTGGTCGCGTCGATCTTGCTATGGTCGCTGGCGCCTGCAGACTCTGGTCATGCTGCTATCGCGCGGAAAATCGCGAAACCCAAGCCGCCGCACGCGCCGGTCAAGTGTGAGCTGTCGAAATTCCGGATCCTCGTGGATGTCGGGCACACCCCGGACTCCTACGGCGCGTTGAGCGCGCGCAACGACACGGAGTTCGGCTTCAACTTCCGGCTTGCAAGTCTGATTACGGCGAGGCTCAAGGCCGAAGGCTTTGCCGCGACCCGGTTGCTCGTCACGGACGGCAAGGCGCGGCCGAGCCTGTTCAAGCGCGTCAGCACCGCGAATGACGCCCGGGCCGATCTCTTCCTGTCGATCCATCACGATTCGGTGCCGGACAAGCTGCTCGGGAGCTGGGAGTTCGACGGCGCGAACAGCTATTTCAGCGACCGCTTTTCGGGCCACTCTCTGTTCGTGTCGCAGCGGAATCCGCACTTCGCCGCCAGCCTGATGCTGGCCCGGATGATCGGCAGGCAGCTGAAGCAGCAGGACCTGCACTATGCCAGCCAGTACACCCTGCCGGTGATGGGCCGCTACCGGCGCCAATTGCTCGACAAGGATGTCGGCGTCTACCGCTATGACGGGCTCGTTGTGCTCTCGCAGACCCGCAGCGCCGCAGTGCTGCTCGAAGCGGGCTCCATCATCAACCGCGACGAGGAGATGGCGATGAACTCCCCGGAGCGGCAGGAGATCATTGCGGGCGCCGTGGCGGTGGCGATGAGGGAATTTTGCGAGAGGCGGTAGTTCGCGCCCCTAGCAATGACGGGAATCTATAGCGGCCCTCCCCGGTACTCCCGGTTTGCCAAGCTTGCCTCCTCCAGGTCCAGATCGCGCTCGATCCGCCGCCGCGTCTCGTCGGTGATCTGGCCCTCGCGCAGCAGCTCGTGGATGAACTTGCGCTCGGTGGCGATCAGACGGCGGGTCAGGGCGGTGCCGGCGGCGGAGACGTCGTGGTGGGTGGGATCGAGCGAGTCCGGCAGCTGGTTGACCCGGATCTCGTGGCGGGCGCGCAGGAGCCGCATCACCTCGTCGGACACGTCCTTTTCCTCGGTCAGCGCGTCGAGCGACTTTAGCGCCGCGTCGAGGGCCTGGCGCCGTGCCGCGATCTCGGCCTCGTGCTCGGCGGCATGCTCGTTGCGACCGGCTTCCGCGACACCGAGCCAACGAACCACGGGGGGCAGCGTGAGGCCGACGCCGATCAGTGTGATGAAGATGACGCCGAACGCGACGAACAGGATCAGGTCGCGAAACGGGAAGGCCTCGCCGCCCGGCAGCGTGAACGGCAGCGCCAGTGCTGCCGCCAGCGACACCGCGCCGCGCACGCCGGTGAGCGCAAGCACGAACGGCCATTGCCATGGTGGTGACGGATCGCGCGCACGCAGCGACTTGCTGAGCATTCGTGGCAGATAGGTCGCGGGATAGAGCCAGGCGAAGCGCGCGATCACGACCACCGCCAGCACCACGGCAGTCGCAATCATGATGTCGTCGAGCGGGAACGCCTTCGATTTCTCGTAGAGTGCGCGCATCTGGAATCCGGTGAGCAGGAACAGCAAGCCCTCGATCAGATAGATCACGAGGTCCCAGAAGAAGATGCCTTGCAGGCGCGTCGATGCCGAGATCAGCAGCGGGCCATTCCAGCTCACATAGAGGCCACAGGCGACGGTGGCGATCACGCCGGAGCCGCCGAGATGCTCGGGCAGCCAGTAGGACACGTAGGGCGTGATCAGCGACAGTGTCAGCTCGACCTGCGGGTCTCCCGACCATTTGCGGAACCGCAGGGAGAGCCAACCGACGCCGATGCCGAAGGCGATCTCGCCGGCGACGATGAGCAAGAACTCGCCGCCTGCCAGAGGCAGCGAGAATTGCCCGACCATGATTGCGGCGAGCGCGAAGCGGTAGAGGATCAGAGCGGTGGCATCATTCGCGAGCCCTTCGCCTTCGAGGATGACCATCAGCCTGCGCGGCAGATGCAGCCGGCGCGCGATCGCGAGCGGCGCCACCACGTCGGGCGGCGCGACGATGGCGCCGAGCAGGAAGCCGATCGTCCAGGGCAGGCCGATGAAATAATGCGTGGCGGTTGCGACCAACGCCGCGGTGAAGATCACCGCACCGACCGCCAGCAGCACGATCGGGCGAAGATTCTTTTTGAACTCGCGCCAGCTCATCGCGACGCTCGCCGAGTAGATCAGCGGCGGCAGCACCATCAGCAGCACCAGTTCCGGCGGCAGTTCGACCGCTGGCATGCCCGGCACGAAGGCAAGGCCGACACCTGAGAGCATCAGCAGAATGGCGGGCGCGATGTTGAAGCGGCGCGCGACAAGCGCGGTGCCCGCCAGCACGGCGAGCAGGATGAGAAAGGTCTGAAATTTCGCTTCCATGATGGTCTGTCTTCACCCGGAAGCGGTCGCAACGTCAATGCGTGCGGCTTTACGCCAGCCGTTCGGCCACCATGCGGCCGATGCGTGCGAACACGGTTTCGATCTGCGCCGCGCTCGGCGTGCCGCCCTGGGTATAGGCCGCGATCAGGATCGGTGCATCGGGCTTCGTATCGGGCTTGGGCCAGGCCACCGCGATGTCGCCGGATGCGTCCTTGCCGTTGTTGCCGGTCTTGTCGCCGATCTTCCAGCTTGCGGGGAGCCCGCCACGCAGCCGGTTCGCACCGGTCTTGCAGCCCACTAGCCACTCCGTGAGCTGCGCGCGCGAGGTGGCCGACAGCGCCTCGCCCGTGAGCAGCCGGCGCAGATTGCCTGCCATCGCCGCCGGCGTCGTGGTGTCGCGGGGATCGCCGGGCGGTGAGCGGTTGAGCTCGGGCTCGTTGTGGTCGAGCCGCGAGGCGGTGTCGCCGAGCGACCGCCAGAACGCGGTGAGTGCGGCGGGACCGCCGATCCGCGCCAGCAATAAATTGGCGCAGGTGTTGTCGCTGAGCTCGACGATCGCCTTGCACATCTCGGTGACCGACATTGCGCCGGCGGCAATGTTCTGCTTGGCGACCGGTGCGTACTCCAGCAGGTCGGCCTTGCCGTACGGGATCATGGCCGCAAGCTGATCCTCGCCACGATCGACCCGCGCCAGGACGCATGCCGCCAGCGAAGCCTTGAATGTCGAGCACATGACGAACCGTTCGTCGGCGCGCCAGGCGAGCCTTGCGCCGGTCGCGAGGTTCTCGGCATAGACCCCGATCCGGCCGCCACTCTCGCGCTCATAGGTTTCGAGCTCAGGCTGCGCGTCTGCGGCGAGCGCGGGGGAGGCGGCGATCCAGTACAGCGAGGCGAGCAGCGAACGGCGGTCGAGAAGCATGGTGGACCTTTTGAGCGAGACGGGGGCGGAGGAGAGATGCGGCATGCACTCCATCCGCATCGTCATTGCGAGCGCAGCGAAGCAATCCGGTCTTCCTCCGCGGAAAGACTCTGGCTAGCTTCGCTGCGCTCGCAATGACGGAGGATGTGGGAGGAGTGTGCCCGATTTCGGGCAGCGGAAGATTAGGCCCCTCACTCTCGCAGATCATACCGGTAAGACTTCGATACGATCTGCCAGCCATCGGCGAGCTTCATAGCCACCAGATAGTCCGTGAAAAAACGCGGCGGCAGTTGGCATCGGACCTTGATGAAGGCGGTCTTGTCGTCCGAACGGTCAATCGTGACGATGAAATCCTCGCGCGGCTTGCCTTCGGCCTTGCCGGAGGGGCGCTTGCGCACGCGGTCGAGCCAGTCCGGCACGGTCAGCACCTGCAGCTCGCCCTTCTCGACCCAGCGCAAATCGGCGGAGGGATGGAAGATGGCGCCGAGCTTTTCGGCATCACCCTCGTAAAGTCCGTCGAAGTAAGATTGCACGACGGCTTCGACGCTCGAACGGTTCTGGCTCATGGGTCATCCCTTTGAATGATGGCTCAGGGCGAACTTAGTCGTACACGTCAAAATGCGCTATGGTGTCCGTACCATTTGCTGGGACGCTGTGATGACCGGATCAGAGAATTCGAACGCTCCCTTCCTGATCGGCGAATGCTGCTGCCGCGCCGTGCGCTACGAGGTAGCGGACGCGTTCTCCTATGCGATGAACTGCCATTGCTCGAATTGCCGCCGCACCACCGGCGCTGCCTTCAAGCCGTTCGCCGGCATCGAGCAGGGCAAGCTCCGCATCGTCAGAGGCGAGAACCAGCTCACCATCTACGGTGACGAAACCACCCACGACGCCCACTGCGCCCGCTGCGGCTCGTTGCTTTATTCCCGGGTGCGCGACGGAAAATGGGTCCACGTCGCCATGGGAACCCTGGTCGATGCCCCCTCGATCCGACCGAGCGCCCACATTTTCGTGGGGTCGAAGGCGCCCTGGCACGAGATTACGGATAATCTGCCGCAATATCGGGGCCACATCGGGGATGTCTGAGGGAACCTGCTGCGCACCTGTTTGGCGGCGAACCGCGGCCGGACTGGCGCGACGAACAAGGGGACCTTTCGGCTTGCCGCCGGCGCCATCTTCGTGACCTCCGTTACAAGCGTCCGCGACGGACCCTGCTAAAGCCGTCCCAAAGGGCGCGAATCGCCCCGAAATCGGAAGTCGTGTCATGCGCAAATTGCTCAGACTTTGCCCAGTCCTCCTCGCCGTCGCGCTGCTATTCGGCGCCGGGCCTGCTTTCGCCGGAAAGCGCGTCGCGCTCGTGATCGCCAACTCCGCCTATCAGCATGCGCCGTCGCTGACGAACCCCGTCAATGACGGTTCGGTGATGGCCCGGACGCTGAAGGAGGCCGGGTTCGACATCGTCGATTCCCGGCACGACCTGACGGCGCAGGAAACCCGGCGTGTGCTGCGCGAATTCGCCGACCGGACCCGCGATGCCGATATCGCCGTGGTCTATTATGCCGGCCACGGCCTCGAGGTCGAAGGCTCGAACTATCTGATCCCTGTCGACGCCAAGCTGGAGCGTGACACCGACGTCTTTGACGAGGCGCTCTCCCTCGACCGCGTCCTGGTCGCGGTCGAACCGGCTAAGCAGCTTCGCCTGGTGATCCTGGATGCCTGCCGTGACAATCCGTTCGGCAAGACCATGAAGCGCACGATCGCCTCGCGCGGCGTCGGCCGCGGCCTCGCCCAGGTCGAGCCGACCAGCTCGAACACGCTGATCGCCTATTCGGCCAAGGCCGGTTTCACGGCGCAGGATGGCGACGGTGCGAACAGCCCCTTTACGGTGGCGCTGTCGAAGCATCTGACGAGGCCCGGCCTAGACGTCCGCCGTGCCTTCGGCTTCGTGCGCGACGACGTGCTCAAGTCGACAGGTAATAAGCAGGAGCCGTTCGTCTATGGCTCGCTCGGCGGCGAGGACGTGCCGCTGGTGCCGGTCAAGGTGACCGCTGCGGCTGCCGCTGCGCCCAACCCTCAGGCCGACATCCGCCGCGATTACGAGCTCGCGCTCCAGGTCGGCAACCGGCCGGCGTGGGAGGCCTTTCTCGCCCAGCATCCCGACGGCTTCTATGCGAGCCTTGCCAAGCTGCAACTCGAGAAAATCGGCGCCGAGCAGGCTCATGCGGCGGCCACCGAGAAGGCGAAACAGGCCGAGGCCGAGCGCGATCGTCTTGCCGCACTTGGCGCGCAGAAGGATACGCAGGCCAAGGCAGCCGCCGATGCGGAGGCCGCCGAGCAGATACAGCTTGCGGCGCAAAAGGCCAAGGAGCAGGCGCAGCAGCAGGCGGCCGCTGCCGAGCAGCAGCGCGTCAATCTCGCCGCCGCGGCGCCGAGTGCAGCGCCCGCCAGCACGGCGGGCCCTGCCGGCACCAACGTCGCCTCGCTGACGCCGGCCATCGCGCCGGCCGATCTCAGCCGCTCGGTACAGACCGAGCTCGGCCGCGTCGGCTGCTTCTCCGGCGCCGCCGACGGCAACTGGACGACATCCGCGCAGCGGTCGTTATCGCAGTTCAACCGTTATGCCGGCACCAAGCTCGACGTGAAGGTGGCGAGCACCGATGCACTCGACACGGTCAAGTCGAAACAGTCGCGCGTCTGTCCGCTGGTTTGCGAGCACGGCTTCAAGACCGACGGCGACAAATGCACCAAGATCGTCTGCCGTGATGGCTATGCGCTCAACGACGACAACGAGTGCGAGAAGCAGCGTGCCGCCAAGCCTGCGACCGCCAAGCCTGCGACCGCCAAGCGGGACGACGGCGACGAGCGTCCCGCACGGCAGCGTCGTCAGGCCGGCGGTGAGGCTGCCGGAGCGGCCGGCGGCTTTGGTGGCGCTGCGGGCATCGCTGCTGCCGCTGGCGCCAGCCGCCGCTCGAGTGGCGGACAGCTATTCTGCAACAACAGTGGCTGTCGTGCGGTCAACCGCGGCTGCCATCTCGAATATCGCGGCGGCGGCGGCCCGGGCAACGATGGCAATGCCGAGGTCTGTAACTAGGATTGCGGAAATGAGTTCAGGTCGAGATCGCGCTCGCCGCGATGTTGACCGTCAGCGCCAGCAAGGCCGTGTTGTAGATGAATGAGACGATGCCGTGCGCGGTGGCGGTGCGGCGGATGGTCTTGTCGGAGATGCCGACATCGGAGACCTGCGCGGTCATGCCGATCACGAACGAGAAATAGACGAAGTCCCAGTAATCTGCGTGGTCTTCCTTGTCGCCGCTGGGAAACTGAAGGCCGCCCGGCGTGGCGTGCCGGTAATAATCATGCGCGTAATGCAGAGCGAAGATTGTGTGCACGGCGGCCCATGACAATACGATGGTGGTGATTGCGATGCTCAGCTCCAGGCCGCCGCGATGCGGCGTTCCAAGCTCGGAGACGATCGCGGCGATGCTGGCGAAGGCGCCGATCGCCGTCACCAGCAGGATCACGAAGCGACCGTCGTCCTGCATCGCTGCGGCGCGGCGGATGTGCTGGTGGTCGTTGCACAGCATCATCGCGTAGACCAGCACCAGATAAACGGCGATCAACGCATCCCAGCCGAACACAAGCCGCGTGACCAGCCGGTGCGAACCCGGGATGAGCAGGCAGACGAGAATACCAACGGCAAGCGACATGAACGTCCGCGGACGCGCATAAATCAGCCGCATCGGCCGCGACATCTTGCGAAAGCGGGCGAGGGCGGGGTCTTCCTTGCTGCCGCCCGCCATCGCGCTATCAGCTCTTCCGTTCGGCCACGAACCGCGCAGCCGCTTGCAGCACGGCGGCCCGTTCGCCGAAGATCGACACGGCGCTGTCGGCGCGCGCGAGCAGATCGCGCACGCGCTGCTTGGCGCCTTCGATGCCGAGCTGGGTGACGAAGGTGGTCTTGCCGAGCGCTGCATCAGCGCCGGCAGGCTTGCCGAGCGCGGCGGCATCGCCTTCGACGTCGAGCAGGTCGTCGGCGATCTGGAAGGCTTCGCCGAGCGCGCGGCCGTAATCGTCGAGCGCCTGATATTCCTTTTGCGAGGCCTGGCCGAGGATCGCGCCGGCGATGCAGCCGTAGCGCAGCAGCGCGCCGGTCTTCATCTGCTGAATGCGGGCGACGTCGATCGGCTCGTTGCCGCCAAAGCGGCCTTCGCCGGCGAGGTCGAGGATCTGGCCGCCGACCATGCCGCCGATGCCGGCGCAGCGCGCGAGTGCGCGGGTCAGCAAAAGCCTCACATTGGCGTCGCGATGAATCTCGTCGCGGGTGATGATGTCGAAGGCGAGTGTCAGGAGGCCGTCGCCGGCGAGGATCGCGGTCGCGTCGTCGGTCTTCTTGTGCAGGGTTGGGCGGCCGCGGCGCAGGTCCGAATTGTCCATCGCCGGCAGATCGTCATGGATCAGCGAATAGCAGTGGATGCATTCGAGCGCCGCACCGACGAGCAGCGCGGCTTCGCGGGACACGCCGAACACGGCCGCGCTCTCGACCACCAGGAAGGGCCGGAGGCGCTTGCCGCCGTTGAGGCTCGAATAGCGCATTGCGTCCATCAGTCGCTTGGGCCGGGCGATCTCATCGGGCAGGATGTCGTCCGACAGCAGGCGCCCGAGCAGGGCCTCGGTGTCATCAGCGGTCTTGTCCAGACGTTTGGCGAAATCGGACGGGGACGTGCCGGTCATCAAGAAGGGCTCCAGAACTAAAATTCGGCGGGACAATCCTTTATGCGCCCGCCTCAGTCAATCGTTTGGAAGGCCTAAAAAGTGCTGGAAAAGGCCCGAATTATCACAGACTTAATGCCGGGCCCGTGGCCGCGTTTCGTTCTGCGCCGGAAAGGTTGATTTGCGCGTCGTCAAAACCCTTCTCCTGGTGCTCGCGGTCGCGGCTCTCGCGCCCTATGTCGTCGCGCCGTTCTACCGTGCCGGCCATCCCGTTTCGACGCTGATGATCTGGCGCTCGCTGCGGGGTGCGCCGATGCAGCGGGAATGGATCGATCTGGCGGCGATGTCGCCCTCGCTGCCACGCTCGGTGGTGGCGGCCGAGGACGCCCATTTTTGCAAGCATCACGGCATCGACTGGGGTGCGCTGCGTGAGGCGATCGACGATGCGAAGGAGGACGGCACCCCGTTCCGGGGCGCTTCCACCATCACCCAGCAGGTGGCGAAAAACCTGTTCCTCTGGCAGGGGCGGGACTTCGTCCGGAAGGCGCTGGAATTCCCGTTGGCGCTGTGGATCGATCTCGTCCTGCCCAAGGCACGGATCCTGGAGATTTACCTCAACATCGCCGAGCTCGGCCCGCAGAGCCAGTTTGGGGCCGAGGCCGCCAGCGCCTATGCCTTCGGCAAGTCGGCGGCGAACCTCTCCCCCCGGGAGGCCGCGCTTCTAGCCTCTATCCTGCCGAATCCGGTCAAACGCAGCGCCAGGACGCCGGGACCGGGTGTCCGGCGGCTGGCCGGGACCTATGTGGCGCGAGCGCAGGCGAGTTCACTTTCGACCTGCTGGCGGGAGAATCGCTGATTTCCGGTCCTTTTCGGGCGCATTTTCCGGCCCAGAGCCCTAGATTTAAGGCAGGCCTTCCTCTATAAGCCCGGCCTTGACCGGCATTCAGCTCGCCTCGGTTTGCGGGTGCTGAGCCGTCCCCTCGCGGACGATGCCCCAAAACACCAATCCCTAGAGGATATTGAAATGGCCGTTCCGAGAAGAAAAACCTCGCCGTCCCGTCGTGGCATGCGCCGCTCGGCAGACGCCATCAAGAAGCCGACCTATGTGGAAGACAAGGATTCCGGCGAACTGCGTCGTCCGCACCATCTCGACCTCAAGACCGGCATGTACAAGGGCCGTCAGGTCCTGAAGAAGAAAGAGTCCTGAGTTCGGGACCTTTCTGTGGGCAGGACGATCGGGCCTGCCTGATTTCGGCCCACCCATGAGATATGACAGTGACGGCGGCGGAGCGAATGCATCGCCGCCGCATTGTCCTGTCTGGATATCTTGATCGAGAAGGCATTTCGCCGATGGTCGGTTTCCCGCTGCTCCTGATCCCGCTCGCGGTCTACAACATCATCGCATTCCTGATGCCGAGCGTGTCCTTTGCGGACGTGCTGTTCAAAGTGCCGATGATCACGGGCGAGGCCTGGCCGGTCACGCTCGCCGACGTGATGCTCGCGCTAGGTATCGTGCTGCTGCTGCTCGAAGTGGTCAAGGGCGCGCGGCCCGGCTCGAAATTCCTGATGGATCATCTGCTGTCGCTGATCGTGTTCGGCGCGGCTGCGGCCGAATTCGTGATGTGGCCGAAATTCGGCAACTCCACCTATTTCCTTCTGGTGCTGCTCGCGATGGCCGATTTCCTCGGCGGCATCGCCCAGCGCACCCGCCGCCGCGTCGCTTATGTCGCCGAAACGACGGTGCCGGCGCCCCGCAAGACCAAGCGCCAGGCCGAGACGCCGGCGGATGAGTTCGAGCCCAAGTTCGAGCCAGTGTCCGCTCCGCGACCAGCTCCGGCGGAGCCGCCCGCGCCCACGGCACAATCGGTCACCGAATCCGTGCTGATGGATCACCCGGCGCCGAAGCCTGTGAGTGCGCCCTCGCCGGAAATTCCCTCGCCTCATTTGCAGCCGGGCAACGGCACCCAGCCGTCTCCCGACGCGCCGCGCTGATTCAAGCCACCTGCCGCGTGCGCGCGCTAACGCTCGGAAGCGGGCGCTTGCTGCCATAGGCGACCTGCGCATCCTCGGAAGAAGCGCGGCGGAGCCGGCTCGCCTGGGGCAGATGCTCGGCATTGGCGATGAGCTGGGCGACGAAGCTGGGATCGGGGCGTGGCAGCGGGGCCTTGTGGACCCACTGCAAAACTGGCATCAGCGGCACCAGGGCCGAGCCTGTGCCGTTGTCCGCCACGTCCAGTTGACCAGTACTCAACATCGCAATCACCGTTGACCGGCCTAGATTGTCGCGTTTCGAGACGCTGGCGCCGGTGCGTGTCATGTACTCGCAAGGCCTATGCCGGGTGAGCCGCTTCGGTTCCTGCGAGCGAGGAAACGTGGTTTCCAAATTGTTTATCAACTTTGCCTAGGGTCAATGGCGAATCTGGCTTTATCCTGTGCCGGCTCAGGACTCCCCGCTGTCCCGAAACGAGGCGATTTTGACCCCCGCATTGCCGCAAGCCTCCGACATCCTGGCTGCCCTCGGCCAGGCCGTGTTCGCCTGGGACATCGCCAGCGATGCCATCGTCTGGGGTGAGCAGGTCAGCGCCATCTTTCCCGGAATTCCCGCCGAACGGCTGGCCACCGGTGCCGAATTCGCCAGGCTGATCGAGCCCGCGCAATCAATGCGGACCGCCGCGCTGGCGCAGACCTCAGCCGTGCATGGCGCCGACGGCACGCCCTACCGGGTCGAGTACGGCGTGCGCATGAGCGCCGCCGATCCCATGGTCTGGATCGAGGAGACCGGCCGCTGGTTCGCCGGCCCCGACGGTCGCCCGGTGCGTGCGATCGGCTCCGTCCGCATCAACAATGAACGCCATGCCCGCGACGAGGAACTGACGAAGCTGGCCCGGCTCGATCCGCTGACCGGCGAGCTCAATCGCTCGCATCTGATCGCCGCGCTGGCCGAGGCCATCGAGGAGACGACCCGTTTCCGCTCGACCGCGGCCTTCATGCTGGTCGGCATCGATCATCTCGCGCGTGTCAACGAGGCCTTCGGCTTCGACGTTGCCGACGCCGTGATCCTCGACGTCGCCACGCGCATTCGCGCGCGCTTGCGCGGCGGCGACGTGCTCGGCCGCTTCTCCGGCAACAAGTTCGGCCTGATCCTGAAGAACTGCACCGTCGATGACATGAACGTGGCTGCCGAACGTTTCCTCGCCGGCATTCGCGACGAGGTGGTGCCGACCAAATCCGGACCGGTGTCGGTCACCGCCTCGATCGGCGCGGTCAGCGTGCCGCGCTATGCCCGCAACGCCGATGAAGCCGTCAATCGCGCCCACGAGACCCTGGACACCGCGAAACAACGCCGCGTCGGCTCGTTCGCAGCCTGGCGCCCGGATGCCGCGCGCGACGCCCAGCGCCGCGTCAACATCCGCGTCACCGACGAGATCGTCACCGCACTGAATGAGCGCCGCATCAAGCTTGCCTATGAGCCGGTAGTTGCCGCCCTTTCGCGCGACTGCGCCTTTCACGAATGCCTGGTGCGGATGGACCAGGGCGACGGCCAGGTGCTGCTCGCGCCCGACATCGTGCCGGTTGCGGAACGCCTCGGCCTGATCCGCCTGGTCGATCACCGGGTGCTCGAGCTCGTGGTCGCCGAGCTCGCGGCCGCGCCGGACATCTGCCTCAGCCTCAACATCTCGCCCGACACCACCATGGATCCGGATTGGTGGGCGGGAATCGAATCGCTGATGCGTGCCCATCCCGGCGTTGCCGAGCGGCTGATCGTCGAGATCACCGAAACCGTCGCGATCCAGGACATCGACGATGTGCGCGGCTTCGTCACCCGGCTGAAGAATTTCGGCAGCCGCATCGCCATCGACGATTTCGGCGCCGGCTACACCTCGTTCCGCAATCTGCGCAAGCTGGGCGTGGACATCGTGAAGATCGACGGTGCCTTCGTGCAGAACATCACCCGTTCCGCCGACGACCGCGCCTTCGTGCAGACCCTGATCGACCTCGCCCGCCGCCTCGACATCAAGACGGTGGCCGAATGGGTGCAGGACGAAGAAGCTGCGAACATGCTGCGCGACTGGGGCTGCGACTACATCCAGGGCCGCCTGATCGGGCTCGCCTCAGCCGACCGCCCCTGGGGCGCGCCGCCGGATAACGTGCTGCCCGCGGCAGGCTGAGACACCTGCCAATCCCTCACGCGCCCTCATCCAGCGCCACGAGCTCGCGCTTCTTACGCAGCGCGGGTAATAGCGGCGCCATCAGCAGCACCAGCGCGAGCGCAAGACACGCTGCCGAGATCGGCCGCTGCACGAAGGTCCAGAGGTCGCCCTGCGACAGGATCAGCGACTTGCGCAGATTGTTCTCCATCATCGGTCCCAGCACGAACGCCAGCACCAGCGGCGCGGGCTCGAAGCCGAGCTTGCGCATGAAATAGCCGATGATCCCGAACGCGATCATCACGTAGACGTCGAACACATTGTTGCTCGAGCAGTAAACGCCCAGGATCGTGAACAGGATAATCAGCGGGAACAGGATGTTGTAGGGCAACTTGAGCAGCTGCACCCACATGCCGATCAGCGGCAGATTGAGGATCAGCAGCATGACGTTGCCGATATACATGCTGGCGACGATGCCCCAGAACAGGCCGGGGTTTTGCGTGATCAGTAGCGGCCCCGGTTGCAGGCCGTGGATGACGAAGGCGCCGAGCAGCAGTGCCATCACCACATTCGGCGGGATGCCCAAGGTCATCAGCGGAATGAACGCGCCGCCGGCCGCCGCGTTGTTGGCGGATTCGGGACCCGCTACGCCCTCGATTGCGCCATGGCCGAAGCGCTCCGGCGTCTTCGACAGCCGCTTCTCCAGCGCATAGGACGCGAACGAGGCCACCACCGCGCCGCCGCCCGGGAGAATGCCGAGCAGCAAGCCAAGTAACGTGCCGCGCGCCACCGGGCCGGCGCTCGCCTGCCAATCGGCCTTGTTGGGCAGCAGCTGCGTGATTTTGGCGTTGATGATGTCGCGTTTGATCACCTGCTCGGTATTGAGCAGCACCTCGGCGACGCCGAACAGGCCCATCACGACGGGGACCAGTCCTATGCCGTCGATCAGCTCCATGCGGCCGAATGTCAGCCGCGGCTGCGCGGTGATGCTGTCGAGCCCGATCAGTCCGAGCACGACGCCGATACATGCCATCAGAAGCGCTTTCGGCATCGATCCCTGCGTGAGGAAGGTGAGCACGACGAGGCCGAGCACCATCAGGCTGAAATATTCGGCAGGGCCGAACGCGATGGCGATGTTGGCGAGCCGAGGCGCCACCAGCATCAGTGCAACGAGTGAAAATGTGCCGGCGATGAACGAGCCGAAGGCTGAGATGCCCAGCGCGGGGCCGGCACGACCCTGCTTCGCCATCTGGTGGCCGTCAATACAGGTCACGACGGAAGCCGCCTCGCCGGGAATGTTGACCAGGATTGAGGTCGTCGAGCCGCCATACATCGAGCCGTAATAGATTCCCGCCATCATGATGATGCCGGATTCCGGCGTTCCTGACAGTGTCACCGGAAGCAACAGAGACATCGCCGAGATCGGCCCGATGCCCGGCAGCACGCCGACCAGCGTGCCGATGAAGACGCCGATGAAGCAGTAGAGCAGGTTGATCGGCAGGAGAGCGACGCCAAACCCATGCGCGACGTTGAGAAGCGTATCCATGCGATCAGCCGATCCCGAATAGGCCGGAGGGTAACTGGATCAGCAGCAGTCGCTTGAGCATCCACCACATGCCGAGCGGTGCCAGAGCGGCGATCGGCATCGCCAATGTCCACCGCAAGGGATCGATCAAGCGCAACAAAAGCAGCATGAGCGGGATCGATGACAGCAGGAATCCCAGCGGCTCAAGGGCAAAGGAAAACGCGGTAAGGCAGACGATGACGAGTAACGGCTTGCTCCAGCTCACGTTCTGCCAGCGCGAAGCCAGCGTTGGTCCGCCCTCGGTGATGGCCGAGATGATAATGCTGGCCGCGAACACGCACATCAGGATGCCCGTGTAGAAAAGCACGTAGCCGGAGCCAGGGTCGTTGATGGTGCCGAGCTTGAGCTTTAAGCCTTGCCAGATCACGAAGCCGCCGAGTGCGAGCCCGATCAACCCACCCCAGAGTTCGGAGTTGTTGAGGCGGAGTTTGACGGTGGTTTGGTCGTTCATCAATACCTCTCGGCCGTGCCGGGACGCTATGCGGCGCGAAGCGGTGCGCTGCAGATCCGGGATCGATAGATGCGTGGCAAAGGTAGATCCCGGCTCTGTGGTGCAGCGCTGGAGAAGCGCTGCACCACGCCCGGAACACGAAAGTGGCTCAATACTACTTCTTCGCAAGCCCGAGCGTATCGATCACCTTGCGCTCCGATTCCGTAACCTCGACGACGAACTTCTTGTAGTCCTCGGTATTCTTGTAGCTCGGCACCATGTCGTATTTGGCGAGCGTGGCAATCACTGCGGGATCCTCGACTGCCTTCTTGAAGGCGTCGTGCAGCTTGGCGACGATCTTGGGATCCATGCCCTTGGGGCCGGCGATGCCGAACGGGGAATCATAGACCATGGGATAGCCGAGTTCCTTCAGCGTCGGCACGTCAGGATAGTTCGGTGATCGCGCGCCGGTCCACACCATGAGAAGCTTCAGCTTTCCGGCGTCGACCAAGGGTCGCCAACCTGTGGAGTCGGCCTGCAGCATGGTGTGCTGGCCGAGTACCGCGGCGTTGGTCTCTGCCCCGCCCTTGAACGGCACCTGCGTGAGCTTGATGCCGGACATCGCGGCGATCTGCTCCATGCCGATATGAAGCGAGGTGCCGGTGCCGGGCGTCGCGTAGGTCACCTTGCCCGGATTTGCCTTCGCGAACTCGACCACGTCTTTCCAGGACTTGAATTGCGACTCCGCGCTGGTGGTTACGCCAAAGGTGTAGCCGGTGAGATGTATGATGTAGGTAAAATCCTTTGCCGGATCCCACGAGACCTCCTGCATCAGGGGCAGGCGGAAGACGGTGATCGGAAGCTGTGAGATGGTGTAGCCGTCCGGCTTCGCAGCCGCGGCCATGGTGGCTGGTCCAACCGTGCCGCCGCCACCGGCTTTGTTGTCGATCACGATGGGCTGCCCCAGGACCTTGGACGCGCTGTCGGCGATCGCGCGCATCGAGATGTCGGTCGATCCGCCGGCCGGCCATGGAACGATCAGCGTTACCGGTTTGATGGGATAATCCTGTGCACCCGCGGCGGTTGCGAGCAGCGCGCTCACGACGGCATGCATGGCGGCAATGGCAAAGGTCTTCAGCCCGTATCGAGACATCGAAACTCCTCCCTCGCGGTGGCCTCGTTCGGGCCGCCGTTTCTCATTGTTATGACGGGATTGTCCCCGAAATCATGGGAGAAGAAAAGCGCATTGCGCGGGCGCGATACGGTGATCTCGCCGAAAAGCGCACGTGCGACAATTGGTCGTTTGGAGGCGTACCGAGATACGGAATTGGCTTCGGCTGAGCCCTTACGCCACGCGGCGGACTGCGCTCAGCGTCTCGATCATGCGTCCGACTTCCGCGGCCGGGCAGGGCTTGCCGAAATAATATCCCTGAACGGCGGTGCAGCCGCATTCGCGAACGAAGTCGAGTTGTTCAATCGTCTCCACGCCTTCCGCCGTGGTCTCGACGCCGAGCACCGAGCCGAGGCTGGCGATGGTGCGGACGATCGCCACACTCTCCGGACTTTCGCCGAGCGTGCCGACAAAGGAGCGGTCGATCTTGATGCGGTCGAACGGAAACTTGCGCAAATAGCTCAGCGAAGAATAACCGACGCCGAAATCGTCGAGGCTGACGCGCACTCCCAACGCGCGGAGCTGGTGCAGGATCTCGATCGTGGCCTCGCTGTCGTCGAGCAGAGCCGTCTCGGTGACCTCGAGCTCGAGCCGATGCGGCGGCAAGCCGGCCTCCGCAAGCGCGCTCGTCACCATCGTCACCAGCCCGCGCGAGCGGAATTGCACCGGGGACAGGTTCACCGCGACCGTGAGATCGGGCCAGGTCGCGGCGGTCGCGCAGGCTGTGCGCAGCACCCACTCTCCGATCGGAACGATCAGCCCGTTCTCTTCCGCAATCGGAATGAATTCGGCCGGCGGGACGAGGCCGCGCGAGGGATGTTTCCAGCGCAGCAGCGCCTCGAAGCCGGTAAGTTCGGTGGTGTCGAGCCGCACCTGCGGTTGGAACGCCAGGTGGAATTCACGGGCCTCCAGCGCGCCGCGCAGATCGTGCTCGAGCGCGTGCCGGCTGCGCGCCTCTTCCTCCATTTTGGGCTCGAACAGCTGATAGGCGCCGCGCCCCTTGGCCTTGGCCTGGTACAGCGCGAGGTCGGCGCATTTCATCAGCTCGTCGGCATCGAGCCCGTGATCGGGAGCGATTGCGATGCCGACGGAGACGCCGACATGGATCGACTGGTTCTCCAGCGGCGGCGGGTGACCGATGATCTCCACCAGGCGGCGTGCGAGCCTTTCCGCCGATTGCGGCTGCGGTCCGCGCTGGAGAACCGCGAACTCGTCGCCACCGAGCCGCGCGACGGTGTCGTGCTCGCCGACATTCTCCTGCAGCCGCGCCGCGACCCAGCGCAACAGCCGGTCGCCGGCCGCGTGTCCGAGGCGGTCGTTGACGGTCTTGAAATTATCGAGGTCGAAGCACAGCACGGCCATCGCGCCACCTGCGATTGCGACCTGGTTCAGCCCCTCGCCCATCTTCTCGCGGAACAGCGTGCGGTTGGGCAGGTCGGTGAGCGAATCGTGCCGCGCCATATGCGCAACGCGGGCCTGGGCCTTGTGGCGCTCGGTAACGTCCTCATAGGTGACGACCCAGCCGCCATGCTCCATTCGCTTGTGATTGAGCTTGATGATGCGGCCGTCGCCCAAATAGCGGTGCAGTGTGTGCTCGCCCTCGCGCAGCCTCTCGACATAGTCGGCATAGAGCCGCGCGGCGGTGGTGTTTGGATGGATGCCGAGCTCGCAGCTGTGCTCCATGATCTCGCGCATCGACACACCCGGCTTCACCAATTCGGGCGACAGTCCGTACATCTCGATGTAGCGCCGATTGCAGACCATGACGCGCAAGCTCGAATCGAGCATGCACAGGCCCTGGCTCATGTTGTTCAGGGCCGCGTCGAACCGCCGATACTGCTCGCTCAACTGCTCGACTGCGTGCTCGCGCTCGGTGATGTCCTCGTAGGTGGCCACAAAACCACCCTCGGCCAGGGCGCAATAGCGCACCGAGATCGTGGTGCCGTTCGACATCCGTCGGCGTATCGGCGAGGAGTTGCGGTCGGCGATCCTTGCGCTGGCGGCCTCCAGGAGGTGTCGCGGGCTATACTCGGAAGAGAACGCGCCGTTTGCCATCGAGCGTTCGATCAGTTCGCCGAGATGCGTGCCCGGCTTGGCTTCCTCCGGCGAGAGCCGATAGATCTTCCGGTAGGTGGTGTTGCAGACGCGCAGGCGCATCTCGCTGTCGTAGAAGGCGAGTCCGTGCGCCATGTTCTCCAACGCCGCATCGAGCATGAAGTTCTGGTGCCTCAGCATCTCCTCGTATTGCAGCCGCTCGGTGACGTCTTCGTGCACCGTCACCCAGCCGCCGTCGGGCAGAAAACGGGAAACCACCTGCACCATCCTTCCGTCATAGCGCATCACCAGCAGGGTTTTCTCCTTCCTGGTGCGCACGTCCTCCAGCCTGGTGTCGTGGAATTCCTCGCCCGGCATGCCCGGCAGGTTGCCGCGCGACATCCAATGCTCGATGACCGTACAATGCGAGACGCCCGGCTTCACGATTTCCGGGTCGAGGTTATAGAGATTCAGGAAACGTTCGTTGCAGACGACGACGCGGCTGTCGGCATCGTACATGATCAAGCCGTGCGCCATGTTGGCGAGCGCGTGCTGGCTGCGCTCGGTCTGCACGCGCAGCTCCGCCTCGAGCCGGGCGAGGCGGCTGACGTCGTCGCAGATCGTCATCCAGCCGCCGCCGGGAAGCGGCTTCAGCTCGAGCGCCATGACGAGGCCGCTCGCGAGTGTCTGTTGAGTCCGGAACGGCTGGCCGGCTGCGATCCGCGCCAGGCGCGCGGCATAGAGTGCGTCGACTTCCCCCGCGGGGATGTTGCCGAGGGCCACACTGTGGGCGAGCACGTCGCGGTAGCTCGTGCCGACCCGCACGATTTCGGCCGACATGTTGAACAGGCTGAGATAGCGCTGATTGACCAGCACGATCCGGTTGCCGGCATCGTAGACGCAGACACCCTGTTCCATGTGGTCGAGTGCAAGCTGGCTCAGCCCGACCAGGGCCTTCGGGCCCTGCTCGCGGCGTGCATCAAGCTCGTTGTCGCGGATCGACGTCATGGGGCGGCGGGGTCTCGGCGGGCAATAGACTTAACGCAGGGCAATTCAGCCGCCGAGGCTAGCGAACAGGCGGGAAAATTCCCTTAAGCGCCGTAGTTTACGGAGGGTGACCGTGATGCAGAGATGCTGCCAATGTGGAGGGGGGTGCAAGGTAGCGTCGCGCCGGTCGGCCTGCGCAATTGCGCCTTAGGCCCGGATGGACATCGAATGTCTGGTCCAAACGGGCCTACGGCCCGTACAGCACGAGTTCCGTATCCGTGAGATCGGCGAGCTGCGGCCGGTGCGGGCCCTTGAAATATTTGCGGCCGCGACGCTCGGTGTAGATGCCGACGAGGCCGGGAACGGAGCCGTTGGAATCGACGGCGACCGCGATCTTGCCGAGCCGCAGCAGCAGCCGGCCGATGCGGCCCGCGCATTCGGTGTACTCGGCCGCGTTGCGGCAGTAGATCAGCTTCATCGCGGGCGGCGCAATGATGCCACGGCGGATGCGCACCGGTTGCAGGATGAAGGGGAACGCTCCCTTCGGCGTGCGGCAGACGAGGCTGAGGCAATTGTAGCGCGCATGCCGCGTCAAGAGCTCGGTCTCGGCATCGGAAAGCCCGTCGATCGTTTTGGCGTGCTGCGAGATGACCTCGATCTTGCTCCAGCGTGGGACGCGCGCCAGCGCAGGCACGGAGAAGAATATACCCCTGCAATAGGCGCGAAAGCCCTGCGTCTCGATAATCGGCCAGGTCCACGGCGCCGGGCTGATGTTGAGATAGGTGACGTCCTTGTGCCGCTGCGCGATCTTGGTCAGGAGCGGGGCGTAGTTGCGGTAGGCCGGATCGACGTACCAGCTCGACAAATTGCACTGGATGGCGGTCTCATCGCCGTCCCTCCGCGCCGTGTAGATCAGCAGCAGCACGCCGACCGGCGTGCCGTCATTGTCGAGCATGTAGCCGAAGCGCGGGTAGCCATCCGGTACCGGTCGGAAGGCTTGCCGGCGCAGGCCTTGGATCCAATAGCCGCGCGAGCGCCCGACGAAGCCGCGCGTCAGCAAGTCCGCGACCGCATCGACGTCGGACTCGGTGATCTCGCGGCATCGGACCTTGGTGTGGATCACGCTCGTCTTTCCCGTGGAAATGACCGGCCTCGTTCCGTTAGCGCCAGCCTTCGCCGTGGGCATCGGCCGCGATCTGCGGCTGCAGGCCCATGATCTCCCGCACCTTGGCGGGCCAGGCGGAAGGGTCGGTGCCGTGGGTGTGGAACATGGCGACCGCCAGCCGGTCCATGCCGAAAGCGACGCAGCCGGTGTGGGCCGGCTCGCCATTGGCGTCCTTGATGTCCCACGTCGTGCCGAAATGCTCGCGGTGATAATTGAAGCTCATGCAGGCGGTCGGCTGCTCTTCCGAGCGCAGCGGGATCAGCAGTTCGAACTTGAGCTGCTGCTGCTTCTGGCTCACGGCCTTCATCTGACCGACGCGGCCGAAGAACGGATCGCTGGCATAGTCGACGCGGAAGGTGAGACCGAGATCGGTCGCAATCGCCTGCGCGCGCACCATCCAGCGCTCGCGGAAATCGGCCACGTCATCGGGGCTTCCGATGCAGACATATTCCCGCATCCGGAACGATTGCAGCCGGTCGAGATGTTTTGACGGTTCACGGCGGAAGCAGTCGGCGGCGACGTCGAAGCGCAGGCCACCCTTCGGCAACTGGCCGCGGCTCGCCGCGATCGGATAGACGGGATAGCAGGCCGCCGGCGACAGCACGAGGTCTGCCGGCGAGAGCGAGCTGGTCCAGTCACCGCCGGCGTCGAAGCGGCTTACCGCGGCGTTGATCTCGCGCTCGGTGCCGTGCAGGCTGCAGACGCAGCCGAGCAGGTTCGGAAAGCTCTTCAGGTAGCCGGACTTCTCAAGCTGAGATCGGCTCATCACCGGCGGGAAGCGCATCACCTCAGTGCCGGCCTCGCGATGGCTCGTGATCAGCGCGGCGAGCCGCTCGACGATGCCCTCATAAAGCGCGGTGCGGGCGTAGACGCCGTCCGAGCCCATCGGATGAAAGAGCTTATCGGCGAGATGATCGAGCGGATCCGCGATCTGCGGCGCGGTCTCAGGCGAGTTGGGGAGAACAGCAATGTTCATTGTCGGCTTCCTGCTATCTGAAATTATTCTTATTGAACGAAGGCACGTCGGTCTCGAAAGCTCGTCAGTCCCGAAGGCTTGTCGGCACGCCGCTCATCAGGGTCGATGTTGCGGCATTGGCCAGAATGCGGTCGTTGTTGATCATGATCGGCGACGACAGCACGTCGCGCAGGTGGCGGCCCATCGTGAACTCGCCGTCATTGCGGTAGCCGGAAAGGCCTGCGGTGCGCATCGCATGCATCACGGTCTCGACCGCGAGCTCCGAGGCCTGCACCTTCAGAAGCGTGATCGAAGACTGGAAGTCGAGCGAGCCGAGCGCGCGTTCATCGTGCTCGGCGAGAGCAAAGGCGTCGATATTGGCCGATATCAGCGCCCGCAGCTTGGCCAGCGACATCTTGGCGGCGGTGAAATGTGCGGCTGCCGGAGGCATCTGTCCGCCCGAGGTGCGGGCCGCCTTGCGGACGAAGGCCTGCGCACGGGTAACGGCGGCTGCAGCGATACCAGCCCAGGCCGAGGACCAGCACAGATGCGCGAACGGCGTCATGGTCTGGGCGTGGATCTTGTCGTAGGATTCCGGGAAGACGCGGTCGGTGGGGCAGTCGACCTTCAGCTCGAAACCGGTCGAGCAGGTGCCGCGCATGCCGAGCGTTTCCCAGCCCAGCGTCCGCTTCAGCGAATAATCGTCCCTGGCGAGCGCCAACAGCACCTGGTCGGACGCAGAAGCGTCTGTGGCGCGGCGGGCGATGGTCACGAGGCCGTCGGCCTCGGCACCGTAGGAGATCACGGTGGCGTCGCGCAGCAGCGAGACAGTGTCGCCGGCGACGTCGACGGCGGCGGCGCTAGCGCGGATGTTGCCGCCGTTCTGACCTTCGGTGGTGGAGGAGGCGAGCAGCCACTGGTCGCGTGCGACCCGGCGCATCATGGTTTCCATCCAGGGGATGCCGTGGCCGTGCCTGACGACGCAGGCGACCTTCGTGGTGTGCATGGCGTAGATCATCGCCGTGGAGGCGCAGGCGCGTCCGAGCGTGTAGCAGACGTCGGTGGCGTCGTGGATCGAGGCACCGAAGCCGCCGAACTCGGCCGGGATCATGACGCCGAGCAGCTTCTGCTCACGCGCAACCTCGAAAGCCTTGTGGGGGAAGCGGGCATCGCGATCGACCCCGTCTGCGTCGGCAGCCGCCACGGTGGCGGTGCGGGCGGCGCGCTCAATGAGAGAGGGACCATGCTCGAGAAAGCTCGTCTGCGTCTCGTCGACAGTGAGGACTGCTTCACGCACGTTCATATCGTCCGCCTCCGGTTTGCCGTTCAGGATCGCCGGCATCATTCGCGATGCCGCTTGAGCGATTCCTTCGACCATCTTTGCTTATGAGATGAGGCTACGGATTTAATTCAAATTCGTCGATGAAATAGAGGGTAAACAAAGCCCAATTCCGAACGAACAGTTAAGTTCGGGTTGTTTGCCTCGTCCGGATTTCCGCGATCGCGTTAGGGATCTGTAAGAAGCCGGAAATCCAACAATCTGAGTCATCGTTTACTAAGAAACGCGAAGTAATGGTGGCGTCCATTGCGGGATCGGCCCGCCGTGCCCATCGTAGCCGGCAACCGGTCCGACCTTTGTCGACAGATGGGAATTTACCGATGCAGGCTTTCGATACCGAGTTGCGCAATCGCATCATCAAGCTGGTGAAGGGCATCCTCGCGCAGAACTCGCTCTCCGCTGAGGTCACGCCGCAGGCCAAGCTCGTCGACGTCGGCCTGACCTCGATGGACATGGTCAATCTGATGCTCGGCGTCGAAGCCGAATTCGACTTCACGATTCCCCAGGTCGAGATCACACCGGAGAACTTCCAGTCCGTCGAGACGCTGGAGCGCATGGTCGCGACCCAGCTGCGGTCGGCGGCCGCGGCATAGCCGGGAGTGCTGGCGCGCGTTCTCCTGACGGCACCTCTTGACCCCATCACCCGTTCCAAAACCGACGTAAAACTGGCATAGCTTCTCCACGGAATCGCGATGGCGCGAACGGGGTGGAGCAGGCATGACGCAGGCGGTATTGGGCATCATCGGCGGCTCCGGCATCTACGATCTGCCGGGGCTGGAGGACGCTCGCGAAGAGGTGATCAGGAGTCCCTGGGGTGAACCGTCGGCACCCCTGCGGCGCGGCTCGATTGCCGGCCTGCCGATCGTGTTCCTGCCGCGCCACGACAAGGGCCACCGGCTGTCGCCCTCCGACATCAATTATCGCGCCAATATCGACGTCCTCAAGCGCGCAGGGGTCACAGACCTGATCTCGCTGTCGGCCTGCGGCTCGTTCAGGGAGGAACTGCCGCCGGGAACCTTCGTTCTCGTCGACCAGTTCGTCGATCGTACCCACAAACGCGAGAGCTCGTTCTTCGGGAGGGGATGCGTCGCGCATGTGTCGATGGCGCACCCGGTCTCGCCGCGGCTGCGCATCCACCTTGCCACGGCGGCCGAAGCCGAGGGCATCGCGTTTGCGCGCGGCGGCACCTATGTCTGCATGGAGGGACCGCAATTCTCGACCTATGCGGAAAGCATGACCTACAAGACGCTTGGCTATTCCGTAATCGGCATGACCAACATGCCCGAGGCGAAACTCGCGCGTGAGGCGGAGCTTTGCTACGCCACCGTCGCGATGGTGACGGATTTCGATTGCTGGCATCCTGATCACGACGCCGTCACCGTGCAGGACATCATCCGCGTTCTGAGCTCGAACGCCGACAAGGCAAAAGCGCTGGTGGCGCGGCTGGCGAAAGACTTCCCGCGCGAGCATGAGCCGTGCCCGATCGGCTCGGACCGCGCGCTCGATACCGCGCTGATCACCGCGCCCGAGGCGCGCGATCCCGAGCTCTTGAAGAAGCTCGACGCGGTGGCCGGGCGCATCCTGCGAACGTGATACGAAAGGCAGAATCCCATGAAGGTCGACGGCAAGCATTTCCGCAGCATCTGGCGTGAGCGCGACGGCTGGTCGGTCGGAGCGATCGACCAGCGCCGGCTGCCGCATGAGTTCATCGTTGCGAAGCTGACCTCATGCGAGGACGCGGCCCTCGCCATCCGCGACATGCTGGTGCGCGGTGCGCCACTGATCGGCGCGACCGCAGCTTACGGCATGGCGCTGGCGATGCGCGAGGACGCTTCCGACGCCGGCCTGAAGCGCGCCTACGACACGCTCGTGGTGGCGCGGCCGACCGCGATCAATCTGAAATGGGCCCTGGACGAGATGCGCGCGAGCCTCGCGCCGATCGATGCACTGGAGCGCGCGGAGGCCGCCTATGCGCGCGCCGACGAGATCGTCGAGCAGGACGTCGAGATCAACCGCGGCATCGCCGGCAACGGCCTGAAACTCATCGAGGCGATCGTCGCAAGGAAGAAGCCGGGCGAGACCGTCAATGTGCTGACCCATTGCAATGCCGGCTGGCTTGCGACCGTCGACTGGGGCACGGCGACGGCGCCGATCTATCTGGCGCACGAGCGCGGCATCAAGATCCACGTCTGGGTCGACGAGACGCGGCCGCGCAACCAGGGCGCCTCGCTCACGGCCTGGGAGCTTGGCCATCACGGCGTGGCGCATACGGTGATTCCGGACAACACCGGCGGGCATCTGATGCAGCACGGCATGGTCGATCTCGCCATCGTCGGCACCGATCGCGTTGCCGCCAATGGCGATGTCTGCAACAAGATCGGCACATATTTGAAGGCGCTCGCCGCTCACGACAATAATGTGCCGTTCTATGTCGCGCTGCCGTCGCCGACGATCGATTTCGCCGTTGATGACGGCATCCGCGACATCCCGATCGAGCAGCGCAGCGGCACGGAAGTCACCGACATGACCGGCCGCACCGCGGACGGAAGGCTTGAGACCGTGCGCATCGTGCCGGAGGGCTCGCCGGTCGCGAACTATGCCTTCGACGTGACCCCGGCACGGCTCATCACCGGCCTCATCACCGAGCGCGGCGTGCTGAAGCCCGATCGCGCCTCACTTGCCGCGGCGTTTCCGGAGCGGATCGCAGCTGCGGCGGAGTAGTTCTGGCTCGGCGATAGCTCGCAATGACGGAGAATGACGCTCTAGCTCAGCTTCAATCCCGTCGCGGCCTCGAGCCCGGCGATCGCCTGGGCGCCGCTGGTGACCTTGATCGTCGTCATGCCCATCTCGCGTGCCGGCTTCAGATTGACGCCGAGATCGTCGAGATAGACGCAATTCTTCGGATCGACCTTCAGCGTTTCGACCATCAGCTGATAGATGCGCGGGTCGGGCTTGCGCAGGCCGATTTTGGCGGACTCGATGACATGGTCGAACAGCACCATCACCTCGGCGACATAGAGTGAGCGCCCGGTCATGCTGCCGATCGCATTGGCCGGCAGATTGTTGGTAATGCAGCCGGTCTTGAATTGCGCCTTGATGCGCTTCAACGCTTCGACCATCTCGGGGCGCAGATCGCCCTGAAGCAGCGGCAGCACGTCGCGGCCGCGCACCTCCGCGCCGAGCGCCAGCGATTCCGTCGCGAACAGTCTGTCGAACGTGTCGATATCGACCTCGGCGCGCTCGAACTTGGCCCAGGCATTTTCCAGATGATTGGCGGCATTGGTGCGCCGGATGATGTCGATGGGCAGGCCACGCTCTGTCTCGAACCGCGTGAACGCTTCAAACGGCGAACTCGTCAGCACGCCACCAAAATCAAAGATCACAGCCTCGATCGTCAAGATCCCGCCCTCGTCAATTCCTTTCCAAGAGCGCTAGCATGCGCTATCGGCAAGGGCCAGTCCGAAGCCATCCTAATGCTGTCACCGACGCCAACACCAAAGCGTGTTCCCATGAAGAAGCTCGTAACCCTCATTGCGATCGCGCTGCCGCTCGCCACGCCCGCTTATGCCATCGTTGGTGGCGGCACGCCCCAGGCCGATGGCGTCGCGCGCGCCGTCGTCACGATCGTCGGCTCGCGCGGCAATTTCTGTACCGGCACCCTCGTTGCGCCAAAGCTGGTGCTTACCGTCGCCCACTGCGTGCAACCCGGCGCGGACTACAAGATCGTCGATCGCGGCACCGACGGGCAGCCGCAACTGCTGAATGTCCGCACCGTCGCGATCCATCCGAATTTCAACATGCAGGCAATGCAAGCGCATCGCGCTACCGCCGACGTGGCGCTGCTGCAGCTGGAAATTCCACTCAAGGGAAAATCGACGGTGCCCGTCGGCGCGCCGAATATTCCGATCCAAGTCGGCAGCCGCTTCGTCGTCGCCGGTATCGGCGTCACCGTGCGTGGCGAGGGCAAGAGTGGCGGCGCGACGCGTGTTGCCGGCCTCGTCGCGACGGGTCAGCCCGGCACGCTCCAGATCCGGCTGGTCGACCCCGTAACCAACGGTGTTCGCGACGGAATTGGCGCCTGCACCGGCGATTCCGGCGGTCCCGTGTTCGAGGACAAGCCGACCGGATCCGTGCTCGTCGGCGTCATCAGCTGGTCCACGGGGCCGAACGGAGCCGCCGGCTGCGGCGGGCTGACCGGTGTTACGCCGCTCACGCTCTATCGCGACTGGATCTTGCAGACCGCGCGGAGCTGGGGTGCGGCGCTGTGATTTGACCGCGACCCGATCTATGTCATCTTGAAGCGGAAGCGCGATGGGCGACCATGTCCGTCGCGGAGGAAACGCGCCGCCCAACCAAGGGCGGCCACAAAAACAAGCAAGGCATAGAAGCAACAATGAATGTCGCTGTTCGCAGTCACGCCACGGCCAAACAGGCTTCTGAACATTTCGACGTGCTGATCGTCGGCGCCGGCATCTCGGGCATCGGCAGCGCCTATCACATGACCAAGCAGCTTCCGGGTGCGAGCTTCGTCATCCTGGAAACGCAGGCGACGTTCGGCGGCACGTGGACCACGCATCGCTATCCCGGCATCCGCTCCGACAGCGATCTCCACACCTTCGGTTATAGCTTCAAGCCCTGGGTCGGGCCGCCGATCGCGACCGCCGAGGAAATCCTCGCCTACATGAACGAGGTGATCGACGAAAACGATATCGCGCGGCATATCCGCTACAAGCACAAGATCAATTCGGCGAGCTGGTCGAGCGAGCAAAACCTCTGGACTATCGAGGCGGTGACGACCGACACCGGCGAAGCGAAAACATTCACTGCGAACTTCCTCTGGCTGTGCCAGGGCTATTACCGCCATTCGGAAGGCTATACGCCGGAATGGAAAGGTACCGATCGCTTCAAGGGCCGCATCGTTCATCCGCAGACCTGGCCTGATGATATCGACCTCGCGAACAAGAAAGTCGTCGTGATCGGCTCCGGCGCGACGGCGGCGACGCTGGTGCCGAACATTGCCGACAAATGCGCGCATGTCACGATGCTGCAGCGTTCGCCGACCTATTTCCGTCTCGGCCGCAACGCCATCGAGATCGCGGAGGAGCTGCGCCGGCTGCAGGTCGACGAGGCCTGGATCCACGAGATCGTTCGCCGCAAGATCCTGTTCGAGCAGGACGCGTTCACCAAGCTTTGCTTGTCAAAACCCGAGCAGGTGAAAAAGGAGCTGATCGGGCAGATCAGCGCAGTGCTCGGTCCGGAGTACGATGTCGACACGCATTTCACGCCGAGCTACCGGCCGTGGCGGCAGCGCATCGCCTTCGTGCCCGATGCCGATCTGTTCAAGGGCATCGCCAGCGGCAAGGCGTCCGTCGTCACCGACGAGATCGAGTTCTTCGTTGAGAACGGCATCCAGCTCAAATCCGGCAAGCTGCTTGAGGCCGACGTCATCGTCACCGCAACCGGCTTCAATCTCGCGGCGCTCGGCGACATCGCCTTCGAGGTCGACGGCAAGCCGCTCGCTTTCGGCGACACCGTCACCTATCGCGGCATGATGTTCACGGGCGTGCCGAACATGGTCTGGGTCTTCGGCTATTTCCGCGCCAGCTGGACGCTGCGCGTCGATCTCGTCGCTGACTTCGTCTGCCGCCTGCTCGGTCACATGAAGGCCAAAGGCAAGAAGAAGGTCGAGGTCAAGTTACGCGCCGAAGACCACAACATGCCGATCCTGCCCTGGATCGATCCGGAAAACTTCAATCCCGGCTACATGATGCGCAACATGGACCTGCTGCCCAAGCGCGGCGACAAGCCGGAATGGCAGCACAGCCAGGATTACTGGACCGAAAAGGACGAGATCCCGAAGACGAATCTGGATGGCGGGGAGTTTGTGTACGGGTGAGGACTAGGCGCTAACCAAGCATTGCAACGTCGTCCCGGCCTAGTGCGCAATTGCGCACGGGGGCCGGGACCCATACAGCGAGGCCTATCGATTGCGGACGGTGCTAGTCCGAACGACTAGTCTTCGCCAAATCACTCCCTGGGGTTATGGGTCCCGGCCTTCGCCGGGACGACACGGTGTGCTGAGTCACATCCCAACTCACTCGGAGCAAGACTACGAATTCCTTCTTGTCGCATTCGTTGCAATCGCCGCAGCCGCGGTCCGGTTCTCGACTCCAAGCTTGGAGTAGATCTGCTCGAGATGCTTGTCGACCGTGCGCGGGCTCAAGCCCAAAATCTGCGCGATGTCGCGGTTGGTTTTGCCCTTGCTGAGCCAGGCCAGCACCTCGCCTTCGCGGGTAGTGAGGCCGAGCTCGCTGGTGAACTCGGGTGGCGGCGCGGTGCCGGATTCCCTGGAGAGCCGCAGCAGGAACTCGTTCGGTGCGGTCTCGCCCATGTAGTACAGCCGGAGCTGAGGATTGTCGGGCAAGGAAGCCGCCTGAGACTTCGAGCTGCCCTTGCCCTTCGCCTGCTCCAGCCATTGCAGCAATGATACCGGCAGGACGAAATCGTCGTCGGCCTGCGCGCCGTGGTGGTCCGCCAGCAGCTTCTGCGCCTGCGGGGTCGCCCACAACAATTTGCCCTGGCGGTTGACCGCGAACAGGAATCGGCCGGAGACATCGAGCGCGGCGCGTGCGCTTTGCGTCAGCCGCGCATTGCCGAGATGAACGCGGATCCGCGCCAGCATCTCCTCGATCACGATCGGCTTGGTCACGTAGTCGACGCCGCCGGCCTCCAGCCCGCGCACGATGTGCTCGGTCTCGGCGAGCCCCGTCATGAATATCACCGGGACATTGGCAAGGCCCGCATCGCGCTTGAGGCGGCGGCAGGTCTCGAACCCGTCCATGCCCGGCATCACAGCGTCGAGCAGCACGATGTCAGGCGTGATTTGGTCGACGATACGCATCGCGGCCGCGCCATCGAGCGCCACCATCACCGTCATCCCGGCGCTGTCGAGCGCGTCGGTGAGCAGCCGCAGCGTCTCCGGGGAGTCGTCAACAACGAGCGCGACGTCGCGCTTTTTCGACTCAGTGCTCATACGCATGCAACGTCTTCAATGTGGCCATGTACTGGCCGAGATCGAAGCGGTCGATCAGCGACCGCATTTCCGCGACGAAGTCGGCATGTTCAGGGTGCTCACTGCCGATCTCGTCCAGCTTCAACTGGATAGCCTTGACGTAGCCGATCTGACCGAGCCCGATCAGAGCCTCGATGTGTCGTACAGGCGGCCGCGAGCCGCTCTCCGGCCGCCACAGCGGCACCGCGATCTCCTCCGAGCCGTATTGCCATTCGACCTTGAGAAGCTGGCGGATACTTTCCAAAAGCCTGGGAATATCGATCGGCTTCATCAGGTAGCCGTCGTGGAAAGGCTGTGCCAGCGGTGTGCCGTGCGCCTCGAGCGCGCTGGCAGACACCATCAGGATGCGCGCCTGATGGTGGCCGCTGGCGCGCAGCGTCTCCGCCACCGTCCAGCCGTCCATGCCAGGCATGGAGATATCGAGCAGGAACAGATCAGGCCGGCAGTGCTGGGCTAGCGCCAGGCAGCCAGGCCCGTCGGGCGCGCTGAGCAGGATGAAGCCGAGTGGGGTCAACACCTCGCGCAGGAGGTCGCGATGCACGGGATCGTCGTCGGTGATGAGGATGGTCTTGCGCGCGCCGTGATAGCCCGAGATCGGGGCCTCCACCGGCGCAATGCGCTGCGGATTGGTGACTTCGGATAGCAGCATCTTGACCTTGAACGTGCTGCCGCTGCCGACCGTGCTCAAGACCTTGATGTCGCCGCCCATGACGCCGGCGAGCAACCGGCTGATGGTGAGGCCCAGCCCCGTGCCGGTCTGCGGCTGCGAGACACCGAGCGCGCCACGTTCGAAAGGTGCGAAGATGCGTTCGAGATCGTCGCCCTGGATGCCGGGGCCGGTGTCGATCACCTCGAACTCCGCGACCGGGCTGCGATAGTGCACCACGAACTGCACACTGCCGACCTGGGTGAATTTGATCGCGTTGGACAGCAGATTGATCAGCACCTGGCGCAGCCGCTTCTCGTCGGCATAGACCACGACCGGCAAATGCGCCGGCCGCCTGAACACGAAGTCGATGCTCTTGGCCGCGGCCTGAAGGCGGAACATGCCGACGAGCTGGTCGAGGAATTCGGTCAGGCGCACCTCGTCGCGCGACAGGTACAGCCGCCCCGCCTCGATCTTGGAGATGTCCAGAATGCCGTCGATCAGGCCGGAGAGGTGATCGGCGCTGCGGCGGACGACGCGGACCTGGTCGCGCGGCTTGGTGTTGAGCGTGGTGTCCTGCTCCAGGAGTTGGGCATAGCCGCTGATCGCATTCAGCGGCGAGCGCAGCTCGTGGCTCAGGCCCACCACGTAGCGGCTCTTGGCGAGGTTGGCGGATTCTGCGATTTCCTTGGCGCGCTGGAGCTCGGCATCGGTGCGCTTGTGGGCGTCGATCTCCTGAATCAGCAGCGTGGTCTGGCGTCGGGTCTCGGCCTCGGCGGCCCGTCGGCTCTGCTGCGCCAGCACGAACAGCCAGGCCACCACGCCGATGATGATGCTGAGCGAGAAGAACACCTTCCAGAGCACGTTGGAGACGAGCATGTTCTCGCCAGGCACGCTGACCGAGCTCTGGAGGTAAATCAGCCCCAGCACCAGCGCGACGAGGCCCGCGGAGACCACGAACACACCGATGTAGTGGCCGAACTGCGAGTTGATCCGCTGATAGATCGCCTGCGGCAAGATCCTGGCGAGTGCGTCGGCGAACTGCACCTGCGCGCGCGCATGCGGTTTGCACAAATCGTGGCAGCGCGCATCGAGCGAGCAGCATAGCGAGCAGATCGGGCCGGCATAGGCAGGACAGGAGGTCATGTCCTCCGGCTCGAAATGGTGCTCGCAGATGCAGCACTGGATCGATTCGATGTTGGCCCAACTCCTCTTCGGCTTGCGCGCGATGTAATATTTTCCGTCGGTGAGCCAGGCGATGACGGGCGCGGTGACGAAGGCGACCGTCAGCGCGACGAAGGCCGCGAGCGCTTTCATGGTCGAGCCGAACAGGCCGTAGAATGCCGCGATCGAGACGATGGTCGCGATCGTCATCGCGCCGACGCCGACCGGGTTGATGTCGTAGAGATGGGCGCGCTTGAACTCCATCTGCGGCGGGCGCAGGCCGAGGGGCTTGTTGACCACGAGATCAGAGACCAGCGCACCGACCCAGGCGATCGCGACATTGGAGTAGAGCGCGAGCGTCTGCTCCAGCGCCTTGTAGACGCCGATCTCCATCAGCAGCAAGGCCACCATCACGTTGAACACCAGCCAGACGACCCGGCCCGGATGGCTATGAGTGAGACGCGAGAAGAAGTTCGACCAGGCGATCGAGCCTGCATAGGCGTTGGTGACGTTGATCTTGAGCTGCGACAGGATCACGAACGCGCCGGTGAGTGCCAGAGCCATGTCCGGCTGCGACAACACGTAGCGAAACGCCTCGAGATACATGTGCGCAGGCTCGGCCGCCAGCTCGCTGGAGAGGCCGTGGCTCAGCGCGAAGAAGGCGAGAAACGAGCCCAGCAGCAATTTCAGCGCGCCGAAGATGATCCAGCCGGGCCCCGCGATCAGCAGGGCGGCCCACCACGACGTTCGCGAGGTGCGGCGGTCGCGCGGCAGAAACCTGAGGAAGTCGACCTGCTCGCCGATCTGAGCCACCAGCGAAAACACCACGGAGGATGCTACGCCGAACAGCAGTAGATCGAAATGTCCGCTGGGGTCGCCGTGCTCGCCGGCGAATTTGCGCCATTCCGTGAACGAGTAAGGGTTGGCCCAGGCGATCGCCGCGAAGGGCAGGATGTGCAGGATGATCCAGATCGGCTGCGTCCAGAGCTGGAAGCGGCTGATCAGCGTGATGCCGTAGGTGACAAGCGGGATGATCGCGACCGCGCTGATGAGATAGCCGATCGGGCGCGGAATGCCGAAGCACATCTCGAGCGCCGTGGCCAGGATCACCGCTTCGATCGCGAAGAAGATGAAGGTGAAGGAGGCGTAGATCAGCGACGTGACGGTCGAGCCGATATAACCGAAGCCGGCGCCGCGGGTGAGCAGGTCAATGTCGATGCCGCATTTGGCGGCATAATAGGCAATCGGGACGCCGCAGCAGAAGATGATGATGGAGACGACGAGGATCGCGGCGGTGGCGTTGGTAACCCCGTAATTCAGGGTGATGGTGCCGCCGATCGCCTCAAGCGCGAGAAAGGAGATGGCGCCCAGGGCAGTGTTGGCGACGCGGGCAGCGGACCACCGGCGCGCGCTCTTGGCGGTGAAGCGCAGCGCGTAGTCTTCCAGCGTCTGGTTGGCGACCCATTGGTTGTACTGGCGCCTGACGCGATCTATTCGCTGCCGCCCTGCCACTTCAGCCCCCACTCCTACTCCCGAACGCGCCGGACCCCCTCGCAAAATCCGTACCAAAAGCCTACGTCGTCATTTTGCGGTGCAGTATACGCGATCTTGCGTATGCTTGCAGTGCACAAATTCGAGCCATCCTCACGGCACCAATCGCGTGTCCTCGAACAACAGTGGGGTGCTCATGTCAGACGAAGCGAACAAGGGCCTGTTATCGCCGCTCCGGCGCAAATTATTGATGGGAATGGCGGCCGTGCCGGCCATCACCATGCTACCGCGAGCATCTTTTGCGCAGGCCCCAGCGACCTCGGCAGTCAACACCACGGGTCTCGCGGTCACCGACACCGAGGTGACGGTCGGCATCCTGCATTCGGCGACCGGCACCATGGCCATCTCCGAGACCGGCTCGATCGAAGCCGAAAAGCTTGCCATCGAGCAGATCAATGCCATGGGCGGCGTGCTCGGTCGCAAGATCAAGTTCATCCAGGAAGACGGCGCCAGCGACTGGCCGACCTTTGCCGAGAAGGCCAAGAAGCTGCTGGTCAACGACAAGGTCGCGGCGATCATGGGCTGCTGGACCTCGGCGTCCCGCAAGGCCGTGCTGCCCGTCATGGAGCAGTACAACGGCATGCTCTATTACCCGACCTTCTACGAAGGTCTCGAGCAGTCCAAGAACGTGATCTACACAGGTCAGGAAGCCACTCAGCAGATCCTCGCCGGCCTGAACTGGATCGCCAAGGAGAAGGGCGCCAAGTCGTTCTTCTTCATCGGCTCCGACTACATCTGGCCGCGCACCTCGAACAAGATTGCGCGCAAGCATGTCGAGAACGTGCTGAAGGGCAAGGTGGTCGGCGAAGAGTATTATCCGCTCGGCAATACGCAGTTCAATTCGGTCATCAACAAGATCAAGCTGACCAAGCCCGACGTGATCTTCACCGACGTCGTCGGCGGCTCGAACGTCGCGTTCTACAAGCAGCTCAAGGCGGCCGGCATCGACCTCTCCAAGCAGGCGCTGCTCACGATCTCGGTGACCGAAGACGAGATCGACGGCATTGGCGGCGAGAACATCGCGGGCGCCTATGCCTGCATGAAGTACTTCCAGTCGCTCGACAATCCGAACAACAAGACCTTCGTTCCTGCGTTCAAGAAGATGTGGGGCGAGAAGACCGTGATCGGAGACGTCACCCAGGCTGCCTATCTCGGACCGTGGTTGTGGAAGTTGACGGTGGAGAAGGCGGGCTCCTTCGACATCGACAAGATCGCCGCGGCGTCGCCGGGCATCGAGTTCAAGGGCGCTCCGGAAGGCTATGTGCGCATCCACGAAAATCATCACCTCTGGTCGAAGACCCGGGTGGGACGCGCCAAGCTCGATGGCCAGTTCGAACTGATCTACGAGACCGCCGATCTGGTCGAGCCGGATCCGTTCCCCAAGGGCTACCAGTAAGACGAGATCTATCAGTTAGTCACGGCGTTCGTCGCCGTTTCCCTCTCAGGCAAAACCTCTCCCTGGCGTGGACCGCAAATCCACGCCCAAGACCCCCGCGTCGCGAACCTGCTCGCGACGCGGGACCCTTTCCCGACGGAGGACATCGATGTTCGGCGACTACTCGCTTGGTGACCTTGGCTCCATCTTCGTCATGCAGGGCTTTGCAGGACTGATCCTGTTCTCCGTCTACGTCCTGATGGCGCTGGGTCTTGCGATCATCTTCGGCCAGATGGGCGTCATCAACATGGCCCATGGCGAGTTCATGATCCTTGGGGCCTACGTCACCTGGATGACCTCGAGCTTCTTCCAATCCTATTTGCCAAGCCTGTTCAGCGGCTATTTCTTCCTCGCGATGATCCTGGCCTTTGTCGCATCCGGTGCGTTGGGGATGCTGGTGGAATGGGTGCTGATACGGCATCTCTACAAGCGCCCGCTCGACACGCTGCTCGCGACTTGGGGCCTCAGCCTGATCCTGCAACAGGCCTATCGCTCCGTGTTCGGCGCGCGCGAGGTCGGCGTCGAGCTGCCGCAATGGATGCTCGGCTCGCTGCACGTGACCGACAGCATCGAAGTGCCGATCAACGGCGTCTTCGTGATGTGCCTCACCGTCCTGATCACTGTCGGCGTCGCCTACGTGATGTACAAATCGCGCTGGGGTCGACAGGTGCGCGCCGTCGTGCAGAACCGCATCATGGCCGGTGCCGTCGGCATCAACACCGAAAAGGTGGATCGCTACACTTTCGGCCTCGGCTGCGGCATTGCCGGTGTCGCTGGGAGCGCCTTCACCATGATCGGCTCGACCGGGCCGACCTCCGGACAGCTCTACATCGTCGATACGTTCCTGGTGGTCGTGTTCGGCGGCGCGGCAAGCCTGCTCGGCACCATCGCATCGGCCTTCTCAATCTCGCAGACCCAATCCACCCTCGAGTTCTTCCTGTCGGGCTCGATGGCTAAGGTGCTGACGCTGCTTGCCGTTGTCGGAATCCTGATGCTGCGGCCGCAGGGTCTCTTCGCCCTCAAGGTCCGCAAATAACAAGAAGCAGGCAAGTCATGGTCATCAACTCACGCTTCTTCAATCGATCCGAGCTCATGGGCTTCCTCGTGCTGGCCGCCGTGCTGTTCGTGATCCTGCCGCTCTCGCTGGATGTGTTCCGTCTCAACCTCGTCGCGAAGTATCTGACCTACGCCTTCGTCGCGCTCGGTCTCGTGCTGTGCTGGGGCTACGGCGGCATTCTCAGTCTGGGGCAGGGCGTGTTCTTCGGCCTCGGCGGCTATTGCATGGCGATGTTCCTCAAGCTGGAGGCCTCCAGCGTCGAAAATACCAAAATCCAGTCGACGCCAGGCATCCCGGACTTCATGGACTGGAATCAGATCACGTCACTGCCACTGTTCTGGCAGCCGTTTCACAGTCTCGCCTTCACCATCCTCGCCATCATCTTGGTCCCCGGCATCTTCGCGCTGATCATCGGCACTGCGATGTTCAAGCGGCGCGTGGGCGGCACCTACTTTGCCATCATCACCCAGGCGGTGGCGGCCATCCTCACCATCCTGATCGTGGGCCAGCAGGGCTACACCGGCGGCATCAACGGCATGACCGACCTGCGCACCCTCAAGGGATGGGACATCCGGCCCGACCACGCCAAGGTCATCTTGTACTTCGTCGAAGTGGTGCTGCTGTTCGCCTGCATCGGCATCGCGCAGTTCATCCGCCTGACCAAGCTCGGCCGCATCCTGGTGGCTATGCGCGAACAGGAGGACCGCGTCCGCTTCTCCGGCTACAGCGTCGCCAACTTCAAGATCTTTGCGTTCTGTATGGCCGCGGTTTTCGCCGCGATCGGCGGGGCCATGTTCGCGCTCAATGTCGGTTTCATGTCGCCGTCCTTTGTCGGCATCGTGCCGTCGATCGAGATGGTGATCTACACCGCGGTCGGCGGACGGATGTCGATCTTTGGCGCGATATGGGGGGCCATTCTGGTGAACTTCGCCAAGACCAGCCTGTCGGAATCCTTTCCGCAACTCTGGCTGTTTGGTCTCGGCGCGCTGTTCATCGCGGTCGTGCTCGCTTTCCCGAACGGCCTGTCGGGGCTCTGGGCCGACTATGTGCAGCCGCGCGTCGACCGCCTTTTCGCCTCGCGCAAGAAGCCGGGCTGGAGCGACAATTCGGTTGCCGACGGCGCACCAGCAGAGTGAGGAGACCATCATGCTCGTCGGTCATCACGATGCCGATGCCATGCTGGCAGTGAGGAGATAGGTCATGCTCGTCGGTCATCGCGATGCCGATGCCACGCTGGCAGTGAGGAGATAGATCATGCTCGTCGGTCATCAGCCCAAGGAATTCCTGCTCGCGGTCTCCGGGCTGACGGTTTCCTTCGACGGCTTCAAGGCCGTCAACGATCTCTCGTTTTACGTCGAGGAGAACGAGATCCGCGTCATCATCGGCCCCAATGGGGCCGGCAAGACCACGGTGCTTGACCTGATCTGCGGCAAGACCAAGGCGACCGAAGGCTCGATCCAGTTTCGCGGGACCGAGCTGACCAAGCTGAAGGAGAACGAGATCGTCAAGGCCGGCGTCGGCCGCAAGTTCCAGACGCCGTCGGTGTTCGAAGACCTCACCGTGTTCGAGAATCTCGAGATCTCGTTTCCGCGCGGCCGCACCGTATTCGGCTCACTCACGTTCCAGCGTGACCAGCTGGTGAGGTCACGCGTCGGAGAGGTTGCCGAGATGATCTTCCTCAAGGACAAGCTCAACACCTATGCCTCCGAGCTCAGTCATGGCCAGAAGCAATGGCTCGAGATCGGCATGCTGCTGATTCAGGATCCTGACCTGCTCATGCTGGACGAGCCCGTCGCCGGCATGAGCGTGTCCGAACGCACCAAGACCGCCGAGCTGCTCAACCGCATCATCAAAAACCGCTCGGTGCTCGTGATCGAGCACGACATGAAGTTCGTCGAGGACATCGCGCACAAGGTCACCGTGCTTCACCAGGGCCAGATCCTCTCGGAAGGCACCATGGAAAAGGTGAAGAACGATCCCAAGGTCGTCGAAGTTTATCTCGGTCACTAAGGAGCGCGACGATGCTGGCTATTTCTGATCTTCACGTCGCCTACGGCCAGAGCGAGGTGCTGCACGGGCTCAACGTCAAAGTCGCGCCCAACGAGATCGTGGCGATCATGGGTCGCAACGGCATGGGCAAGACCACGCTGATGAAATCGCTGATGGGGATCCTGCCGGCCAAGAGTGGCTCGGTGACCATGGACGGCGCCGAGCTCGGCAGCCTGCCGAGCTACGAGCGGGTGGCCAAGGGGCTCGCCTATGTGCCGCAAGGCCGCATGATCTTTTCTACCATGACGGTGAAGGAGAACATCGAGACCGGCCTCGTGGTCTCCGGCGGAACCGAAGTGCCCGGTGACATCTACGAACTGTTTCCGGTGCTGCTGGAGATGAAGGACCGCCGTGGCGGCAATCTCTCCGGCGGCCAGCAGCAACAACTCGCGATCGCTCGTGCGCTGGCGACCAAGCCAAAAGTGCTGCTGCTCGACGAGCCGACCGAAGGTATCCAGCCGTCGATCATCAAGGAGATGGCGCGCACGCTCAAGCACATCCGCGACGAGAAGGGGCTTTCAATCGTCGTGTCCGAGCAGGTCCTGAGCTTCGCGCTCGATATCGCCGACCGTGTGCTGGTGATCGAGAACGGCGAGATCGTCCGTGATGATCCGCGCGGCGCCGTCGATGCCGCACAGGTCTCGAAATATCTGTCCGTCTAACCAACCGTGTAAAAGGGGAGCCTCTCGATGCCAGAGACACTGATCAAGGTCGATCTCACCAAGTCGGCCTATGAAAATGACATGGTGCATAACCGCTGGCACCCCGACATTCCGATCGTGGCCTGGGTCAATCCCGGCGACGACTTCATCATCGAGACTTATGACTGGACCGGCGGTTTCATCAAGAACAACGATTCCGCCGACGACGTGCGCGACATCGATCTGTCGATCGTGCACTTCCTCTCCGGCCCGATCGGCGTCAAGGGCGCCGAGCCCGGTGACCTCCTCGTCGTCGACCTGCTCGACGTTGGCCCGATGAAGGAGAGCATGTGGGGCTTCAACGGCTTCTTCTCCAAGCAGAACGGCGGCGGATTTCTTACGGATCATTTCCCGCTGGCGCAGAAGTCGATCTGGGACATCAAGGGTCTCTACACCTCGTCGCGGCATATTCCGGGCGTCAACTTCGCCGGCCTGATCCATCCCGGCCTGATCGGCTGTCTCCCCGATCCGAAGATGCTGGACACCTGGAACAAGCGCGAGGCCGAGCTGATCGCAACCAATCCGACCCGTGTGCCCGGCCTCGCCAATCCGCCGTTCGCGCCGACCGCTCATGGCGGCCGCGCCAAGGGCGAGGTCAAGGACAAGATCGGAGCCGAAGGCGCGCGCACCGTGCCGCCGCGGGAGCATGGCGGCAATTGCGACATCAAGGACCTTTCGCGCGGCTCGAAGATCTACTTCCCGGTCTACGTGCCCGGCGCCGGTCTCTCGATGGGCGATCTCCACTTCAGTCAGGGCGACGGCGAGATCACCTTCTGCGGTGCGATCGAGATGGCCGGCTGGCTGCATCTGAAGGTCGAGGTGATCAAGGACGGCATGGCGAAGTACGGCGTCAAGAATCCGATCTTCAAGCCGTCGCCGATCACACCGAACTACAAGGACTATCTGATCTTCGAAGGCATCTCGGTCGACGAGGCCGGCAAGCAGCACTATCTCGACGTCACCATCGCCTACCGCCAGGCCTGCCTGAATGCGATCGAATATCTGAAGAAGTTCGGCTACTCCGGCGCCCAGGCCTATTCGATCCTTGGTACGGCACCGGTTCAGGGGCACATCTCCGGCGTCGTCGACGTGCCCAATGCCTGTGCCACATTATGGCTGCCGACGGAAATCTTCGACTTCGACGTGATGCCGTCCTCGGCAGGTCCGATCAAGCACATCAAGGGCGATATCCAGATGCCGATATCGCCGGACAAGTAATCCCTGCGCGACCGGATGCGAGACGGCGTATCTGCCGCCCCGCATCCGCCGCGACAGTTCTCTCACAGACAACAGCGTAGGGATGATGCGATGCCGGTCTATGAATATCTCTGTGACGATTGCGGTCCGTTCAAGGATATGCTCCCGATGGCCGAATGCGACGATCCGCAAGCCTGTCCGCAATGTGAAATCATGGCGCCCCGCGTGATTCTGACCGCCCCGAACTTCTTCTGCATGCCGTCGGAGACGCGCAAGGCTCACGCCGCCAACGAGCGCAGCACGCACGCGCCGCAGACGCTGGCGCAATACAAGGCCTCGCATGGCCCCGGTTGCGGCTGCTGCTCCACGGGCAAGAATTCGTCAAAGAACGCGCCGGATAAGAACAAGCCGGCGCGGCTGGTGACCAAGACCAGGAGCGGTGCCAAGGGTTTTCCCACCGCGCGGCCCTGGATGATCAGTCACTGATTCACGCGGCAATCTCAAACAGAGTAGAGGAGCAATTCAAATGCTTCACGGTGACATCTCCAGCAGCAACGACACCGTCGGCGTCGCGGTGGTCAACTATAAGATGCCGCGCCTGCACACCAAGGCCGAGGTGCTCGACAGCGCCCGCAAGATCGCCGACATGGTGGTGGGCATGAAGACCGGCCTTCCCGGCATGGACCTGGTGATTTTCCCGGAATACTCCACCCAGGGCATCATGTACGACTCCAAGGAGATGTATGAGACCGCTTGCGCGGTGCCCGGTGAAGAGACCGCGATTTTTGCGGAGGCCTGCCGCAAGGCCAAGGTGTGGGGCGTGTTCTCGCTCACCGGCGAGCGCCACGAGGAGCATCCGCACAAGGCGCCCTACAACACCCTGATCCTGATGAACGACAAGGGTGACATCGTGCAGAAGTACCGCAAGATCATGCCGTGGGTGCCGATCGAGGGCTGGTATCCCGGCAATTGCACCTATGTCTCCGACGGCCCGAAAGGGATGAAGGTCAGCCTGATCATCTGCGACGACGGCAACTTCCCGGAGATCTGGCGCGACTGCGCCATGAAGGGGGCCGAGCTGATCGTGCGCTGCCAGGGCTACATGTATCCGGCCAAGGAGCAGCAGATCCTGATTTCAAAAGCGATGGCATGGGCCAACAATGTCTATGTCGCGGTCGCCAACGCTGCCGGCTTCGACGGCGTCTATTCTTACTTCGGTCACTCCGCGATCATCGGTTTCGACGGCCGCACCCTCGGCGAGTGCGGCGAGGAGGACTACGGCATCCAATATGCCCAGCTGTCGAAGCATCTGATCCGCGATGCGCGCCGCAACGGCCAGTCGCAGAACCATCTCTACAAGCTGGTCCACCGCGGCTACACCGGCATGATCAATTCCGGCGAAAGCCCGCGCGGCCTCGCCGTCTGCCCCTATGATTTCTACAAGAACTGGATCGCCGATCCCGAAGGCACCCGGGACATGGTCGAGGCGATGACGCGCGCGACGCCCGGTACCGCCGAATGCCCGATCGACGGCATCCCGAATGAAGCGGCGCCCACCAATTACTAAGCCGTTGCCCAAATCAGTGTGTGTGAAGGCGTGCCGCTCGCTCCCGTTGGGACGCGGCGCCGCCCCAGATGATCAGTCATTGATGTGAACGACGGTCAATACTGCGACCGAACCGCACACGCAAACGTCGTGGATCGACCAGGCTGCGCCGGAAAAGCGTGCCTCTGGTGCAACATGGTCCGCTGAATCAGTCCGGTTTTGCTGTCCCCCAGCGATTCCGCCGATTCCGTAGTTCCACGGAGGGGCCCGGCGGCCTAGTTTGCCGGCGGCGCCGCTGGGGAGCGCTGGACTGAGGGCATCAAAGTGGAATTTGGGCCGCCGAAGGCTGGTCGGATTGGGCTGCGCCTTGCCGCGGTCGCTTCGTCTGTCGTGGCGGTCGTTCTCAGCCTCGGCCTATCGGCGACACCTGCGCAGGCGGACTGCGCGCCCGACCCGGCGGCAAGCGGGCAGACCGTCACCTGTAGCGGCACCGATGCCGACGGCTTTGCGGCAAGCGGCGGCGTCACCAATCTGACCGTAAATGTGCTGACTGGCGCCAGCGTCAACGATAACGGCACGGCGGCGATCAACGTCAATGACACCAACGTCATCACTAACAACGGCACGGTGGCGGCGGGCTCGGGCCTCACCGGCATCAATGGCGGCAATTCGAACACCGTGACCAACAACGGCGCCATCACGGTGCTTGATAACGGCCTCGGTATCTCCGCGCTCGATCACAACATCATCATCAATGCCGGGACCGTCACCACCGGCGACCACGGCAGCGCGATCTCGGTAGGAAACAACAATAGCGTTAGCAACAGCGGTGCGCTGTCCATCGGCGCGTCGGGCGCGGGCATCTTCGCGGTCCAGAGCAACACGATCACCAACGCCGCGACGGGCACGATCACCGGACTCGATGATTCAATCGGGATTTTCGCTTCGTTCGGTGGCACGACCGTGACCAATGCAGGCGCGATCAAGGTCGGCGATTCCTCCGGCTTCTCCGGCGGCATCGTTGCGACCATGGATAACAACACGGTCACCAACACCGCCACCGGCACGATTTCGGTCGGGCAGGGTGCCGCTGGCATCTTTATGCAGGGTAGTTTTCAAATCGTCAGCAATTTCGGCGCAATCACGGCCGGCGACTTTGGTGCCGGCATCGCCTTGTTCGGTGATGACGCCAAGGTCACCAATAGTGGCTCGATCAAGTCGGGCGATGGCACGTCCGCCGGCATTGCGGTGCAGGGCAATCGGGTCGCGATCAACCAAAACGGGACGATCAGCGTGGGTCTGGGCGGTGCGGGCATCGCGTTTACGGGCCTGTCCTCCACGATCAGCAACAATGGACGGATCACAGGGGCCGATTTCGCCGAGGGCATCGTAGCTCTCGGTGATTCCAACACCATCATCAACAGAGGTACGATCACGGTCGGCGATTCCGGCTTCGGCATCGACGTGAGCTCGTTCACAACGACAAACCACGTTGTCAATACCGGAACCATCACCGTCGGTGCTGGCGGCGTCGGCATCAGCGTGAGCGGCGGGGCCAACGTCTTCAACTCCGGGACCATCAACGCTGCGGCCGGAATCGCTGCAATCGAGTTTTGTGTCTGCGGCCCCAACACGCTGACGCTAGGACCCGGCAGCATCATCAACGGCCTGGTGCTCGGCACTGGCGTCGACACGTTCCAGCTCGGAGGCATCGGCAAGGATACGTTCAACCTCGACCTGATCGGTCCCCTTCTTCAGTATGACGGCTTCTCGACCTTCAACAAGGTCGACAATTCGACCTGGACGGTGACCGGCACGGGTAATCAGGACTGGAACGTGCTGGGCGGCACGCTCACGCTGGCCGGCACCATCAATGGCAATGTGAGTGTCGCGGCCGGCGGCACGTTCGGTGGCGTCGGCACGGTCGGAAGCTCCATCTCCGTCAACGGCGGTACGCTAGCACCGGGCAGTCCCACCGGGACGCTCAACGTGTCCGGTGATCTCTCGTTTACGTCGGCGTCGCACTACATGGTGCAGGTCTCGGGCACCAGCAACGGCGTCGCGGTCGTCACGGGAACGGCGACGCTCGCCGGCGCCACGGTCGTCGTCGTACCGACCGGCTCGATCGCGAAGCACTACACGATCCTGAACGCGGGCACGCTGCCCGACAGCTTCAATCCGGTCGTCGCGGGTTTGTCATCGAACCTGCATGCGACCCTGAGCTACGACCCCAACAACGTCTTCCTGGATCTCGCGCTGGGCTATGGCGGCGGCCTCAATATCAACCAGCAGAATGTCGCCAACATTCTGACGCACTACTTCGACAACACCGGCAGCCTTCCCGTGGTGCTGGCGAATCTCTCGCCGACGGGACTGACGCAAGCCTCCGGCGAATCAGGGACGGGATCGCAGCAGACGACGTTCAATGCGATGAACCAATTTATCGGCTTGTTGACCGACGTCTTCAGCGCGGGACGCGGCGGCGCACCGGGCGCGACGCCCTATGCCGACGAGACGAACGCGACTGCCTATGCCGCGACCCGCAAGAACGCGAACGAAGCCCTTGCTTCGATCTACCGCAAGGCACCGCCGCTGACATTCGAGCAGCGCTGGGACGTCTGGGCCGCCGGCTATGGCGGCTCGCAGGCCACTGACGGCAATGCGGCGCTTGGCTCGAACAACGCCACCAGCAGCGTGTACGGCACGGCGGTTGGTCTGGATTATCGCTTCTCGCCGTCGACGATCGTAGGTTTTGCGCTCGCCGGCGGCGGCACCGGCTTCAATGTCACCGGGCTCGGCTGGGGCCGCTCGGATTTGTTCCAGGCCGGCGCCTTCGTGCGTCACAACGCAGGACCGGCCTATGTCACGGCCGCGCTGGCCTATGGCTGGCAGGACGTCACGACCAATCGCATCGTCACCGCCGCCGGCGTGGATCAATTGCGTGCGCAGTTCAACGCCAACGCGCTCTCGGGCCGTGTCGAGGGCGGCTATCGCTATGCCTGGCAGTGGATCGGCCTCACCCCCTATGCGGCGCTCCAGGCCACCGTGTTCAGCCTTCCGAGCTATTCGGAGTTCGCTGTGGTCGGCAGCAACGTCTTCGCGCTGAATTATGCCGCCAAGGACGTGACCAGCACCCGCACCGAACTCGGTCTGCGCGCGGACAAGTCCTTTGCCGCAGCCGGCGGCCTGATAACCTTGCGCGGCCGCGTCGCCTGGGCGCATGACTACAATCCGGATCGCACCATCGGTGCGGTCTTCCAAACGTTGCCGGGATCGGCGTTCGTGGTGAACGGCGCCGCCCAAGCACACGATTCCGCGCTGACCACAGCGGCGGTGCAGATGAGCTGGATGAACGGCTGGTCTGCGTCGGCGACTTTCGAGGGCGAGTTCTCGAACGTCACCCGCTCTTACGCCGGCAAGGGCGTCGTCCGCTACGCGTGGTAGGCGCTACCGTTTCTGCTGCGCCGGCTTCCGGGGCGGTCGCGGAGCGGCGGCCGGCGTGGGTGTCCCGCTCATCTTGTTGGCGGCTTCGCTGACGTCGAGCAGCGAGCGACGGATGTCATCGAGGAAGTTCGCCGATTTCTTTTTCATGGTGTCGGCGAGTTCGTGCAATCCCTGGATCTTTTCGAACAGCTCATCCGCCTTGCCGTCGGCAAAGCCGGGCACCACGCCTTCGATCTTTGTGACCGCCTTGTCGAAGCCCGCGAAGGCGCTGTCGACCCTGGCCATGACGGAATCGATTTCGCCGCCCTTGCTCCGGAGATCGGCGGTGTAGTTCTCGAACGTGCGCAGGCCTTCCTTGATCGCCGGGGCGTTGCTGACGATCGTACGGTCGACGCTATGCAGGGTGTCGACGATCGATTCGGCATCGCTGAGATCGGCGGTCAGCACGGGGACGCCGTCCGAGTCCAGCGGCACTGGCGGCGCCGAGGGCGCGCCGCCGATCAGCGAGACCGCGGCGACGCCGGTGAGGCCCTGGAACTCGATGCCCGCGACGGTGTCCTTGCGTATCGGCGCGGTATTGTCGAGCATCACCAGGGCCACGACCTTGCGCGGATTGTCCAGCTTGATCGACAGGATTTGGCCGGCGGGGACGCCATCGAAATTGACCGGTCCGCCGCGGCGCAATCCGCTGGCGGAGCCCCCCTCGAATACCACGCGCAACTGGCTGCGGCTCTGGAGGGTGCGCCATTTCTGCACGCCGAGCACGCCGCCGAACGCCACGGCGATCACCGCCAGCGTCGCCGTTCCGATCACCAGATTGCTCGCGCGTGCCATGCGGGATGATTTTACGGCCAAAGCGGGGAAGTTGGAAGGATGATGGCGTGGCCGCAATAATAGGATGGGCGAGTTAGGGAAGCGTAACCCGCCACTTCCTCTCGCGTTTTGTCGCAAGGATTGGCGGATTACGCTGCGCTAAACCGCCCTCAGCGACATCAATGCCCGGCGGTGTTCTTGGCCGCAGCATTGTTCAGCACGATCAGGGCATCGACGGCGACGCCTGTTTTGGCATTGATCAGGAACGGATTGACGTCGATCGAGGCGATCCGGTCGCCAGCATCCGCGATCAGGTTGGACAGGCCGACCAGCGCCTTCACCGCGGAGGCCTCGTGCAAGGCCGGTTTGCCCCGATAGCCGCGCATCTTGATACCGGCCTTGGTGCGGCCGATCAGGAGTCGAGCCTCAGCCTCGTCCAGCGGCGCGCCGGCGAGCGCGACGTCCTTCATCAGCTCGATGTCGATGCCGCCAGTGCCGAACAGCACGACCGGGCCCATCTCGGCATCGAGGGAGGCGCCGACCACCAGTTCCAGATCTGCCTTCACCTGTTGCGCGATCAGGATGCCGTCGAGCTTCGGCTTGCCCTTCAGCTTGCTCAGCCGCGCGGTGATGTCGGCGAACGCCTTCTTCACCGCGGCCGGGTTGTTGAGATTCAGCACCACGCCGCCGATATCTGATTTGTGCAGGATCTCGGCGCTGACGACTTTGGCCACGACGGGGAAGCCGATCTGCTTGGCGATCTTCACGGCCTCGGCTGCCGTCTGTGCGATTGCCTCCTTCGAGATCGGGATGCCATAGGCCTTCAGCAGCTTCTTGGAGGCGACCTCGTCGAGCGCGGCGCCAATTGCCGATTTCAGCGCCTTCTCAAGCACGGCGCGCGCTGCAGGCTTCGAGCTGGAGACGATATCAGGCACTTCCTTGCGCAGCTTGGCGTAGTCGAGCAGCGACTTGATCGCAGTCACCGCGCGATCCATGCCCTGCATGACCGCGAGATGCGGCAGCGACTTGCGCAAGGTCTTGGTGAACTCCGTGAAGCCGATCGACATCGCGCTGATATAGATCACCGGCTTGCCGGCCCGGCTCGCCATCTCGTCGACGATGCGCAGATTGCGCTCGCGCAGCTCGTGCGGCGCTTTCGGCAGCTCGGCATCGATGATGACGATGTCGATATCGGGGTCGTCGATCATCAGCCCGATCGATTTCATGTAGACGGAGGGATCGACCACCGCGGCAAAGCCGGCGTCGAGCGGGTTGCCGACGATCGAGCCCGGCCCGAGCATCTTTGCCAGCTCCGAGCCGACATGCGAGCTGAGTGGTGCAAAATTCAGGCCTTCTGCATCGAAGGCGTCGATCAGCATGCCGCGCTTGCCGCCGGATAGCGTCACTGCGGCGAGCCGGTCGCCCCTGGGCACTGCGGCGTGGACGAAACATTCGGTGGTCTCGATCAGCTCGTCGAGCCCGCCGACCCTGATGACCCCTTCGCGCGTTGCAATGGCGTCGAAGGTCTCGATCGAGCCCGCGAGCGCGCCGGTATGTGCCATCGCCGCCGCGCGGCCGCCCTCGGACGCTCCGAGCTTGAGCGCGATCACCGGTTTGCTCGCGGCGCGCGCCGCCTTGCAGGCGTCCCGGAATGCCTTGGTGTTGCGCACGCCTTCGAGGTAGACCACGATCACCTTGATGCTAGGATCCTCGGCGAAATAGCGCATCAGGTCCGGCGTCTCGAGCCCTGCCTCGTTGCCGGTCGTCACCATGTAGCCGACCCCGACGCCGCGATCTTCCAGGGCCTGGCGGATCGCCATGACGATGGCGCCGGATTGCCCGGCAATCGCCACCGCGCCCTGTTCCATGGTGACGATACGGTCGTCGATATTGGTGAAGAGCTTTTCGCCCGCGCTCAAATTGCCGAGGCAGTTCGGGCCGGTGACCGCCAATCCCGTCTCGCGCACGGCCGCTTGCAGTTCGGCGGCGAGCTTCTGGCTTTCCTCGTCCTGCAACTCGCTGAAGCCCGAGGTGACGATGGTGGCCGAGCGCGCGCCGGCCGCGGCGGCATCGCGGATCACCTGCACGGCAAAGCGCGCCGGCACCAGCACCAGCACGTGGTCGGGCTTCTCCGGGAGGCTTGCAAAGTCCTTGTAGCAGGGGACACCCCAGATGGTGTCGCGCTTGGAATTGACGGGATAGAGCCCGCCCTCGTAGCCGTATTTGACCAAATTGTTCCAGATGCGCTCGGCATAGTTGCCGGGCTTGTCGGTCGCGCCCACCAGCACGATGTTGCGCGGATGCAGCATGGCGTGGATGCCCTTGACGATGTCGCTGGCATCGGGCGGCGGAGACCATGGGCGCGATGAAGCTGAGGCGGCAGATACGCGAGCTTCCATGGTGTGACCTCACCTGTTGTTCTTGTTGGCGGTGCGTCACTCTGTTCTATGGCGAGTTCTTCGGACTGGCAACCACGTGGGCGGGTATGCCGTGCGGTGGAATGAGCGCGCGCCAAGCCCTGGTGATCGACATTTTGGGATCACTGCTCGCGCCGTGGTTCAGTATCGCAGGATGCCGAGCTTGTAGGCGTAGTGATAGGCCAGCTGCTTCGCCAGATAAGGAGCGATGGCGCGCCGGATCTGCATCTGTGTCGGTTCGAAGCCGAGAATGCGTCGCCGCAGGATGCCCATCTCCCTGACGCCGACCGCATAGGTCGATGCCGTCTTTTGTGCGTCATGGATTCGGAAGCAGGCGAGAAATCGCGGCAAGCGTGCAAATTTGAATCCTGCGGCTTGCGCCCGCAGGATGAAGTCCCAGTCCATCGCGTAGTGTAAGCTCTCGTCGATCGGCCCGATCCTGTCCCATACGCGCTTGCGCCAGAACATCGTCTCTTGCGGAATGTAGTCGGCATATCGCAACGCCTTGCCGTCATGAGGCGGCAGCACGGCGCGGCCGACCTCGAGTCCCTCGCGATCGATGAAGACGCGATGGCCGTAGACGACGTCGACACGCGGATGTGCGATGAAGTAATTTGCGACATACGCAAGTGTCCCGGGCAGCAGCACGTCGTCGCTGTTGAGATAGGCCATGATCTCGCTCTCGGCGCCGACGAAGCCGAGATTGATGGCGCTGGATTGCCCCTTGTCCGGTTCGCTGCTCCAGCTCAGGCTATCGCCGCGCCTCTTCAGGAGATCGAGCGTGCCGTCGATCGAGGCGCCGTCCTGCACGTGATAATACAGGTCCGGATAGTTCTGGCTGACGATGCTGTCGATCGTGGCGCCGAGATATTGCGCATGGTTGTAGCTCGGAGTGACCATCGCGATTCTGGGCGCGCCCGGATGGATCGCAGGAGCTCGCGGGAAAGCCGTCAGGTTGAGCAGGCGCGGCGGATATTGCTCGAAGGTCCACATCGGCGGGCGGCGCCAGAGGCTCCGAAGCGAGGAGCGTCTTTGCCCGGCGGCGATAAGATCCTGGTTCCTCTCCAGGAGCGCGACGCGGCTTTCCAGCTGTTCGAGACGCTGCCTGAACTCCTCATCCATCACCGTCTTCTCGCAAATTACAGCGGAAATGCTCAATAGGCCATTCTGATGGGTCTGCGGTCGACGGCGCCGGTTCAGGGGTTCCATCGAGCGGCATTGTCCCTACAGGTCGGGCGGATTCAAGAGGGGGGTGCGGATCGATTGCGAACCGCTATTCATCAGTGCCGATCAGGGTAGCATGCAGGATGTAGCGCTCGGGGCCGGACGCGACGGCGTTGAACGGCCAGCAGGTCGCGAGCACGAGTTCGGCTGCCCGTGCCGCAGGATCGATCCCCGAGGCATCGAAGCGAACCACAGCGGAGGAATCCGCGCGAAAACGAAAGTGCTTGCCATCACTGCGTGTGACGTCGATCAGGTCACCAATGGCGACATTCCGCAGGAAACGGAAATGAGTGTCGCGGTGCGCTGCATATACGGCAACGCCCCGCTCGCCCGCGTCAGCCGTTTGGCGGATATGGCCGGGCCCGAAAGCGAGCGCCTGGCCGCTCGCGCCTTCCAGTACGATCGCGCGGGCGCCGATCCGCCTCACCTCGATTCGCGCAACCGGCCAAGTATCGGCCCATGACCATGGCCTGACCACCTCGCCGGTCGCAACGCTCTGGTCGAATGCGCGCTCCAGCAGCACCTGCGCGAGCCATGCTTTGGCATGGATGTAGGCGCCGTCGCCGAACAGGATGATGCCGATCAGGGCGAGAGCGAGGGGAGAGATGATGCGCGGCATTGTACTAATTCCCGTCATTGCGGGGAGCGAAGCGACGAAGCAATCCAGACTGTCTCCGTGGATGAGTTTCTGGATGCTTCGCTTGCAATGACGAAGGTGAGAGGGGGAGTTCAAAAAGGCGCGCGCGGCCGTTGGTGTGTGGGACGGGCAGCCGCGCGCGCTAACAGAGGAGTTCGGGGGGCTCCTCTCTCAAGCGGCGTCAGTGAGCAAGGACTGACGCCGCTTGAACACGAACAGGATCAGGGCGAGCACGACCAAGATCAGGCCTGCGGTCATTTTCAGCTCGGCCGAGGTCGCGGTCTTGGGCAGGCGGATCGCATCCGGTGCAGCGGGCGTCGGTCGCCTCGTGGCCGGCTGGTTGCGTGCATCGGCGTGACGCTCGCGGAGCTGCGCTGGGACCTGCTGTCGTTCGCCAAAGACCTTCGCGAAATCCCAACCGGCCGGCAGGTTGATCGGCAATTCGCTGGGCTTGAGCGGCTCGCCTTCGGGACGGCTCGGCGTCTTGTCGACCGCGACGAGGCTGGTGAGCCGCGTGACGATCTGATGGTCGAGCGCCAGTGCCAGGATTGCCTTGTCCGAGTCTTCGGGCGTCATTTCGCGCAGGGTGCGCGCCACTTCGGCATCGGCGATCTTGCGCTTGGCCCAAAGCTTCGACAGGCCGTTGCCTTCGGCCGTATTTTGCAGCGGCAGCGTCACCGACCATGGGCGGTCACCGACGCGGCCCTTGATTTCGACCGAGCCCGCAAGCGTGTCGAGCTTTGCCGCCAGCACCAGCGGCTCGTCGCGATAGACGTCGGGAATGATCGTCGGTGTGACGTCGGCCTTCGCTTCGGAGAACTTTACGCTCAGCCCGGTCACGGCCGGGTTCTCGAGCTTGGCAAACAGGCCGCGCATGCGCTCCTCGACCTGCTCGACGGAGCCGATATGGGTGAAGGCACCGCGGCCGAGCTCGGCGGCGCGCGTCATCAGATAGGTGTTGGGCGCCGACCCGATGCCGACCATGAACACGCGCGAGCGGCCGCGCATCGCCGTGATCGTTTCGAACAATTGCTGCTCGTTGCCGATCGCACCGTCGGTCAGGAATACGACCTGGCGAACCATGCCGGCGTCGCCAAGCTTGTCGGTCAGCGCGGCCCGCATCGCCGGCACCATCTCGGTGCCGCCACGCGCCTGCAGCGCGCTGACGAACGAGGTGGCTTCACCGACACGCTCGGCATCCGCCGCGACGGAGACCGGAAACAGCACGTCCATGGTATCGTCGAAACGGATGACGTTGAAACGGTCGGTCGGCTGGAGACGGGAGAGCGCGTAGGTGAGGCTCGCCTTGGCCTGAACGATCGACGTGCCGCCCATCGAGCCGGAATTGTCGATCACGAATATCACCTCGCGCGGCCGCGGCTTCTGCGTCGCCTGCTCGGCGGCGGGCGGGGTGACAAAGGCAAGCAAATAATCGGCGTCGCCGACGCGCTCGCGAAATAAGCCGACCGACGACGCCTTCACGGCCGCTGGCTTCCAGGTCAGTTCGAAATCGCGGTCGGCAGCCACGGCACCGTCGGCAAGCGAGACGATTCGCATCGTATTGTCCGGGCTCGCGACCTTGACGTTATGATGGGGGCTCGTGACCTCGCCGAGCGCAAAGCCGGCGTTCAGACGCACCGTGATGCTGGTCGGATTGACCGGTGCATTCCTGGCGGGATCCAGCACGGGCGGCGAGATGCGGTCGCGGTCCGGCACCGGGTCCGAGTTGGTCGCGCCCCAGCCGGAGCCATCGTTGCGGAAATCGACGCTCTGGACGATCGGCGCCGGATTGTAGCGCGGCCCGACCACCAGCGGCAGGCGCAGCGAATATTCGTTGCCGGATTGATGCACCGGCTCCTGATATTCGATCTGCACCAGCACGGTTTCGCCAGGGCCGATATTGGCGACCGAGTTGGTGAAGATGTTCGGCCGCTCCTGCTCGGTGAGCGCGGCCTTCTGGCCGGCGCGGCGCGCCTCTTCGTAGATCATGCGCGCCTGTTGCCGCTCCTTGATGTCCCCGACGATGACGCGGTTGCCGACCACCATCTTCAGCGAATCGACGGCGCCGTCCGCGGGGAGCGGATAGACATAGGTCGCCTCGACCCAGTCCTTCGTCGGGTTGCGAAAGATTTGGGTGACTCGTGCTCGCAGTGTCGGGCCCGACACCGTGATGTCGACGTCGATGCCGAGGCGGATCGCTTCCGTGTAGGCGCCATCCTCCTTGAGGAGGAGAGAACCGGATTTGGCATCGCCGGGCTGGAGCAGGCTGGCCTGCTCCGTCGTCGCCGACCAGCCCGGCTCGAAGCTCACCAGCAGGGCCACGAAGGCGACCAGCATCACCGCGATGCCCTGCGCCAGAAGGAACAGTCCGACCACGATCAGTCTGCCCAGCCAAGGGTGTTCGTTGCTGTCCGTCGTGTCAAAAGTATCCATTTGGCCTGCTCCCGAGCATGTTTGCTGGCCCCGAGCATCCGCCGGGACGGCCCGATTTCGCGAGCAGAATGATCGGCAATGTTCCGCCACGGCCGGCCCGGCCGGCCGCCTCCGAGATGGCGAAGTGCGGTTTTGTGCTGGTTTGTCCGTCCTGCTAGGATGTCGTCCTGGAGCAGGGCCACGATGCAGACGCAGGACAAATTCACCGACAAGCAGCTGTCGGACGAGCAGAGCCGCGAGATCGCGGAGACCATTCGCGAGGAGCTCGCCAGGCGCCGGATCTCCCGGCAGGCGCTGGCCGAGCAGGCCAAGCTCAGCCTGTCGACGCTGGAGAAGGTGCTCGGCGGCCGACGGCCGTTCACGCTGGCGACCACGGTGCGGCTGGAGCAGGCGCTGGGCGTCTCCCTGCGCAGAAGCGCCGCCGTAGTGACGCCTCCGGCCGCAAACGATGTCGCGCCCGACAGCCTCGGCTCCTATGCCCATCGCGCGGTGACGTGGCTCGAGGACGTCTACATCACGCTGCGACCGTCGTTCGGCGACAAGGACGCGATCTTCGCCTACCGCACCGAGATCGTCTGGGAGCCGAAGGTCTCTTCACTGGTGTTCCGCGAGGGCGAGCGGACCGATGCCGCCTATGAACACACCGGCGAGGTCGCCGTGCCGCATCAGTCCGGCTTCATCTATCTCGTCATCATCAAGCACGGCCAGCATCGCGTGATCACTGTGTCGCGGCCGACGGTCGCCGGCGAGATGTACGGGATCATCTCGACGCTCCGCGCCGGTCCCGGCTCGCAGCTGACGCCGATCGCAGCGCCGATCGCTTATGTGCCGCTCCGAAACTTCGCGAAGCCCTCGCTGGGTCGGGTCGCGCCCGGCGATGCTAACCACGAATTGTACCAAAAGCTTCTGCGCCGAACGGTGGAAGAATCGTTCGCGCTGTTTCTGTCGGTATAGCCCGCAAGAAATTATCCGGAATGACGAGCATGCGTCTATAAGGGGACATGCAGGACGCGTCCGCACTCTACGACGGCGAATCTCCGCTGTTCTCAATCATTATCCCGCTCGAATCTCACCGCGGGCAGTGGGAGATGTCCTGGCTCGGCTGGACGTCGCAAACTGCCGACACATCGCTCTACGAGATCATTCTGGTCGTGCCTCCGGATTTCACGGCACGCGAGCAGTTGAAGGCGCTGGCCGGCAACAGGGCTCGCCTCGAATTCACCGATTCCGAACACGACATCGGGCTCTGCGCATTCGGCGCGACGAAGGCGCGCGGCAGCTATCTGTTCTTCACGGAATCGCACTGCCGGCCCGAACCCGACGTGATCGAACTCTGCATTCGCGCGATCGATGCTCATCCCGATTGGGCCGGCTTTTCCTGCCGTTCGATCCCGATCTGCCATAACCGGTTATCCGTGGCAGAGGCCGCCATGTACCAGGCCGACATCGAGTTCGGTATGAAGCAGCATCCCTGGCGCAAGGTCCTGGATCAGTGTTTCGTGACGCGGCACGACGTCTACCGGGAATGCGGCGGCCTGCGCGAGGAGCTCGGTCATTTCGCCGAATGGGTGCTCGCCGCCGCCTATCACGCGAGAGGTCATTCCATCGGCTATCTCGAGGAGGCGCGCTTCCATCACTACTATGTCGGTGAGATCGGCGAGCTGAAGCAATTCACGCTCGACTTCGTGCAAGGCGAGATTCGCTATCTGAGCGAGGCCCGCAACGATGCCGGCAGCGAGCTGCTCGACATTCCGGTCGAGTGGAGCTCGCGGAGCGAGGCCGGCGCGTCGCTCGCCCGCAATGCACTGAACGCGCTCCTGCGCTCCAGCCTCGGTGACGGCGGGGGAGGGCCTGGCGAGAAATGGCTGGCGGTATGGCGTTGGGCCGTGCCGGCGCTGCTCGGCGGTCTCGGCGCGCGCGGTTTCGCGCGGCTGGCGGCATGGCACGCGCGGGCCGTGCTGGTCGCTGTGACGGCCGCCGGATCGAGCGATGCGATCGCGCGATGGATGCGGCGATACATCGCCGCGCTGATCCGGCATCAGAGGCTCGATTGCATTCACCGTCTCGGACGAGATGCGGGACCTGTTGACGGGCTCCTTGGTGAGCGCGTTGTCGCGCAGATCGGATTCCATGCCGAAGAGTTCTCTGCCGGTCACACTTTCCGCTGGAGCGAACCAGAGGCAGCCGTGCGCATCAAGGGGAAGCCGGGCCGCACCATTGTCCGCGTTCGAAGCCCCGCACTTCGCGCACCGCTAGATACGATAGACACGCGATTCTATGTCGATGGCACGGCCATCCGCCCCGAAGCGGTCGTGACCGGTTGTGACAGCTACAGGCTGAGCCTCGATCTGCCGCCGTCAGGCATCGCCACCCTCGCCTGGGCATGCCCCATGTTCAGGGGCGTCGGCGATTCGCGTCGTCTCGGCCTGCCGATCGCGGGCATCGACGTCGGCGACGACATGATCGAGGTTGAAAGCGCGGGAACAGCGCCGTCGCTTGCTGGAAAAGAATAGCGGCCCTTCGGCCGCTATTCGGTCGATTCAGGCTGTTGCTCTCAGTCGAACTAGCCGCCCGTTTCGGCGCTGATGATATCGCCGAACAGTTCCCACTGGCCCTTCTTGAACCGCCACATCTTGAGCTGCTCGATCGGCGCGAAGTCCGTGGCGGAGGTGTTGATCTTGATGCCCGGGATCAGTGTGTCGGGCACGAAGTCCTTGAGGCTCGCTGCCTGCTTCATCACATTCTCACGGGTCAGATTGTCGCCCGCCTGCTTCAGCACCTGCACCATGGTCTGGGCTGCGGCATAGGCGTAAACCAGATTGGCGTCCGAAATATTTGCACCGGGTATGTATTTGTCGACGAAGACCATGAACTTCTTCATGCCCTCATCATCCTTCCACTGCGGATCCGACGCATCCTTCAGATAACCAGCCGACAGCACCCCTTCGGATGCCTCGAGGCCGGCAGGCTTCATCACCGCGCCGATGGACACCGAGACATCGGTCATGAGATGCATCGGCTTCCACTCCAGCTCCGCGATCTTCTTGATCGCCTGCGCCGCGAATTTCGGCGTGGCGATGTTCACGAAGACATCGGCGCCGGTGCCCTTGAGCTTGACGATATGAGCATCGATCGAGGGTTCCGACGTCTCGTAGCTCTCTTCGGCCACGATCAGTTTCGATGCCTTGTCACCGAACACGTCCTTGATGCCGGCGAGGTAGTCCTTGCCGAAATCGTCGTTGGCATAAAAAATCGCGACCTTCGCGTCCGGCTTCTCCTTCAGAATATACTTCGCGAAGATCTGTGCCTCGACGCGGTAGCTGGGCTGGAAGCCCATCGTCCAGGGAAAGTTCTTCGGGTCATTCCACTTGCTGGCGCCTGTGGCGAGGAACAGCTGCGGCACCTTCTTGGAATTGTGATACTTCTGCACGGCGGTCTGGGTCGGCGTGCCCAGCGCGTTGAACACCAGGAAGACCTCGTCGCTCTCGATCAGCTTGCGGATCTGCTCAACGGTCTTAGGCGGCGAGTAGCCGTCGTCGTAGGAGATCCAATTGATCTTTCGGCCGTTGATGCCGCCCTGATCGTTGATCATCTTGAAATAGGCTTCCTCGGTCTTGCCGATGACGCCGTAGGCGGAAGCCGGGCCGGAATAGGCCTCGACATTGCCGATCTTGATCTCGGTGTCGGTGACGCCGGTGTCGTACGCCTTTTGCGCATACGCGGTTTGGGCTGTCAGCAGCATCAGCGCCGTTGCTGCGGCGAGCAGGGAGAGTTTCTTGTTCATGAAAATTCCTTGGCTTTTCTGGGTTGGAACACGCACGTCAAAAAGAAAAGTGCCCGCGAGAGGGGCGCTTTGATCAGGCGTTGGCGGCTTTCTTGTCGACTTCCGAGGCGCCTGAGAATTCCTTGCGCAAGGTCGGCTTGTGGATCTTGCCGGTGGCGTTGCGGGGTAACGCATCGACGAAGCGGACCTGGCGTGGACATTTGAAGCGCGCGAGATTCGCCGCGCAGTGCGCGAAGACATCTGTCTCGGTCAACCGCTGGCCGGGATTGGCCGCGACGATGGCGAGGCCAACCTCGCCCCATTGCGGATCGGGAATGCCGATCACGGCGGCTTCCGCGATAGCGTCGAGTTGGTGCAGGACGTTCTCGACCTCGGCCGGATAGACGTTCTCGCCACCGGAAATGTACATGTCCTTCCAGCGGTCGACGATGTAATAAAAACCTTCCTCATCGACGCGTGTCGCGTCGCCCGTGTGCAGCCAGCCATCGGTGAACGACGTCTTGTTCGCCTCCGGCCTGTTCCAGTAGCCGGGCGTAATGTTCGGTCCCTTGACCCAGAGCTCGCCGAGTTCGCCGACATCGGCGTCGCCGCCGTCAGGACGCACGATGCGCACTTCCGTGTGCAGCACCGGCTTGCCGGCGGAGCCGGCTTTCCGTGCCGCATCCTCGCGGTCGAGCACCAGCACGGCCGGCGAGGTCTCGGTCATGCCGTAGCCCTGCTGGAGTGCGACGCCACGCGCCTCCCACACCTTGAGCAGCGGCACCGGCATTGGTGCGCCGCCGACACCTCCCACGATCAACCGGCCGAGGTCGGTGGTCGCGAACGCCGGATGCTGGGCCATGAACTGGTAGATCGCGGGCACGCCGAAGAACACGTTGATGCCCTGTGCGGGATCGTTGATCAGGCCGAGCGCCGTGCCGGGATCGAAGGCGCGCATGATCATCACGGTGCCGCCGGCGTGCAGCACCGGATTGGTGTAGCAATTCAGGCCGCCGGTGTGGAACAGCGGCAGCACGGTGAGCAGCACCGAGGACGGCCCGATGCAGGCGGGGCCGCCGAGATTGACGCAATTCCAGAAGGTCATGCCATGGGTGATGGTGGCGCCCTTGGGATGACCCGTTGTGCCCGAGGTGTACATGATGGTCGAGACGTCATCGAGGGTCACCTCCTCGATTTTCTCGAGTGGCTTTGCGGCGGCGATGCCGGCCTCATAAGTCCCGCTGGGGCCAAGCAGCAGGCTCGTCGCAATGCCGCAGAGCCTTGCCACGGCCAGCGCCGTTTCGGCGAGATCGGTGTCGTGGATCATCACCTTCGGCGCGCAATCTGCGGTGATGAACTGGAGTTCGGGAACGGTGAGGCGGGTGTTCAGCGGCACGAAGATCGCACCTAACCGCCCGCAGGCGAATTGCACCTCCAGCGTATCGGTCGTGTTCAGCGCCAGCACCGCGACCCGCTCGCCGCGCGAGACTTTCAGCGCATGGCGCAGAAATGACGCGAGACGCGAGATGCGCGCGTCGAGCTGCGCATAGGTAAAGCGGCGCTCGCTCGCGAGGTCTATCACCGCAATCTTGTTCGGTGTGCGGCGGCCATGGTGGGCGATCCAGTCGTAGTAACGAACGGCCAAGAATTCCTCCCTCGGCGGACTTGTGCCGCCCGCGTCCCTATTGCCATGCACCATGCCCGGCATGGCCCAAGGGCCAGCCGGAGTTTGTGCACCATCCTTTTTTTGATCCGGAGTTGGCGCGCGAGCGATGAAAATCGTCTTGCGTTGAGTTGCTAGAGCGAGCTTGCTTGGAGCGGGGCTCGGCCAGCCACTCCGCGCAAGTGAGCCGCCAAGGTTCCGGCCATGGTGGACGAGACGAATCCGCCAGCAAGGCGAGAGTGCGATGATGAGCCCGTTCTATACCGCCGAGCATGACGCCTTTCGCGAGGTGATGCGCCGCTTCGTCGACAAGGAGATTGCGCCCTTCGCCCACGAGTGGGATGAGGCCGGTGAATTCCCCCGCGCGCTCTATCGCAAGGCGGCCGAGATCGGGCTCTTGGGACTCGGTTTCCCCGAGGAATATGGCGGGATCGCCGCCGACCAGTTCATGAGGATCGTCGCCAGCCAGGAGTTGGCGCGGGCTGGCGCCGGCGGTGTCAGCGCCAGCTTGATGAGCCATACGATCGGTTCGCCGCCGGTCGCGCGGGCCGCGCGCCCCGAGGTGAAGGCGCGCGTGCTGCCTCAGGTGCTCGCGGGTGAGAAAATCTCCGCGCTCGCGATCACCGAGCCGGGCGGCGGCTCTGATGTCGCGGGCCTCCGCACCAAGGCGCGGCGCGACGGAGATCACTACGTCGTGAGCGGCGAGAAGACCTTCATCACATCCGGGATGCGTGCCGACTATCTGACCGTTGCGGTGCGCACCGGCGGCGAGGGCGCCGGCGGCGTCAGCCTGCTCCTGATCGAGGGGGATACGCCCGGCCTGTCCCGGACAAAGCTGAAGAAGATGGGCTGGTGGGCCTCCGACACCGCGACCCTGCATTTCGACGAGTGCCGCGTACCGGCGGAAAACCTGATCGGCGAGGAAGGCCAGGGGTTCAAGATCATCATGCGGAATTTCAACAGCGAGCGCATGGGCATGGCGGCGGGCTGCACCGCGTTCGCGCGCGTCTGCCTCGACGAGGCCATTGCCTACGCCAAGGAGCGCAAGACCTTCGGCAAGCCGCTCGCGCAGCACCAGGTGATCCGCCACAAGATCGTCGACATGGCGCAGAAGGTCGCCGCATCGCAAGCGATGCTGGAGATGCTGGCCTGGCGGCTGGAGCAGGGCGAAAGCCCGGTCGCCGAAATCTGCATGATGAAGAACCAGGCGACCCAGACCATGGCGTTCTGCGCCTCGGAAGCGGTGCAGATTTTTGGCGGCGCCGGCTTCATGCGCGGCATCAAGGCCGAGCGCATCTACCGTGAGGTCAAGGTCAACGCGATCGGCGGCGGCACCGAGGAGATCATGAAGGATCTCGCGTCGCGGCAGATGGGGTTGTGACCTCTTTCTCCGTCATGGCCGGGACGAGCCCGGCCATGACGAGCACCTCAGAGATACCAAGAACTGGGCTAACAAGATGCTGTTCACCGCCGACCACGACGAGATCCGCCGTTCCTTGCAAAAATTCATTGCCAACGAGATCAATCCGCATGTCGATGAATGGGAGAAGGCCGACATCTTCCCGGCGCACGAGCTGTTCAGGAAGATGGGCAGGCTCGGCTTTCTCGGGCTGAACAAGCCGGTCGAATTCGGCGGCTCCGGCCTCGACTATTCCTATGCGCTGATGATGGCGGAGGAACTCGGCGCGATCAATTGCGGCGGCGTGCCGATGGCGATCGGGGTGCAGACCGACATGGCGACTCCTGCGCTGGCGCGGTTCGGCTCCGATGAAGTGCGGCGCGAATTCCTGGCGCCCTCGATCTCTGGCGACTATGTGGCCTGCATTGGCGTCTCGGAGCCCGGCGCGGGTTCTGACGTGGCCTCGATCAAGACCAATGCGCGCGGGGACGGCGACGATTACGTCATCGATGGTGGCAAGATGTGGATCACCAACGGCACCCAGGCCGACTGGATCTGTCTGCTCGCCAATACGGGCGACGGGTCCGTTCACCGCAACAAATCGCTGATCTGTGTGCCCATGAAGACCAAGGGCGTCACGGTCGCGCGCAAGCTCGACAAGATGGGCATGCGTTCCTCCGACACCGCGCAGATCTTCTTCGACAATGTCCGCGTGCCCAAGCGCAACCGGATCGGCGAGGAGGGCAAGGGCTTTACCTACCAGATGATCCAGTTCCAGGAGGAGCGGCTCTGGGGTGCGGCCGCCTGCCTGAAGGCGCATGAATACATTATCAACGAGACCATCGAATACACCCGCAATCGCAAGGCCTTTGGGAAGTCGATCCTCGACAACCAGGTCGTTCATTTCAAGCTCGCGGAGATGCAGACCGAGGTCGAGCTGTTGCGCGCGCTGATCTACCGTGCCGGAGAGGCGCTTGTGGCGGGCGAGGATGTCACGAAACTTGCGACCATGGCCAAGCTGAAGGCCGGGCGACTCGGCCGCGAGCTTACCGACGCCTGCTTGCAATATTGGGGTGGAATGGGCTTTACCAACGAGACGCCGGTCAGCCGTGCCTATCGCGACAGCCGTCTGACATCGATCGGCGGCGGCGCCGACGAGGTCATGCTGATGGTCCTGTGCAAGATGATGGGGACGCTGCCCGGCAGCAAAGGAAGTTCCTGATGATCACGCTCTATCACTGCGACGCCGCGCGCTCATTCCGTCCGCTCTGGATGCTGGAGGAGATGGGGCTGCCCTACGAGCTCAAGATGCTGCCGTTCCCGCCGCGGGTCTTCGCCAAGGAGTATCTCGCGCTCAATCCGCTGGGCACGATTCCCTTCATGGTCGACGGCGAGACGAAAATGACCGAGTCCTCCGGCATCTGCCACTATCTCGGCATCAAGCATGGACCGACGCCACTGATGGTCGGACCCGAAGATCCCGCCTATGGCGCGTTCGTGAACTGGATGTATTTCAGCGACGCCACGTTAACCTTTCCGCAGACGCTGGTGCTCCGATACACCCAGCTCGAGCCGGAAGAGCGCCGCAATCCGCAGGTCGCCGGCGACTATGCCAAATGGTTTTTGGGCCGCCTGCGCGCCGTCGAGGCAGCCACCGCAAATACCGAGGCCTTGTGCGCGGGCCGCTTCACTGCCGCCGACATCGTGATCGGTTACGCGCTCCGCCTCGCCGATACTATCGGGCTTGCCAAGGATTTTGGGCCAAATGTCGCAGCCTATTGGGCACGCTTGCAGCAACGGGATGGTTTCAAGCGCGCGGTTGCTGCGGAGCAACAGGCCGGCGTCGAGCAGAACGTGGCGCCAAGGGTGAGGGCCTGATTGTCGTTCTGGCGAAAGCCGGGACGGCCATGTTGCCGGGAGTTCCGGGTCGTCGGGACTGCCGCTGTTTTGCGCTTCATGATAGCGCTATCCCGCCGTGACAGCGCCCAGATTTCCGCTAAGGTGACCTCCGTCCGCAGCGGCCAAAGAGCCGCGCGAGGAGGATCCCAATGGAAGATAACGGTCGCGAATCCGACCATTTGATGCTGATCACGCCGGAGCGGGTATTCTATGCCGGCCTGCTCGGCCGCCCCCGCAAGCGGACGCCCGGCTGCTGCCATGTCTATGTCGCGGTGAAGGGCAGTCTGCATCTGACGATCGATGATGCGCTCGCCACCGGCGAGCTGTTCGTTACCCTACCGAACCAGCGGCATTCCATTGCGAGCGACTACCGCACCGCGATCAGCGTGACGCTGGAGCCGGAGAGCATGCCCGATGGCGTGATCGAGGTCCTGGCCGAGCGGCTCACCGGACCCGACAGGGCCGTCTATGCCCGCAAGATCCTCGCCGCCTACACGCTGCTGCGCCAGCGTCGCTACGGCGACATCACCACCGCCGAATTCGACCAGATGTGTTTTGGCGAGGCGCTGCCGCGCCGCGTGCTCGACCCCCGCGTGACGCGTGCGGTCGCCCGTATCGGCCGCTTCACGGGCGAACCCGTGACGGCGGACACATGCGCGGCGGAGGCCGGACTTTCCGCTTCGCGCTTCCTGCATCTGTTCAAGGAAGAGACCGGCATCTCGTTCCGCTCCTTCCGCGCCTGGAAGCGGGCGCGTCACCTGCTGCACTTCGCCAACCAGGACCTCAACCTCGCCCATCTCGCGCAGGACATCGGCTATCCCGACTCCACCCATTTCAGCCACTCGATCCGCCGCTTCTACGGCCTGAAGCCGCGCGCGATCTTCGTCGGCTCGCGCGATCTCGCGATCTATCGCAGCAGCGAGACCGTGAGGCTGGCGGAGGCGAGCTAGCGTCGTCTCGTAGGGTGGGCAAAGCGAAAGCGTGCCCACCATCTTCGCGAGGTATTGAGAGATGGTGGGAAGGGCGCAAGAGCGCCTTTGCCCACCCTACGGTTTATCGCCTTTTTCCAGCTTCTCCGCGCAAGAAGCCGCCTGCCGCCCATCACATGATCGCAAACGTTGAATTATCAACGTGCGAGACATTCAAGGCATGAGCGACAAGGCCGTCATCACCTGCGCGCTGAACGGCGTGCTCACCGACCCGAAGCAGCACAACGTGCCTGTCACGCCCGAGCAGATGGCGCGCGAGGCCAAGGCTGCGTTCGATGCCGGCGCGTCCATCATGCACATCCATCTGCGTCAGCAGGCGCCGGACAAGGGGCATCTGCCGTCCTGGGAGGTCAGCGTCAGCAAGGAGATCCAGCAGGCGATTCGCGAAGCCTGCCCTGGCGTGATCATCAATCACACCTCCGGCGTCTCCGGGCCGAACTACAACGGTGCGCTGGATTGTATCCGCGAGACCAGGCCGGAGATCGCGGCCTGCAATGCCGGCTCGCTAAATTACCTGAAGGTGAAGGCCGACAACAGCTGGGCCTGGCCGCCGATGATGTTCGACAATGCGGTCGAGAAGGTGAAGGACTATCTCGACGTCATGAACGCGGTCGGTACCATCCCCGAATTCGAATGTTTTGACGTCGGCATCGTCCGCTGCGTCGGCATGTACCGCCAGGTCGGCATGTACAAGGGCCCGCTCGAGTATAACTTTGTGATGGGCGTCGCCTCCGGCATGCCGTCGGATCCCGATCTGCTGCCGATCCTGATCAAGCTGAAGCGTCCCGAGGCGCAATTTCAGGTCACCGCGATAGGCCGCGAAGAAATCTGGCCGCTGCACCAGCGCTGTGCGGAGCTCGGCGGTCATCTGCGCACCGGTCTCGAAGATGCCTTCTATCTCGCCGACGGCAAGAAGGTAACGTCGAACGGCCAGCTGATCGACGCCATCGCCGCCTGCGCCCGCCGTGCCGGCCGCGAGATCGCGAGCCCGGCGGAAGCGCGAAAGATTTTTGGGACGAATAGGTAAATTATCGCCTCAACCGTCATTGCGAGCGAAGCGAAGCAATCCAGAATCTTTCCATGGATGCGCCTGGATTGCTTCGTCGCTTTGCTCCTCGCAATGACGAGCAGGATTGAGTTATGTCCATTCTCGAAAACACGATTTCTCCCGGCAGTGCCGCCTATCGCGCCAACCGCGACGGCATGCTTGGCCTGATCGACCGCATGCGCGCGCTGGAAGAGCGCACGCGTGCGGCATCAGCCGCGGCGAAAGACCGCTTCCACAAGCGCGGCCAGCTGTTGCCGCGCGAGCGCGTCGCGCTGGTGCTCGATCCCGGCGCGCCCTTCATCGAGCTGTCCACGCTCGCCGGCTACATGTTCGACGTATCTGATCCGGACAAGAGCGTCCCCGGCGGCGGCGTCATCGCCGGCATCGGTTTCGTCTCGGGCATCCGTTGCATGGTCAGCGCCAACGATTCCGGCATCGATGCCGGCGCGCTTCAGCCCTACGGCCTCGACAAGACGATACGCGTGCAGGAGCTCGCGCTGGAGAACAAGCTGCCTTACGTCCAGCTGGTCGAAAGCGCCGGCGCCAATCTCCTGCGCTACCGCGTCGAAGACTTTGTCCGCGGCGGCAACATCTTCCGCAATCTCGCGCGACTCTCCGCAGCGGGCCTGCCCGTCGTGACCGTAACCCATGGCTCCTCGACCGCCGGCGGCGCCTATCAGACCGGCCTGTCCGACTACATCGTCATGGTCCGTGGCCGCACCCGCGCCTTCCTCGCCGGGCCGCCGCTGCTGAAGGCCGCCACCGGCGAGATCGCGACCGAAGAGGAGCTTGGCGGCGCCGAGATGCACACGCAGGTGTCGGGACTTGGCGACTACCTCGCCGAGGATGACCGCGACGCCCTGCGCATCGCGCGCGAGATCATGGCGGCGCTGGAATGGGAACGGCCGGGCAGGGCGAGCGCGGAATATAAGCCGCCGCGCTACGATCAAGACGAACTGCTCGGCATTATGCCGATGGACCACAAGCGCTCCGTGGACATGAAGCAGGTGATCGCACGTATCGTCGATGATTCCGACTTCACCGAGATGGCGCCGAACTACGGCCCGGCCACCGTCTGCGGCCATGCCCGCATCGAGGGCCAGACCATCGGCATCATCACCAACAACGGTCCGCTCGATCCGGCCGGTGCCAACAAGGCGACGCATTTCATCCAGGCGTGCTGCCAAACCCGAACGCCGCTGCTCTATCTGAACAATACCACCGGCTACATGGTCGGCAAAGCTTACGAAGAAGCCGGCATGATCAAGCATGGCTCCAAGATGATCCAGGCGGTGACGTCGGCGACAGTGCCGCAGATCACCATCTATTGCGGCGCCTCGTTCGGCGCCGGCAATTACGGCATGTGCGGGCGCGGCTTCCATCCGCGCTTCTGCTTCTCCTGGCCCAACGCCAAGACTGCCGTGATGGGCGGTGAGCAGGCCGCCGAGACCATGGCGATCGTCACCGAAGCCGCAGCCGCGCGTCGCGGCAAGCCGGTCGAAAAAGAAAAGCTCGATGGCATGAAGGCGCAGATCGTCGGCGTGTTCGACGGCCAGATGGACGTGTTCTCGACCAGCGCGCGCGTGCTCGACGACGGCGTGATCGATCCGCGCGACACCCGCGCGGTGCTGTCCGAAGTGCTCGCGATCTGTCGTGAAGGTGACGCGCGGAGCCCACAGCGCATGCAATTCTCGGTGGCCCGCCCATGAGGAACGGATCAGTGCAGCACCGGCCGTTCTTCAAGGTCCTGATCGCCAATCGCGGCGAGATCGCACTGCGGGTGATGCGCAGCGCGCGGAAGCTCGGCCTCGGCGTCGTCGCGGTCTATTCGGATGCGGATAGGGATGCGCTTCATGTGCAACAGGCCGACCAGGCCGTGCGAGTCGGCGAAGCGCTGCCGGCGCAGTCCTATCTCAACATCGCCGCGATCATAGCGGCCGCAAAGGCCAGCGGCGCGGATGCCGTTCATCCCGGCTATGGCTTCCTCGCCGAGAACGAGGAGTTTGCGCAAGCCTGCAAGGATGCCGGCCTCGTCTTCATCGGCCCGTCGCCGCAGGCGATCGAGACAATGGGCAACAAGGCCGGTGCCAAGGAGATCATGAAAAAGGCCGGCGTGCCCGTCGTGCCCGGCTATCAGGGCGCCGATCAGGGCGATGAAGTCATGCTCGCGGAGGCGAGAGAGATCGGCTTTCCCGTGATGATCAAGGCGGTCGCCGGCGGCGGTGGACGCGGGATGCGGCTCGTTGCGGATGCCAATTCGTTCCCCGAGGCACTGCGTAGCGCGCGGTCCGAGGCGAAGGCGGCGTTTGGCGATCCCACGGTGATCCTCGAACGCGCCATCCAGAATCCCCGTCACATCGAAATTCAGGTGTTCGGCGACAGCCATGGCAACGCCATCCATCTTGGCGAGCGCGACTGCTCGGTGCAGCGGCGGCACCAGAAACTAATCGAGGAGGCGCCGTCGACCGCAGTCACGCCCGACCTGCGTGCGAAGATGGGCGAGGTCGCGGTCGCCGCGGTGAAGGCGTTGCGTTACGAGGGCGCCGGCACGCTCGAATTTCTGCTCGATGCGAGCGGCGGATTCTACTTCATGGAGATGAATACGCGTCTCCAGGTCGAGCATCCCGTCACCGAGGCCATCACCGGGCTCGATCTCGTCGAATTGCAGCTGCGCGTCGCGCGCGGCGAGTCGCTGCCGCTCAAGCAGCAGGACATTCGCTTCACAGGCCACGCCATCGAGGTGCGGCTGTGCTCGGAGGACGCCGCGCAGGATTTCATGCCGCAGTCCGGGCGCATGGCGCGCTGGCAGGTGCCGGATGGCATCCGCGTCGAACATGCGCTGCAATCGGGCTCCGAGATTCCGCCGTTCTACGATTCCATGATCGCGAAGGTGATCGGCCATGGCGCGACCCGCGAGGAGGCGAGGGGGCGGCTGATCGTCGGCCTGGAGCAACTGACCGGATTTGGTGTGACTACCAATCAGACTTTCCTGATGTCATGCCTGCGTCATCCCGGCTTCGCCAAAGGCGAGGCGACCACGGCGTTCATTGGTGCCCATCGCGACGAGCTGCTGGCGCCGCGCGCGGACGCCGCATTCGACATGGCCTTGGCCGGCCTGCTGCTCTACGTCACGAACCCCCAGGCACCGTCGTGGCGCCGCGGACGGAGCCTCGCGGCAACGTTCCCGCTGCCGGCGAAAATCGAGATCGCAGGCCAGGCGCTTGAGCTAGAAGTCTGGCGCGAGCGCGATGGCAGCTACATTGTTGCCAGGGACGGCCGGCAAGACAAGTTCGAGATCGACCAACTCGATCTCGACGTGATTCGCTTCCGCCATGACGGCGTGATGGACAGTGCCAAATTCCTGCGCGACGGCGACCGGCTCCACCTCCAGCGCCGCGGCATCCCGCTCGCGGCGACCGATCTCACCCTCGCCGCGCCGAAGGCGGCCGCAAGCAACGGAGACGGCAAGGTTCGCGCTGCCATGAACGGCCGCGTCGTTGCCGTCCTGGTCAAGCCGGGCGACCGCGTCACTGCCGGCCAGCCGGTGATGACGCTGGAAGCGATGAAGATGGAGCATGTCCACAAGGCCGGCATCGACGGCGTCGTCGCCGCGATCGACGTCGCCGAGGGCGAGCAGGTGACAACGGGCCGGATCGTGGCGGAGATCGGGGCTGAGTAGGGCGGCAAGCTCAACTCGTCGCCCCGGCGAAGGCCGGGACGACAGCGGAGCTACTGGCTCCGCCCCGTTCCGCCATTGAGCAAGCACGCCACCTGGTGCCCGTCCCCCGCGTCCACCAACGCCGGTCGTTCCGTCCTGCATCGCTCCATCGCATACCGGCAGCGGGTGTGAAACGCACAGCCCGGCGGCGGATTGACCGGGCTTGGCACGTCGCCGTCGACCAGCGGCACGAGCTTTTTGGCGAGCGGGTTGGCGACCGGTACCGAGGCGAGCAGGGCCTGCGTGTAGGGATGGCGCGGATTGCGGAACAGCTCGTCCTTGTCCGCGATCTCGACGATGCGGCCGAGATACATCACGGCGACGCGGTGACTGATATGGGCGACCACGGCGAGGTCATGCGCGATGAAGAGGTAGGAGAAGCCGTGCTGCCGTTGCAGATCGATCAGGAGATTGATCACCTGCGCCTGGATCGAGACATCGAGCGCGGAGACCGGCTCGTCGCAGACGATCAGGCGGGGCCCGAGCGCCAGCGCGCGGGCGATGCAGATGCGCTGGCGCTGGCCGCCGGAGAATTGATGCGGGAAGTTGCGCATCTGGTCGGGCCGCAAGCCAACCTGCTCGAACAGCTGTGCGGTACGTGCCTCCAGCGCTTTGCCGGTCGCGAGCCCGTGCACGAACAGCGGCTCGCCCACGATGTCTCCGGCAGTCATGCGCGGGTTGAGCGAGGCGAAAGGATCCTGGAATACGATCTGCATCGAACGACGGTGTGGCCGCAGCGCGGACTTGGAGAGATGCGTGATGTCCTCGCCTTCGAGGCGAATCTGGCCCGAGGTCGGCTCGACCAGCCGCAGCACGCTGCGCGCCACCGTCGACTTGCCGCAGCCGGATTCGCCGACAAGGCCCAGCGTCTCCCCGACCCCAACCGAAAACGAGACGCCGTCGACCGCATGCACTGTGCCGATTTGTCGGCGCAACACGCCGGCGCGCACCGGATAGTGCTTCTTGAGTTCGGTGACTTCGAGCAGTGCGTCGGTCATGCCACCTCCGCCACTTCGGCTGCGCGCCAGCAGGCCGCGAGATGGCCGCCGCCCCAATCGATGAGCGGCGGATATTCGGCCTCGCAGCGCTTGATCGCGAGCTTGCAGCGTGGCGCGAACGCGCAACCTTTGGGCAGCCCCACCAGCGACGGCACGGTGCCGGGAATTTCGTTCAACCGTGCCGGCGCGGCAACGCCGGGCGCCGGCACCGCCGGGATCGATGCCATCAATCCGCGCGTGTAGGGGTGCTTTGGCGCGGCGAACAGCGCCTCGACGCTCGCTTCCTCGACCTTGCGTCCCGCATACATCACGATGACGCGTTGCGCGGTCTGCGCGACGACGCCGAGATCATGCGTGATCAGCACGAGCCCGGTGCCGAGCTCTTTCTGAAGGTCTAGGATCAGCGCCAGAATCTGCGCCTGGATGGTGACGTCGAGCGCGGTCGTGGGCTCGTCCGCGATCAGCAGCACCGGCCGGCACGCCAGCGCCATCGCGATCATGGCGCGCTGGCGCATGCCGCCGGACAGCTGATGCGGATATTCCCGCGCGCGCCGAGCCGGCTCGGGGATGCGCACCAGGCGCAGCATCTCGATTGCGATGCCCCGGGCCTCTTTGCTCGACATGTTCCGGTGCAGCCGCACGGTCTCGACGATCTGGTCGCCGATCCGCATCACCGGATTGAGCGAGGTCATCGGCTCCTGGAAGATCATCGAGATGCGGTTGCCCCTGACGGCACGCATCTCTGCTTCGTCCAGCGTCAGAAGGTCGGTGCCTTCGAGCGTGACGGAGCCGCCGACGATGCGGCCGGGTGGATCCGGCACCAGCCGCATCAGCGATAGTGCAGTGACGCTCTTGCCGCAGCCGGATTCGCCGACGATCGCCAGCGTCTCGCCGCGCTTCACCGTGAAGGAAACATCATCGACGGCCTTGAACAGACCGGAGTTGGTGAAGAACACCGTCTTCAGGTTCTTCACCTCGATCACGAGATCGGAGTTCTCAGCCATCAGCCGCGCTGCCGGGGATCGAGGATGTCGCGCAAGGCGTCACCGAACAGATTGGCGCCGAACACCGCGAGGCTGATGGCGATGCCCGGGAAGATCACCAGCCATGGCGCCGTGCGGACATATTCGGCGGCGGATTCAGAGAGCATGCGCCCCCACGACGGGTACGGCTCGGGAATGCCGAGGCCGAGGAAGGAGAGCGAGGCTTCCGTGAGGATAGTCGAGCCGAGCTGGGCCGTCGCAAGCACGATCAGCGGCGCCAGCGTATTCGGCAGCACGTGACGGAGCGCAATGCGTACCTCGCTCATGCCGATCGACTTGGCGGCCTCGATGAATGGCAGCTCGCGCAGCGCCAGCGTGTTGGCGCGGATGACGCGCGAGACGGTCGGGATCAGCGGAATGGCGATCGCAATGATGACGTTCGGCAAGGACGGCCCAAGCGCCGCGGTCATGATCAGGGCCAGCACCAGCAGCGGCAGCGCCTGGAGGACATCGGAGACGCGCTGGAACACGAGATCGACCCAGCCGGAGAGATAGCCGGAGGTGAGGCCGACGATCACGCCGATGCTGCCGCCGAGCGCCGTCGAGCCGATGCCGACCGCGAGCGAGATCCGCGCGCCATGAATGATGCGGCTGAAGACATCGCGGCCGAAGGAATCCGTGCCCATCCAGTGTGCCAGGCTTGGACGCGCCAGTGCCCGAGCGGCATCGATCGTCAGCGGATCGTAACGCGCGATGAAGTCGGCGAAGATCGCGGTGAACACGAACAGGGTCATGATGACGAGCCCGGCCGCGCCCAGCACATGCCGCTGCGCCAAAAACAGCACGCGCCGCCAGCCGACGGTCGCGTGCGCCCCGGCGCGCCTCAGTTCAACGTCATAGTCGATCGCAGCCAACAGGTTCTCCTAATCCGTGTACCGGATACGCGGGTCGAACACCGCGTACAGCATGTCCACGATGAAATTCGCGCTCACCACGACGATGGCAATCAGCATCACCAGGTTCTGCACGATCGGATAATCGCGCCAGCGAATCGCCTCGACCAGGAAGCGCGCGACGCCGGGGATGTTGAACACCGTCTCCGTCACGATGAGGCCGCCGATCAGGAACGCCGCTTCGATGCCAATCACGGTGATGACGGGCAGAATCGCATTCTTCAGCGCATGCTGATAGTTCACAGCGGCGTCCGATGCGCCCTTGGCACGCGCGGTGCGGATATAGTCCTGCCGCAGCACCTCCAGCATCGAGGATCGCGTGATGCGCATGGTCAGTGCCGCGCTGCGGAAGCCGACGGCTGCGGCGGGCACGGCATAGGTCGCAAACGCTTCCAGCCAAGTCGCTGGATTCGGGTTGAAGATCGGCATCTGGTTGAACATCGCCACCGAGGCGGTGAGGATGAGCAGGCCAAGCCAGAACGAAGGCAGCGACAATCCGCTGAGGCTCACCACACGCAATGCGTAGTCGAGCCTCGTTCCCTGCTTCACCGCGCTGATCACGCCAAGGGGGATGCCGATCGAGGTCGAGAACAACAGCGCCAGGCCCGCGAGCCGTGCGGTGATCGGGATCCGTGGCAGGATCTCCTGGAGCGCCGGCTTCTCGGAGACGTAGGAGTAGCCAAAATCGCCGCGCAGGAAGCCGCTGATCCAGTGCCAATATTGCACCACCAGCGGCTGGTCGATGCCGAGCTCCTTCTCCAGATTGGCCTTGTCGGCGGGGTCCACATAGCCCGCGGCGGCGAACAGGATGTCGACGATATTCCCGGGGACGATGCGCAGCAGGAAGAAGATGATGATCGAGATCCCGAACAGGGTCAGGAGCATCAGCAACAGGCGCCGCACCAGATAGGCAAACATGCATCGCCTCCCGTCGAACCCGTCAGCCGCCCGCGCTACTTGTCCATCCAGACGTCCTCGTAGCGATAGCCATTGTAGGAGCTGTTCGACATCACCGTCACGCCCTTGACGTAAGGTTGCCAGCAGCTGCCGGTACGTGCGTGGAAGATGATCGGGCGGGCGACGTCCTCCTGCAGCTTCTTGTCGATGTCCCACACCAGCTTCTTGCGCTTGTTAATGTCGGTCTCCTGGGACTGCACGTCGAACAGCTTTTCGATCTCCTTGTTGCAGTAATTGGTGTAGTTGCGCTCGGAGCCGCAGGAATAGTTCTCGTAGAAGGACTGGTCGGGGTCGTCGACGGCATTGCCGGTCAAATTGAGCCCGAGCATGTAATCCTTCCGCGCGATCTTCGGGAACCAGTTTGCGGTCTCGACCACGTCGAGCTCGCCGTCGATATAGATACTCTTGAGCTGATCGATCAGAATCACCGCAGGATCGCGGTAGACCGGAATGTTGCGGGTCGAGACCTTGACGGCGAGATGCTTATCCGGCCCATAGCCGGCCTTCTGCATCAGCTTTTTCGCTTCCTCACGGTTGGCGTTGATGTCGGGGCCGTAGCCCGGAATGGTCTCGAGCATCTCCTTCGGCATCCCCCACAGCCCATTCGGCGGCGGCAGCAGGGTGCCGCCGATGTCACCCTGGCCCTCGAACAAGATCGAGATGAAGGCCTTTCGGTCGAGCGACAGCGCCATGGCGCGACGGATGTCGATATTGTCGAACGGCGGCGCGGACGAATTGACGATGATGTTGGTGGCGACATTGTTGGGCTCGACCACGCAGACCGCGTTCGGCGCCTGCGATTTGACGTCCTTGAGCAGCGGGATGCTCACCTCGGTCGGGAAGGTCATGTCGAACTTGCCGGCGACGAACGCGAGGATCGCGGTGGAGCGGTTCGGGATGATGGTGAACTCGATGCCGTCGAGATAGGGCCGGCCCTTGCGCCAATAGTCGGGATTGCGGGTCAGCTTGATCGATTCATTGGCCTTGAACTCGACGAACTTGAACGGCCCGGTGCCGATCGGGTGCGTGCGCATGTCGCCGGGCGAGACGTGGCAGGGATAGACCGGCGTGTAGCCCGAGGCGAGCAGCGCCAGCAGCGAAGGCTGTGGCCGCTTCAGATTGAAGGAGACCTCGAGATCGCCGTTGGTGGAGACGTCGTTGACCTGTTCGTACCAGCTCTTGCGCGGGTTCTGCCGGAACTTCTGCTGCGACTTGCCCATCAGCATGTCGAAGGTGCATTTGACGTCCGCCGAGGTGAACGGCTTGCCGTCGTGCCACTTCACGCCCTGGCGTAGCTTGAAGGTCAGCGTCTTGTTGTCGTTGACCCAGGCCCAGCTCTCGGCGAGCTCGGGCACGATGGTGTCCATGCTGTTCTGCGCCACGTCCTGCTTGTAGATGACGAGGTTGTTGAACACCGGCATGAAGGGAACGTTGAGCGAGTAGGTCGCGCCTTCGTGGATCGAGGCATTGCCGGGACTGTCGCGGTGGTACATCCGCAAAATGCCGCCCTGCTTGGGCTCGCTGGCGAGTGCAACGCTCGAAAACGCAAGCAAAGATAGCGCCGCCGTCGCGGCGAGCGCCCGTACGCTCCGCATCCTCGTCCTCCCTGGACATCGGCCTTTTGCGGCCTGTTTGTCCCGACGATAGCGGCGCGTGCGCGGTGAGGCAACCGTCAAGGTCCGCTACTCTCTCGGCAATTCGGACGACGGAAGGCCGCAGGGGTGTCTCTCACGATGAGAGGGAAGTTTCTCCGGCGACAGCGGCCCTTCACACAATCCTTGACGCCTTGTTCCCCCAATACCGGTCCCGAAGCAGCCGCTTGTACAGCTTCCCCGTCGGCAGCCGCGGCAACTCCTTCTCGAAATCGACCGAGCGCGGCACCTTTTGCCGCGACAGCGACGCCCCGCAGAACGCGATCAGCTCCTCGGCGAGCGCCTCGCCCGGCACGGCCCCGGGCATCGGCTGCACCACCGCCTTCACCTCTTCGCCGAGATCGGAATTGGGCACGCCGAACACCGCGGCGTCCGCAACCTTCGGATGGGTGATCAACAGATTCTCGCACTCCTGCGGATAAATGTTCACGCCGCCGGAGATGATCATGAAGGTCGCGCGGTCCGTTAGATAAAGGAAACGATCCTCGTCGACATAGCCGACGTCGCCGACCGTGCTCATGCTGCCGTCGGCCGAGCGCGCTTCCCTGGTCTTCTCCGGGTCGTTGAAATATTCGAATGGCGAGGCCGTCTTGAACCAGACCTGACCCGGCGTGCCGGTCGGGCATGGCTTCATGTTTTCGTCGAGAATGTGGAGATCGCCGAGCAGGACCTTGCCGACGGTGCCGCGATGGGCGAGCCATTCCGCGCTGTCGCAGGCGGTGAAGCCAAGGCCTTCGGTCGCGCCGTAGTACTCGTGGATGATCGGTCCCCACCATTTGATCATGTCGTCCTTGACCAGGGCGGGGCAGGGCGCGGCGGCATGGATCGCGATCTCGAGCGACGACAGGTCGTAGCGCGTGCGCACCTCCTCCGGCAGCTTGAGCATGCGCGAGAACATCGTCGGCACCAACTGGGTGTGAGTGATACCCCACCGCTCGACGAGCTGGAGGTAACGCTCGGGATCGAAATTCTCCATGATGATCGCGGTGCCGCCCATGCGGATCGTGAGGTTCACGGCGGCCTGCGGCGCCGAATGATAGAGCGGCGCCGGCGACAGGTAGATCATGCCCTCGCGGTAGTGCCAAAGCTTTGTCAGGAAATCGAACAACGGCAGATTGTGTTTCGGCGGCTCCTCCGGAAGCGGCCGCAGAATCCCTTTTGGCCGTCCCGTCGTGCCCGATGAATACAGCATGGCGGTGCCGAGCCATTCATCCGGGATCGGCGTCTTCGGCAGGTCGGCGGTTACCTCAGTGAGGCCGACGATGCGCTCGCTCTCGCCCGGGCCGTCGGCGACGATGCACAGCTTGATGTCGGGGCAGACCTTGATCGCCTCGCGGGCGATATCGAGCTTCGCAACCGACGTGATCAGGATTTTCGACTGGCTGTTGACCAGGAGATAGGCGAACTCGCCCGGCGTCAGGAACGAGTTGATGCAGGTGTAGTAGAGGCCGGAGCGCTCGCCCGCGCCGCAGGCTTCGAGGTAGCGGGAATTGTTCTCCATGAAGATCGAGTAGTGGTCGAGCCGCTTCAGGCCATACTTGCGGAACAGGTGCGCCAGCCGATTGCTGCGCGCATCGAGCTCGCGATAGGTGACGGCCTCGCCGGTCGTCGCCATGATGAAGGCGGGCTGGAGTGGGCGCAGGCGGGCATGCTGACCTGGGTACATCAGTCCTCCGGCTTTGGATCATGCGGCAAGAAGCAGGATTTCGCGCACTTGAGCGGGGCTGTCGATCTTGCGCGGGTTGCGCGGGATCCAGTTCGTGCGCATCGCAGCGTCCGCGATGGCGTCGAAATGCTCCGGCGAGACGCGCACATCGGCGAGGCTGCGCGGCATGCCGAGCGAGCGGATGAAGGCATCGAGCACATCGGCTGCCGCGTGGCCGGGAAAGCCCATTGCGGCCGCGACGATCATCTGGCGCTCGGCATTGTCGCGCGCATTCCAGCGCATCACGGCCGGCAGCATGACGCAGGAGGTGTAGCCATGCGGTACGTCGAAGGCTGCGCCCAGCACGTAACCGATGCCGTGGCTCGCGCCCATCGGCACGCCAGCGGCGAGCGCGCCCATCGACAGCCAGGTGCCGATCTGCGCATCCATTCGCGCGTCGAGGTCAGCAGGGTCAGCCTTCACCCGTGGCAGCGCGTCGGCGAGCATGGCGAGGCCCTTCACCGATTGCGCGTCGGCATAGGGGTGCGTCTCGCGCGAGCAGATCGCCTCGACGCAATGATCGATGGCGCGGATGCCGGTCGAGAGGAATAGCCATTCCGGCGTGTGCACGGTGATGGCGGGATCGAGGATGGTCGCGCGCGGAACGCTGAGCGGATGCCGTAGCATCTGTTTCACATGGGCGGTGCGGTCGGTGACGCCTGCGATCGAGCTGAACTCGCCGCCGGCGATCGTGGTCGGCACGCTGATCTGACGCACGGTCGGCGCCGTCATCTCGGGCGCGACGCCCTTGTGCACGCGGATACGCTCGATGCCGTCGACATCGTCGATGCCGTTGGCGAGGCAGAGCTGCACCGCCTTGGCGCCGTCGGTGATCGAGCCGCCGCCCACGGTGACGATCAGGTCGGCGCCCGCTTCGCGCGCCGCATTGGTGGCGGCGATCACCGCCTCGCGCGGGGTGTGCGCCGGCATGGCATCGAAGACGCCCGCGCAATTTGTGCCCAGGGCTTGTTTGATCTTGGCGATTTCGTCGGTCTGCCGGTTGAGCGTGCCCGAGACCATCAGGAAGGCGCGGCGCGTCCCCAGCCGGTCCATCTGGGCGACCACGGCCTCGGCCGCGGGGTGGCCGAACACGACTTCCTCGATGGCGCCGTAAACGACACGTCCCTGGTGCACGCCTGTCCTCCCCGGACAATTCGTCTTGTTTTATGAGGAGCAATCTAGCCGAGCCGGCTCCGCCCGTCATGTGCGAAGACGCTAACGCACTCTCCGCTTGCTCTCCCGGCTTACGGGGAGAGGCCAACAAGCCCTGTCAACCCGTCATCCGGCCAGGGCATTCCTCCGAGCATTGCCTGCGCTTTGGTCTTGAAGAGTTCATCATTGCCACCCATCTTGTGGCGCCCGCGGGTACAGGCGTACCCTGCTTTTTCCGCGGCTTTGATGCGAGGACCTGGGATGACTGGACCGGACGGAAGCGAGCAATTTGTCAAAACGCACGATTTCGTTTCGCCTCGGCCTTACGCCATCGTCGGCCTTCTCGCCGCGGCGTTCGTGCTCACCGGTTGCGGCCAGCCGGCCTCGCAAGCGAGCGCTCCCCCGCCGGCGCCGGTAACCGTCGCCCAACCGGTCAAGCGCACCGTCACCGATTGGGACGAGTTCACCGGCCGCTTCGAGGCGATGGAGGAGGTGCAGGTCCGCCCGCGCGTCGGCGGGTTCGTCAACTCTGTCGAATTCCAGGATGGCGCCATCGTGCGTCAGGGCGATCTGCTCTACGTCATCGACCCACGTCCGTTCGAGGCGGTGGCCACGCAGGCCGAGGGGCAGCTTTCCGATGCCCGTGCCAAGGTGGAGCTTGCAAAGCGGGAGCTCGATCGCGGTTTGAGCCTGGTGCAGACCAGCGCCGTCTCCGAGCAGGTGGTCGATCAGCGCCGTCAGGCCTTGCAGGCTGCGCACGCTGCCGAAACACAGGCCGAGGGTGCGCTCAAAGTCGCCAAGCTCAATATCGAATTCACGCATGTGACGGCGCCGCTGACCGGCCGCGTCAGCCGCCACCTTGTCAGCCCTGGCAATCTCGTGCAGGGCAGCGATACCGGAACGTCGACGCTGCTCACCTCGATCGTGACGCTCGACCCGATCTATATCTATTTCGACATGGATGAGGCGACCTTCATCAAATACAGCAAGCTGTGGTTCGAAGGCCGCCGCCCGAGTTCGCGCGATACGGCGAACCCGGTGCAGGTGACGCTCGCCGGCGAGACGAAACCATCCCGTGAAGGCAGCATCAATTTCCTCGACAACCGCCTCGATGTCTCCACCGGCACGCTGCGCAGCCGCGCCGTGGTCAAGAACACCGATCTTTCGATCCTGCCCGGTCAGTTCGGGCGTATCAGACTGATCGGCAGCGCGCCCTATGAAGCGCTGCTGATCCCCGACGTTGCGGTCGCAACTGACCAGTCCCGCAAGATCGTGTTCGTGGTCAAGCCGGACGACACCGTCGAGGCGCGTCCCGTGACGCTCGGACCGCTCGACGAGGGCCTGCGCGTGATCCGCGAGGGATTGAAGGCGGACGACCGCGTCATCGTCAACGGCATCCAGCGCGCCCGCGTCGGTGCCAAGGTCGCACCGCAGACGGCACCAGCGCCCGCCGGTGGCAAATCATGAATCTTGGCCGTCTCTCCATCAACCAGCCCATCCTGGCGATGGTGCTGTCGATCGTGCTGCTGATCGTCGGCGCGCTGGCCTATACCACGCTGCCGGTCTCCGAATATCCGCAAGTGGTGCCGCCGACCGTCGTCGTCACCACGCAATATCCCGGCGCCTCCGCGCAGACCGTGTCCGACACGGTTGCCGCACCCATCGAGCAGGAGATCAACGGCGTCGAGGACATGCTGTATCTCTACAGCCAGGCGACCTCGAACGGCCAGCTCACCATCACCGTCACTTTCAAGCTCGGCACCGATCTCGACAAAGCCCAGGTGCTGGTGCAGAACCGCGTTGCGATCGCGCAGCCGCGTTTGCCTGAAGAGGTTCAGCGCAACGGCGTCACCACGCGCAAGAACTCGCCCGACATCCTGATGGTCGTGTTCATGCTGTCGCCCGACGACACGTTCGACCAGCTCTACATCTCCAACTATGCGCTGCTCCAGGTCCGCGATCAGCTGCTGCGGATCGACGGCGTCGGCGACATCCAGATCTTCGGCGCGCGCGATTATTCGATGCGGCTATGGCTCGATCCTGACCGGATCGCCAATCTCGGCCTGACCGCAACCGAGGTGCTCGCCGCGATCCGCGCGCAGAACGTGCAGATCGCGGGCGGCCAGATCGCCGAACCGCCGATCGCCGACCGCGCCTTCCAGCCGAACCTCACCTTCACCGGGCGATTGAAAGACCAGAAGCAGTTCGAGGACATCCTGATCAAGGCCGGCTCCGACGGCCGCACGGTGCGCCTGCGCGACGTCGCCCGTATCGAGCTTGGTGCTCTCGCCTACTCCACCAACAGCTTCCTGCTGCGCAAATCGGCGGTCGCCATGCTGGTGACGCAGCGGCCGGGATCGAACGCGCTCGCGACCGCGAAGAACATTTCGGACACCATGACGAAGCTGAAGGAGACCTTTCCGAAAGGCCTCGACTTCAATATCGGCTACAACCCGACCGAGTTCATCGCGCAGTCCGTCCACGAGCTGATCAAGACCATCTACGAGGCCATGTTGCTCGTGGTCGTCGTCGTGCTGGTGTTCCTGCAGGGATGGCGTCCCGCGATCATTCCGATCATCGCGATTCCGGTTTCGCTGGTCGGCACCTTCGCGGTGATGGCGGCGCTCGGCTTCTCGATCAACAATCTCACGCTGTTCGGGCTCGTTCTCGCCGTCGGTATCGTGGTCGACGACGCCATCGTGGTGGTCGAGAATGTCGAGCGGCATCTCGAGCATGGCATGAGCCGGCGCGATGCCGCGCTGAAGACCATGGAGGAGGTCGGCGGCGCATTGGTGTCGATCGCGCTGGTGCTGTGCGCGGTGTTCGTCCCGACCGCATTTCTGGGCGGAATTTCGGGTCAGTTCTTCCAGCAATTCGCCGTCACCATTGCGGTCGCGACCGCAATCTCCTGCTTCTGCTCGTTGACGCTATCGCCGGCGCTGGCCTCGCTTCTCCTCGTCCCCCACGAGGAGAAACGGCCGCCCGCGCGCTGGAATCTTGTTGCACGCGGCTGGAACGCTTTCACTGGCGTGTTTAACCGCGTGTTCGACCGTCTCGCGCATGGCTACGCCGGCCTCGCCAATTTCGTGATCCGGCATTCGGCGGTGATGATCCTGATCTACGTCGTGCTGATCGGCAGCGCCGGCTGGCTGATCGCCACCACGTCGCAAGGCTTTATTCCGGCGCAGGACCGCGGCTACGTCATCATCTCCGTGCAATTGCCGGGCGCCGCTTCGCTGGCGCGCACCACCGAGGTCGTGCGCGAGATCGAGCGGATCGCGCTGGATACGCCGGGTATCATCCGCGTGGCCGCTTTCGCCGGCTTCTCCGGCGCGACGCGGACGCAGGCCGGCAACGCGGCGGCGCTCTTCCCAGTGTTCGACGAGCCCGAGGCGCGGATCAAGAAAGGATTGTCTGCGAACGCCATCACGGTCGAGCTGCGCAAACGCTTGGCCGCGATTCAGGGTGCCTTCATCATCGTGATTCCGCCGCCGGCCGTGCCCGGCATCGGCACCGGTGGCGGCTTCACCATCCGCATCCAGGACCGCCAGGGCCGTGGGCCGGAGATGCTCGCCGCGGCTACTGACGAGCTTGTCGCCGCGGCGCGCAAATCGCCCTCGCTGCTCGCTCCCTCCGTGTTCTCGCCGTTCTCGGCCAATACGCCGCAGCTCTTCGTCGACATCGACCGCACCAAGGCGCAGAAGCTCGGCGTTCCCATCGCCGGCATCAACGACACGATCCAGACCTATTTCGGATCGACTTATGTCAACGACTTCAACCTGTTCGGCCGCACCTACCACGTCACCGCGCAGGCCGACTTCCCGTTCCGGAAAGAGCCGAGCGATCTCTCGCGGTTGCGCACGCGCAACGCCTCCGGCGACATGGTGATGCTCGGCAGCGTGGTCGAGTTCAAGGACGTTTCCGGCCCTGACCGCGTCGCGCGCTACAATCTCTACGCGGCCTCCGAGCTGCAGGGCGAGCCGGCGCCGGGCACCAGCTCGACCACCGCGCTCAACGCGATCAAGAAGCTCGCCGACGACACCCTCCCGAGTGGCTTCAGCTTCGAGTGGACCGATCTGTCCTACCAGCAGATCACGGGCGGCAATGCGGGTCTCTACGTATTCCCGATCTGCGTGCTGTTCGTCTATCTGGTGCTTGCCGCGCAATACGGCAGCTGGACCCTGCCGTTCGCGGTGATCCTGATCGTGCCGATGTGCCTGTTGGCGGCCACCATCGGCGTGCGCATCATGGGGCAGGACGTCAACATCCTCACCCAGATCGGTTTCGTCGTGCTGGTGGGGCTGGCGGCAAAGAACGCGATCCTGATCGTCGAGTTCGCGCGCGACATCGAGAAAGAAGGCAAGCCGCGGCTGGAGGCCGTGATCGACGCCTGCCGCCTGCGCCTGCGGCCGATCCTGATGACGTCCTTCGCCTTCATCCTCGGCGTCTTGCCGCTGGTGATCTCGTCCGGCTCGGGCTCGGAGATGCGGCAAGCCGTCGGCGTCGCCGTGTTCTTCGGCATGATCGGTGTCACCCTGTTTGGGCTTCTGTTCACGCCGATCTTCTATGTGGTGGTGCGGAACCTGGCCGAGGGGAAGAACGAGGGGAAGCCGAAGGCGGTGGGCTGATAAGTATCAAATGGCGCGCCACCGACCCTTCAATATTCACGCTGTCGTCCCGGCGAAGGCCGGGACCCATAACCCTCGAACGTGGTTTAGTGAAGATTCGTCGTTCGGTACTCCTACCGACCGCAACCGAGGGATTCCGCGGTATGGGTCCCGGCCCCCGTGCGCAATTGCGTACTAGGCCGGGACGACGCCGTTTGCTTGGCACGCCCTTCATACTAACGACCAACATGCAATGGATGGGCACCGCCGGGGTTCTTCACTAGTATCCGCGCGATTTCAAAACAGAAAACTGCTGGGAGCTAACAGATGAAATCAGCACTTTTGGCCGCTGTCGCAATTTCGGCTTTGCTGCTGGCCGCGCCGGCCTCTGCGCAAGGCGTCAAGATCGGCATCCTCAACGACCAGTCCGGCGTCTACGCCGATTACGGCGGCAAATGGTCGGTCGAGGCCGCCCGGATGGCGATCGAGGATTTCGGCGGCGAGGTGCTGGGCCAGAAGGTGGAGCTCGTCACCGCCGACCACCAGAACAAGCCGGATCTCGCGACCTCGATCGCGCGCCGCTGGTACGATGTCGAGAACGTCGACATGATCACGGAGCTGACGACCTCATCGGTCGCGCTCGCGATCCACGAGCTTTCCAAGGAAAAGAAGAAGATCGACATCGTCGTCGGCGCTGCGACCTCGCGCCTCACCGGCGATGCCTGCCAGCCCTATGGCTTCCACTGGGCTTATGACACCCGCGCGCTCGGTGTCGGCACCGGCGGCTCGCTGACCAAGGCCGGCGGCGACAGCTGGTTCTTCCTCACCGCGGACTACGCCTTCGGCTACGCGCTGGAGAAGGACACCAGCGAGATCGTCACCGCCAATGGCGGCAAGGTGCTCGGTTCGGTGCGCGTGCCGCTCAACTCCTCGGACTTCTCCTCCTTCCTGCTCCAGGCGCAGAGCTCGAAGGCGAAGATCGTCGGCCTTGCCAATGCCGGCCTCGACACCACCAATTCGATCAAGCAGGCGTCCGAGTTCGGCATCGTCTCCGGTGGCCAGAAGCTCGCGGGCCTCTTGATGACGCTCGCCGAAGTGAACGGCCTCGGCTTGCAGGCCGCGCAAGGCCTGGTGCTGACCGAGGGCTATTACTGGGACATCAACGACCGCACGCGCCATCTCGGCGAACGCTTTCTCAAGCGCACCGGCCGGATGCCGAACATGATCCAGGCCGGCACCTATTCGGCGACGCTGAGCTATCTCAAGGCGGTCAAGGCCGCCGGGTCCAAGGATCCGGATGCGGTCGCCAAGAAGCTGAAGGAGCTGCCGGTCGACGACGACTTCGCGCAAGGCGGCAAGGTGCTCGAGAACGGCCGCATGGTCCACGACATGTATCTGTTCGAGGTCAAGAAGCCCGCGGAATCGAAGAAGCCCTGGGACTATTACAAGCAGCTCGCGGTCGTTCCCGGCGAGAAGGCGTTCTTCACTGCCAAGGAGAGCGGCTGCCCGCTGACGAAGTGAGGATCTCTATGTCGTCCTGGCGAAAGCCAGGACCCATTACCCCGACAGCCGCTTGTTGAAACAAGCTGTCGCCGCCATCGTGCCCATAACCGTGTCCTGTGGTTATGGGTCCAGGCCTCCGCCAGGACGACGGCGGGGCAAGTGGCCGTATGTCGGCTGCCTCACACCAGTCGCAGCACCGCCGCCCCCAGCGCCCCCGCCCACAGCGCAATGGCCGCGATACCCTGAATAAAAAATCCCGGGCCGCGTTTTGCGGCGGCCTTCGAATAGCCGATGAAGTAAACGATGCGGCCGACGATCCAGACCGCGCCGATCGCCGCTGCGCCGGAATCGCCGATGTAAATCGCGAAAAGCCAGAGCGACGGCAGGAAGATCGGCATCCATTCCAGCGTGTTCATCTGGATCCGGAACGCGCGCTCGAAATCCGGATGGCCCGACATTGCCGGCACCTTGACGCCGGTTTTGGTGCGCGAGCGCGACACGTTGATGGAGGTGAAGAAGTAGAACAGGATCGCCAGCAGCGTGACGAGGGCGGTGAGGTGATGCATCGCTAGTCCCTTCGAAGAGGTCCCGGTTCAATACCCGGTCAGCTCGAGATAGCCAACGCCGTCATGCGTACCGGCAAAGCTGATCGGCCCTTCCCAATAGGAAAAACCGGTCCCCATCCACGCCTGTGGATTGAGCGGCTTGCACTGGATCGAGAACGACCGCGAGGGGATCGCGATCTGCCATTCCACCGGGAGCTTGTGTCCCGCGACCTCAGCCGTCGCTTTCGGCATCATCTGGATGTCGTCGCCCGCGATCATCTGCGTCTCGCCCATCGCGCTGATCCAGTTGCCGAACGGATAATCTTTGCCGTCCTTCTGCCGGAGCCGGTACAGCATCAGCTTGTCACCGGATGACAGGTGCAGCGACAGCCAGTCCCAGCCGGTCTGGTCGGCATCGAGTGGCTGGCTGCTCCATTCGCGGTCCATCCAGGCCTGGCCGGAAACATCGACCGTCCTATCGTCGATGGTGAGCGTGCCGCGGGCGCGATAGAACGGCTGGCTGTAATAATAGGAGGCCTGACCGCGCTCCGATTTACGGCTGTAGCCGCCGGCGCCCTGCAACACCACCGGACGATCGGCCTCGAGCGTCAGCACGTAACTGAAGTCGGCGCCCGAGGCCTTCAGCGTCAGCGGCGCTAAAGCGCGATCTTCGGTGCGCTCGGATCCGTTCATCTCCCAATCGTCGATCCAGGCCGAGAACGGTTTCGCCGTGACTCCGGCCTGTCCCACACCACCGCGGGAAAACAGCTCGTTGAAGCGGTGGGTGTCGGCGCGCGTTACCGCGGCATGCGCCATCCACACCTGTTGATTGGCCCAGCCTTCGCCCTGCGGCCCCGGCTGCGTCGCCTGTCGGAACAGCGTCCATTGCAGGCTGCAAGCCGCGCCGCTGGCATCGACGAGGTTCGCCGTGAGATACCACCATTCGATGCGAAACTCCGGATGCGGCCCGTGATCGTCCGGAAAGGCGAACGTCTTCCCCGGCGTGACCTTGGCAAAGCCGTCGGCTGTCTCGCCGAGCCCGGCATAGCCTTGCGCGCCTGCGCGGCGGACTGCCGCGAGCGCGGCGATGCCGCCGGCGAAGGTGCGCCGCGAAATCCCATCAGCGCTCATTGGCAAACACCTTGACGAGGCTCGCCGGCTGCATCCGGGCAAGTCGGATCATCGGCGGCAGGGTGGCAAGCAACGAGGCGAACAGCGCGACTGCCACCAGCTCGACCAGTTGCAACGGAAATACATGGAACGGCAGCCGCCAGCCGAACGCTTTCACATTGACGATCGCGATCAGGCACCACGCCACCAGCAGCCCGAGCGGCACCGCCAGCAGAGACGTGAACAGCGCGACCGACAGCGTCTTGGTCAATTCGATCGCGGCAAGGCGTGGCCGCGTGATACCGATCGCCCAGAGCGGCGCAAGCTGCGGCAGGCGCGAGTTCGCCAGTGTGAGAAGGCTGGTCAGAAGCGCGATCCCGGCGACGCCGAGGGTGAAGGCGTTCAGCGCCGAGGTCACCGCAAAGGTCCGGTTGAAGATGCGGATCGATTCCGCCTTCACCGTCGCCTGGTCGGCGACGCTGCGGTCGTCCAGCGCAAACTGCTTCTGCAGCGCCGCGATCAGACCGGGGATATTCTCCTTCGCGACGATGAGACCGATGCGCGTCTGCGGCGTCTGCGGAAAATGCCGGATCAGCGCCGCGACATTCACCGCCAGCTGTCCCTTGGGGTTGCCGTAGTCGGCATAGATGCCGACGATGTCGAGCTCCCAGGTCCCGCCCGGCGCCGGGACGTCAACGACGTCACCGACGCGGACGTTGAGGCGGCGGCTCAGCTGCTCGCTGATGAAAGCGGCATTGCCGGGTATGAGTTGTGTCCAGGCACCGGGTGCGGCTTCGAGCAGCGGCCAGCGCTCGCGATAGAGCGCGTGATCGGGCAGGCCGAGCAGTTCCACCGGCTGGCCCTGCACCTGCGCCTCGGCACGTCCGCCCGACAGGATCGCCTGGACATCGCTGCGCTCCTTCAGCCAGTTGCGGATCGCGACGCCTTTCGCATTGTCGGAGGCGCTGATGTAGACGTCGGCTGCGAGCCGCCCGTTGAGCCAGCCGATGAAGGTGCGGCTGAACGTTTCCACCATGGTGGACACCCCGACATTGACGGCGAGCGCGAGCAGCAGCGCCATCAGCGCCAGCGACAATCCCGAGAGCTGCTGCCGGCTGTCCGCCCAGAACCACAGCGCGAGCGGTTTTCGCGCGAAACGCTGCCCGGTTTGCAGGATGATGTCGAGGAAGGCCGGCAAGATCAACGCCGCGCCGAGCATCAGCGCTGCCAGCACGCCAAAGCCCGCGATCAGCGATTGCCCGTACTGGAGCAGCAACAGCGCGACGGCGAACACGGCGCAGGCAGCCCCGCTCTGCAGGATCAGCCAACGGCTCTGCCTCTGTTGCCAGGCGCGCGGCTGCGCGGTCGCCAGCACCGGCATCCTGACAGCCTTGATCAGGCTGGTCGCCGCGGCAACAAGCGCGCCCACAATGCTGATGCCGATCCCGGCGAGCCACCATTCGGGACGCAAGCTGAGCTGCCCCGGGATTTGCGCGCCGTAGAGCCCTCGCAGGGATGCTGCGACGTCGGGCAAGAGCGCGGCTGCAATGAAATAGCCGCAGGCGAGCCCGATCAGGCCTGCGACCAGCGACAGCGCCACGAGCTCGACCACCAGCACGGTGTTGACCAGTCGTGCCGAGGCACCGCAGGCCCGCAGCGTGCGCAGCATCGGCAGCCGCTGCTCGAAGGCGAGGCCGACGGCTGAATTGACGATGAAAAGACCGACGAAGAACGACAGCAGGCCGAACGCGGTGAGGTTGAGGTGAAAGCTGTCGGTGAGACGCTCCAGCTCGGTCTCCGCATCCGGCTCAACCCGCTGTAAGCGGTCGCCGACGACGCTCGCTAAGGGCGCGGGCTTGCCCTTGGGCTTGCCGATCAGAAGCCGCGAGATCTGGTCCGGCTTGTTCAGCAGCCGCTGCGCCACGCCGATATCGACCACGAGCACGTCGGGCACGAGCTGCGGCAGCACGCGCAGCGGCGGCAGTATTGCGCCGTTGCTGATCGGCGGCGCTGCGCCTTCCCGCTCCTGCAAGTCGGTCAACGTTTCCTTTGCCACCAGCGTCTGGCCCGGCGGCGCCACGAAGCTGCTCAGATCGGCGGCGCCGAGGCGCGGTGCGTTGCCGACATCGACCGGTAGCGTCACCGGCTCGATGCCGAGCAGCCGGACCGAGCGCCCGTTGACCTGGACCCGTCCCTCCAGCATCGGCGAGACCGGCCAGCCGGCGCGGCGCAGCTTGACGAACAGCTCCTGCGGAAAAGTCGCGGCATCAGGCGCGACCAGCATCGGCGTGCGCGCGCCGCCGAAGGTTGCCGCGGCGCGGTCATAGGCGCTGCGGGCCTGCTGGTTGATCGCCTGCACGCCGCTCCACAGCGCAGTCGCCGCGATCAGCCCGATCAGGAGCGTCGCGAACTGCATCTTGTGGCGCCGCCAATGGCTGAGCAGCACGGCGAGGACCCAGAGCGCGCGCCTCATGCGATCCGCCCGGCATGCAGGTTGACGTGGCGATCGAGTGCGGCGGCCAGATGCAGGCTGTGCGTCACCATCAGAAAGCCGCAGCCGGTGCGCGTGACGAGGTCGCGCGTCAAGGCCAGCACGTCCTCGGCGGTGGCCTCGTCGAGATTGCCGGTCGGCTCGTCCGCCAGCAGCAACGACGGCTTCGTCGCCAGGGCCCGGCCAATCGCGACCCGTTGCTGCTGTCCGCCCGACAATTGTTCTGGATAACGCTTGAGCAGGCCGCCAAGCCCGAGACGCTCGATCAGCTCCTTGTACCAAGCCTCGTCGTACCGGCCGGCGATCCGTGCCTGAAACACCAGATTATCCCCGACCGACAGACTCGGGATCAGATTGTATTGTTGAAACACCAGGCCGATCCGGTCGCGCCGCAGGCCCGCGCGTCCCGCATCGGACAATTTGGTGACCTCCGTGTCTTCCAGTCGGATCGTGCCGCCATCGGCGGCATCGAGCCCTGCGATCAGGTGCAGCAGTGTGCTCTTGCCGCTGCCGGACTCGCCGGTCAGTGCGACGCGTTCGCCGGCCTTGAGATCGAGATCGACGCCGCGCAGGACATGGACCGGCTCACCGGCCGAAGAGAACGTCTTGGAGAGGTTTCGGATGCTCAGCACGATGAATGGCGCCGGACGGAATTAGCGGAATTGCTGCGTAGCACACTTGCTGCGGAAATGCCGGGTTGCGTTGGTATTGAAGCCGTTGTTAGCTCCTAAGAGGACCACATCAAAAAAGTGCCAAAAAGGGACGACGGGGAGAACGATGAGCGCTCAGGCAACGCAGCCCGCGGCGGGCAAGATGACGGGGATGTCCAAGGAAACGTCGAAGGAAACGCAAAAGCAAACGCAACAGCAAACGCCAAAGGGCGCCTGGACCGTTACATTTCTCCTGTTTCTTTTCATGCTGGTGAACTTCGCCGACAAGATCGTCGTCGGTCTCGCGGGCGTTCCGATCATGACCGAGCTGAAGCTCGAGCCCGAGCAGTTCGGTTTGCTCGGCTCGTCGTTCTTCTTCCTGTTCTCGATCTCGGCGATCGTGGTGGGCTTCATCGTCAACAAGGTACCGACCCGCTGGGTGCTGTTGACGCTCGCGGTGATCTGGGCGCTGACGCAGTTTCCGATGGTCGGCACCGTCTCTTTCACCACACTCCTGATCTGCCGCATCGTGCTCGGCGCCGGCGAAGGCCCGGCGGCCTCGGTGGCGATGCACGCAGTCTACAAATGGTTCCCCGACGAGAAGCGCACGATGCCGACCGCAATCCTGTCGCAAGGTTCGGCCTTTGGCGTGATCCTGGCGGTCCCGGCGCTGAACTGGATCATCGTCAATCATTCCTGGCACTATGCGTTCGGTGCGCTTGGAATCGTCGGCCTGATCTGGGTCGCCGCCTGGCTCGCACTCGGCAAGGAAGGCCCGCTGGACACCCACGCATCGGCCGTGATCGAACCGAAAATACCCTATCTCCAGCTTCTGACATCGCGCACTTTCATCGGCTGTGTGACCGCGACCTTCGGCGCCTATTGGGCGCTGTCGCTCGGGCTCACCTGGTTCACGCCCTTCATCGTCAAGGGCCTCGGCTTCTCGCAGTCTCAGGCGGGCTTCGTCTCGATCCTGCCCTGGGTGTTCGGGGCGACCATCGTCATTCTCACGGGCTGGATCTCGCAGGTGATGCTGGCACGCGGCTACACGTCGCGGATCTCCCGCGGCGTGCTCGGCTCTGTGCCGCTGATCGTCGGCGGCCTGATCCTCGCGATGATGCCGCACGTCCAAGGTGCCGGCCTCCAGATCGCCCTGCTCGTGGTCGGCTCCGGCCTGTGCGGCGCGATCTACGTCGTCTGCCCGCCCATGCTCGGCGAGTTCACGCCGACGTCGCAGCGCGGCGCGGTTCTCGCGATCTACGGTGCGCTCTATACGCTTTCCGGCATCATCGCGCCGCTCGTGATGGGCAGCGTAATCCAGCGCGCCGGCAGCATGCTCGACGGCTACATGACCGGCTTCACCATCAACGCCGCGATCATGGTCGGCTCCGGTGCGCTCGGGCTGCTCCTGCTCTGGCCCAACACGGAAAAGGCCAGGCTGACCGGTGGAGCTGCTCCGCAGGCAGCGCCGCTGAATAGCGCGGTGTCGCCGACGTAAGGGGCCACTTCAGCCAACCCAATCACAACTGTCATCCCGGCGAAGGCCGGGATCCATAACCACGATTTTTAGTTTGGCGAAGACTTGGAGTTGGCAGCTTTGCGCCACAACTCCGATTCGTGGTTATGGACCCCCGGCCCCTATGCGCAATTGCGCACTAGGCCGGGACGACAATTGAGTTTGTTGCTCAAGCCGCGATTTGCCGCTTCCGCTCCGTGAACGGCGACAGCACCACCGTCGCGACCATGAAGATCACGGATGCGCCGAACACCCAATGCGGCGCGCTCTGGTCCATAATCCAGCCGAACAACAGCGGGCTGACGATGCCGCCGAGATTGAAGCCGGTGGAGACGATGCCGAAGGCGCGCCCCGCCGCGCCGGGAGGTGCTGCATTGCGCACCAGCATGTCGCGCGAAGGCGCGATCACGCCGGAGAGGAATCCCGCGGCCGCCATCGTGGCGGTCAGCGCCCAGCCCGGCAGCGTGACCAGCGCGATCAGCAGCACGATCGCCGCGTTCGCGGCGAAGCAGGCGGCGGCGACATAGCCGTGGCGCTCGGTGTGGTCGGCAAGAAAGCCGCCCGCGAGCACGCCGGCGGCGCTTGCACCGAGGAAGGCGGTGAGCGCGACATTGGCCGCGGAATAGGTCACGCCATAGCCACTCATCAGCGCCACCACGCCGAAATTGTTGATGCCGGCGACCGACAGGCTGAGCAGCATGAACAGTGCCGTCAGCGTGATCAGCGCCGGCGTGATCACGGCCTGTTTGGGTGCGTTCTCGGTGCCTGGCTTGGTCTTGTGCGCGCCGGCATCGGGAATGTTCATGGTCACCAGCAACACCGCGACCAGAACGCCGATCACGCCCGATGCGATCAGCGCACCGACACCGCCTGACACGATGACCATCGCGGCGACGATCGCCGGCGCCACCGCGCCGCCGAAATAGCCGGCAAAGGTATGGATCGAGAAGGCGCGGCCCATCCGCGCTTCGTCCATGTGCTCGGCGAGGATGGCGTAATCGGCGGGATGGTAGACGCTGTTGGCGAGCCCGAGCAGCACGGCGCAGGCGATCAGCGAGGTGTAGCTGAGATGCAGGCCAAGCAGGATCAGCGCGAGGCCGCCGAGGGTGAGGCCGCCCAGCAAAATCTTTCGCGCGCCAAAATGGTCGACGAGATAGCCGGTCGGCGCCTGCGTCAGCCCCGACACCACGGCCGACACGGTCAGCGCGAAGCCGAGCTCGACGTAGCCGACGCCGAGTTGATTTTTGAGGAAGGGAAACAGCATCGGCAGGACCAGCAGATGAAAATGGCTGACCCAATGCGCGATCGAAATTCCCGTCAGCGTGCGTAGCGCGCTGTCCGCCTTGCCTTGCTGCGGTGCGGCGAGAACGTCGACCATTGCAGTTCCGTTTCACGTCCTTTGGAGACGCGCAAACTATCGGGCAGAGCGGTTATTTGTCCATGAACGCAGGCGCATGGCAGTAGCGCGGGGCAGGACGACAGTTGAGAGCGTGGCAAGAGACGAGCCCCTCAAAACGGCTCGTCGTCCGGCCCGTAGCGGTCGCGCTTTGGTGTCGCGATGTCGCCGTCTTCGTAATCATCGTCTTCGGTGTCGCGCGGAGGCTGAGGCTTCTTCGCCTTGTCTTTTGCTGGCGCGTCGTCCGCAATTTTGGGCGGCGCGCTCGGCTTGCCGATCTTGGCCATGGCTGGTCCCGGACAGTGATGCTGCGCCCAAACCTATCCGGAAGATATGTGCAGTTCCTGACTTATCTCAAGGCGGTCAGTGCACCACCGGCCCGCCGGCCTTCTTCCAGGCATCGATGCCGCCGGCGATGTGGGCGGTGTTGGTGAGCCCGGCCTCCTTGGCGGCGGCGACAGCCATCGCAGAGCGTTCGCCGAAGGCGCAGAAGAACACGACGCGGCGACCGGTGGCGGCCGCGACCTCGCGCAGCATGCCGCCGGGCTTGAGGCTGTCCTCAACGGACGGATAGGGTGTATGCAGCGCGCCTTCGAGCATGCCGTGCTTCATCCGCTCATTGGTCTCGCGCAAATCGACCAGCAGGATATCGGGACGGCCGAGGCTGCGGATCGCCTCGACGGCGCGGAGCACGCGGCCCTCTTTCTCCAGCTCCTCCTGGTGCAGGCCGACATGCATGTTGGCGGGCACCGCGACGTCCATCATCTTCGGATTGGGCAGCTTCAGATTGGCCATCAGCTCGATATAGTCGTCGACCGAGCGCACCTGGAGCCGCGGATTGTAGCGTTTCTCCTCGCCGATGGTGGAGACGGTGTCGCCCTTGTAGTCATGCGCCGGGAACACCATGGTCTCGTCGGGCAGCTTGAGCAGGCGGTTGAAGATCGAATCGTACTGCGCGCGCGACGAACCGTTCTGGAAATCGGTGCGGCCGGTGCCGCGGATCAGCAGCGTGTCGCCGGTGAAGACGCGGTCGCCCATCAAGTAGGAGTAGGAGTCGTCGGTGTGGCCGGGCGTGTACATCACGTCGAGCGACAGGCCCTCGATCGTCACCTTGTCGCCGTCGGCAACCCGCATCGCCACCACGTCGGCCTTGGTCTGGTCGCCCATCACGGTCATGCAATGGGTGCGGTCGCGCAGCTCGCCGAGGCCGGTGACGTGGTCGGCGTGCAGATGGGTGTCCACGGCCTTGACCAGCTTGAGATCGAGCTCGCGCAGGAGCTGGCAGTAGCGGTCGACCTTCTCCAGCACGGGATCGAGGATCAGCGCCTCGCCGCCGGCGCGGCTCGCCAGGAGATAGCTGTAGGTGCCCGAAACACTGTCGAAGAGCTGGCGGAAGATCATGGCAAGACCCGGCGTGAACTACCCCGAGATTCTATTACATTTCGGGCTTACAAGAGAAGCAATTCACTGTGTAAGCAAGAAAATTTGGAAGATTTTTATTCCTGTGACGGGCGGGTGGGCGTCACCTAGCCACGGCTGCCATTCCCGCGAAGGCGGGGAATCCAGTACGCCGCGCCCTCCCGTACCCCTCGCGGTCTCGGAGTACTGGATCGCCCGCCTTCGCCGGCGATGACACCGAGTATGCCGCGACGCTTCGCCCCGACAAAAGGCTCAGGGCCTCACCACCGTGTATCCGTTCTCGCTGAGGAACAGGATCTGCCCGACCCCGACCTGCACCGGCGTAGCGGCAGGGATGAACTCCGGCCGCTTGCCGGTCTCCCGCTCGATCGTGTCGACAGTGTTGAGGCAGATGTCGAAGCGTACGCCTTGCGCGATCAGGCTCTCGACCTGCTTGCGGCGCTCGCTGCCGGTGAACAGGAGGTCGATGCCGGGACCGAACGCCACCACCTCGATTGCGACCTTGTCGGGGTCGTAGGCCTTCAGCAAATTGTTGGCGACGCTGAGCACCAGAGCTTGCTTCCTGGCATCGCCATCGGAGAGCTGCAGCACGATCTTGTGCTCGGCGAACGGCTTGTCCTGGAGCGGCACCTGCTGCGCGAAAGCGGGTGGCATCGCCGCCCAGGCGAACAGCGCCAGCAGCATCGCGGATAGGGTTTGCGACCGCATCATCCCTGTCCTGCGATGCCCGGATTACCCTCGACGCCCTTTAGCGTGACGCCGGAGCCGAGCCGCTCCTGAAACATCCGGCCCGAGCGCAGATATTTTGCCACCACATCCCACACCGGCGCGCCTTGCTGGCCGTTGACCGAGGCCCAGCCCGCGACCTTGTAGCGGTGGCTGGCACTGAGCGCCTTGCCGCCATTGAGCTTCAGCTCCGAGATCCGGCTGCCGATCGTCGCCGTCGGCGTGCAGGTGTAGCTGAGCCCACCGGCGCGCACCATGTCGCCGCCCTGCTGGTAATAGGGATCGGTATTGAAGAGGTTGTCGCAGACGTCTTCCAGCACGTCCTTGATCTCCGCGCCGGTCATCTCCTGCACATAGGTCTCGGGATAGCTGATCGCGGTTTCCGCGAGCAAATCCTCCATCGTCAGTGCCTGGCCGGACAGTCCGGTGACGCCCCAGCGGAAGCCCGGCGACAGCGCGATCTCGGCGTCGAACTCGGTGCGCAGCGCGCTGCAGATCAGCTCGTCGACCGGGCCGGCGAAATTGTCGCGTCGATACAGCAGGCGATCGGGCGTCGCGATCTTCTCCAACCAGTCGGTGACGAAGGGTGCCCGCAACCGGCCGATCAGTTCGGCCATCCCGGGATCGGGTTTCAACAGCTCGGAATAGACCGGCAGCAGATGATATTTGACGTCGCCGACCTTGCCCTTGTCGAGCGCGAGATCGAGCACGGCCAGAAATTTTCCGTTGGAGCCGGCATTGGTGACGAGCGTCGTGCCGCTCGCATTCTTCACGGCGATGGGCTGCGGGATCGCATCATGGGTATGGCCGCCGAGGATGACGTCGATACCGGTGACGCGGCTTGCGAGCTTGAGATCGACGTCCATGCCGTTATGCGACAGCAGGATGACCGCATCGACCTTGTCGGTGCCGCGCAGGCCGTCGACATGCTTCTGGAGCTCTTCCTCGCGGATGCCGAAGGACCAGTCCGGCGTGAACCGTTTGGGATGCGCGATCGGCACGTAAGGGAAGGCTTGGCCGACGATCGCGACGCGATGGCCGCCGAGCTCCTTGATCACGGAGGGCTTGAACACGCGTCCCGTCGCCTTGTCGAAGGCCGGGGCATCATTGAATGCGGCTTCCTCGGTGAGAAAAACGTTCTGCGCCAGAAACTCGCCCCTGAAGCGCGCGAGATTGTCGCGCAGCGCCTGCTCGCCATAGGTGAATTCCCAATGCCCGGTCATCGCCTCGACACCGAGCAGGTTTGCGGCCTCGACCATGTCGCGGCCCTGCATGATGTTGGCAAGTCCCGAGCCTTGCCAGAGGTCGCCGCCGTCAACGAGCACGGAGCGTTTTTCGCCGACATCGCCACGCAAGCGGTCGATCAGCGTCTTCAGATGGGCGAAGCCGCCGAGCTTGCCGAAGCGGCCTGCGGACTTCTCGAACTCGAAGCAGCTGAAGGCATAGGCATCCGCGCTGTCGGGCCTGATGCCGAAACGGTCGAGAAAGGCGCGGCCGACCAGATGCGGCGGCCGTCCCGCCATCTCGCCGATCCCGATATTGACGCTGGGCTCGCGAAAATAGACTGGATTGAGTTGCGCATGCGTGTCGGTGAGGTGAAGGATGCGCGCATTGCCGAACCGTTCGAGGTCGTAAATGCTCGCAGCCTCAGCACCGAGCGCAAGCCGCGGCAGGCTCAGCGATGCGGCAGCAAGGCCTGCATTCTTCAGGAAATCGCGGCGGCGGATCGCCATCCAGAAATTCTCCGCGCCCTCTCACGGTCGCAAGGCTGTTGCACAAGCGAACAGTCTAACGGATTTCCATCGCCTTCCAGGCTTCTTTTTCGGAAATCGCCTGGAAGATCGACGCCTTCGCCAGCGCCTCGGCCTCCCTGGCTGCGGCCACGGCGCGGTCGAAATCGCCGCCATCGGCCGCCTTCTTTGCGGCGGCCAGCGTCGAGACGGTCACGGTCCATTGGTTGCGCATGCCGGCGGCCTCCTTGGAGGCGGCCTCGGCGGCGGCAAAGGCCGCCTTGTAGTCTGCCTCATCTGCCGCGCGCGCCGCCGGCGCGAGCCCGAGGGTAAGCAGCAAGGCAAGCAGCCGGACGAAAGGGAGTGACAGCTTCATGGCCGCGCTCCCGGTCCCGATATCGGCAGGCCGTTGGCGACGTAGGACAGGAAATATTCGACGTCGCGATATTCATCCGCCTGCGGCTCCAGCGGAACCGCGCGGGTCTGGCTGTTGCAGGTGACGAAGCGGCGGCTGGTGGTGCCCATGCCGCTCCATTCGGAGCGGTAGATCGGCATCGCGTTCAGAATGCCAAGCGCCGGCGCCAGGATCTCGGCGCGGATGCGCTCACCCGGGCTCTGCACATGGCAGCTCGCGCAGGAGAAATTCAATTGGCCGCGGCGGGTGTAGAAATAGCGCTTGCCGTTCTCGAATGCCGCGAGCGCGCGAGGATCGTCGGGGATCTTGATGTCCATCGGCTTGCCGCGCGAGGTGAAGGCCATGTACGCCGTGAGCGAGGCCATCTCGTCCTTGACGTAAGAATAGGGCGCCTCGCCATTGGCCTCGCGGCAGCGGTTGAGCGCCAGCTCCAGCGTGACGACCTTGCCTTCCTTCTCGTCGAAATAAGGATAGTTCTGGCGGATGCCGATGCCGCCGTTCGGGAAGCAGTCCGCATAGGTCTTGCCGTTCTTGAACGGGGTGGCGAACATCTCCTTGCCGGCGTCGAGCGCAAACTCGTAGGGCGGGAATTCCTCCTTCTCCTGCCACTGCCGCTTCATGTCCTCGTTCATGGAATAAGGACCGTTGACGAAATCCTCGTGCTTCACATCAGGGAATTTCTGGAAGAAGAAGTTCTGGAACGCCTTGGCATCGGCGATGGGATCGACCTTGTCGGCCGCCACCACGCGTGGAGAGGTGAGGGCCAACGCGACGAGCGCGGCGCTCAACGAACCAAGCAGGATGGTGGTGCGGGCCTTCATCACGAGATCTTCGCAGTGGTCGTGTCCGACGCACCCTTGTTATCGGTCCAGGAGACCTTGAGATCGTCGCCCTTCTTGGCTCCCTTGAAGCTGAACTTGACGTAGGGGTCCTTCGAGACCGCGGTGCCCCAATCGGCAACGAAGACGTCCTTGCCGTTACATTCGAATTTCAGCTGCTGGATGTAATGCGCCGGGATCAGTTCGCCTTTGGCGTCCTTGACGAAGCCGGTATCCATCGGGTGCTGGATCAGCGCCTGCACCTCGGTGATGTCGCCGTTGGTGGTGGCGCGGACGCGAATGCTGGATGCCATCTCGATCTTCCTCGCTTAGCCGCCGCAGCCGCCGACGGTGACCTTGACCTCTTTGGTCGCGCTGTAGAGCTTGCCGTCGGCCTCCACGATCGCGACCACGTTGGTGGTCTTGGCCATCTTCAGCCGGTTGGCGACAGCAGGGATCGTGCCTTCGGGAATCCTGTAGCTGGCGGCCAGCGCGCTGGGATTCTCGGCCACGAAGAATGAAATCGAGGTGACCTTGTCGAGTGTCGTCGTCACCGAGATCGGCACCACACCGCCGTTCTCGGCGATCTCGGGGGCGTCCAGCTTGACCTTGTCGGACGGCTCGGCGGTTTTGCCGTAGAGCGCCTTGATGGCGTCAGCCTCGCTCTTTTGCTTGAACGCCTCTTCCGGATATTTGTCGTTGGCCGCGGCGCGCGCGGGCGCGGCGCCGAACGGCAGATTGCCGAGGCCGAGCAACGCGACCGAGGCTGCGCCCTGAAGGATCAGGCGCCGCGTCGCGCTTGGGCCGGTGAGTGTGGTCATCTCTGGTCTCCCAACCAAATCTCGTGGCATGCCTGAAGTCACAGGGTCTGCAGGAAATCAACGATCGCGCTGATCTCCTGTTCGGTCAAAATCCGGTTCCGGCCGAACGGCGGCATCATGGTCTGCGGATTGCGCTTGGTCTCGTCGAAGATGATCGCGGTCAGTTCGTTGCGATCGGGGTACTTGGCCTTGAGGTCCTTCAGTTCCGGCCCGATCGTTCCCGGCAGGTCGCCACCCCTGATGACATGGCAGGTCAGGCAATTGCCCTTGCCGCGGTCGAAAGCGAGTTTCTGGCCGTCGGCCACAGCGGACTGCGCCCACGCCGGGGTGGCGAGGCCGGCTGCAATGGCCAGCAAGATGAACAGAACGGGCGTCCGGGAAAAGGCGGTCAAGGCGTTATTCCGAGGCGTTATGCGATGGTCTCGATTACGAAATAGAAGCGTTCCAAAGCACAAAGGGCGCCGCCTGACAATCAAGACTATCCACGCGACAAAATGGAGTTAATATCTTCCCGATTGCAACTAAAGAGATTATTTGTTCAGCCGGCTTGGTCCGAGAGTTAGGGACCGTGGCGCGGGCCGGCTGTTTCCTGAGCGTTTGGGCGCTCAACCTGTTTTCATCGCGTTCTCGTTTTTTCAAGGGGACCTCACTTGGCTGAATATGTCGTCGAATTCGGCAGGGATGGCGGTCGGGTCGAGTCGGATGGGCGGCTCGATGCGCCGGCATTTCATCGCAATCACGAGCCGCTCTGGGCGGCACTGGAACGGCATCTCGCCGGCTGCACCGGCAACGTGGTCGAGCTCGGCAGCGGAACCGGCCAGCACGTGGTCTACTTCGCCCGTCACACGCCCGGCCTGATCTGGTGGCCCAGCGATCTCAACCAGCGCCACCTCAAGAGCATCGAGGCCTGGCGCGTTCATTCAGGTCTCAAAAACATCCGCTCGCCGCTGCGGATCGATCTCACCGATCCGGACTGGTGCCCGGAGATGAAAAGCGGGCAGGGGCCGTCGAGTCTTGCCGCATTGTTCTGCGCCAATGTCATCCACATCGCGCCATGGAGCGTCGCCGAGGGTCTGTTCGCCGGCGCCGGCCGCTATTTGCGGGCCGACGGCAAGCTGTTCCTCTACGGCCCGTTCAAGCGCGGCGGCAAGCACATCGCGCTCAGCAATGCGGTGTTCGACACCTCCCTGCGTGAAGGCAATCCCGACTGGGGCGTGCGTGACATCGCCGATGTCGAGGCGCTTGCCCGCGGCGTTGGTCTTCGCCTTGTCGATACGATGGACATGCCCGCGAACAATCTGACCTTGGTATTCGCGCGATAGGAGGTCGTCATGCCCGGGCTTGTCCCGGGCATCCACGTTCTTCGTGCACCAGCTAAGGCGTGGATGGCCCGGTCAAGCCCGGCCATGACCGTGCGGAGATGTCAGCGCCGCAAACGCTAGCCCTCGTCCTTCCACCCGATCTTGTCCTTTAAGAACCGAAAGCCAATCACCTCGAACCCGGCGCGCTCCTTGTTGTCCTTGCCGTAGCCGTGGCCACCGGCTTCAGGCTCGTAGAACCAGGCCTCGTAGCCCATGGCCTGGAGCTTTGCCGCCATCTTGCGCGCATGCCCGGGATGGACACGGTCGTCGCGTCGCGTGGTGGCGATCAGGATCGGCGGATACGGCTGGCCGGCCTTGACGTTGTGATAGGCGGAGTAGGACTTGAGCCAGTCCCACTCCTCGGGCTTGTCGGGATCGCCATATTCCGCGATCCAGCTCGCGCCGGCGAGCAGCTTCGTGTAGCGGCGCATATCGATCAGCGGGATGGTGCAGAACAGCGCGCCGAAACGTTCGGGGTATCGCACCAGCATGTTGGTGATGAGGATGCCGCCGTTCGATCCGCCCTGCGCGGCGATGCGCTTTGCCGTCGTCACACCGCGGCGGACGAGATCGGCGGCAACGGCGGCGAAATCGTCGTGCGACAGTTTCTTGCCGGCGAGCCGGCCGGCATCGTGCCAGCGCGTGCCGAATTCGCCGCCGCCGCGCAAATTCGCCTGCACCGTGGTGCCGCCACGCTCCAGCCACAGCTTGCCGAGCGACGGGTTGTAATACGGCTTCACCGAATGGGCGAAGCCGCCATAGGCGCTCATATAGACCGGTGCATCGCCGGTCTCGCCGGCGGGGCCGGTCTGTACATAGGGGATGCGTTCGCCGTCGGTCGAGATCGCTTCGTGCTGGGTCACCACGAGGCCGTCGGCGTTGAATGTTTTCGGCGCCTGCTTCAACACGGTCGGGCTCGCGACGCCGCGCTCGATCAGCAGCAACGACGGCGGCGTCAGCGGATCCTGCACATTGGCAAGCAGGTCGCCATTGCTCTCGGAGGGATGGCGATCCAGCGGCCAGATGTCGACGACGCCGATCTGCGGCAGGCCGCCGAGCGACGCGCGGCTCCAGCCTGTGGCCGACGGCGTGCAGATCTCGAATTGCGGCTGGAGCTCGTCGAGGATCGACAGCACCAGCTTGCCTCCGGTCCAGAACAGGCCTTGCAGGGCGCGGCGAGGTTCCGGCTCGAACAGCACCGCGAAATCGCGGCTGCCGGCGAGGAACGCCGAGAGCGACATGCCGAGCACGGTGTCGGCGGCATAGGTCTTGCCCTCGATCGACCAGGCTTCGCGCAGCTTCATCGCGAACCAGTCGCCATGCGCCTGCAACCAGATGCCGGTCGGCAGATCGAGCTTCGTCGTCGCACCGTCTGCGTCGCGCAGCCAGAGCGCATGATTGAAGAAGTCGATCTGGTCGACGATCCAGCTGCGCGGGGCCGCAGCGGTGTCGTCGACGATGCCGGAGATCGCCATATGATCGGCCGTGGTCTCGATGATCACCTGCGCCTGATCGACAGGCTGGCCGCGCCGCCACAGTCGAACCGTCCGGGAATATCCCGAGCTCGTCGCCATGCCTTCGCCATGGGCGCTCGACAGCAGCAGCGTGTCGGCATCGAGCCAATCGGCGCCGCCCTTGGCTTCCGACAGCGCAAATCCGTCCGCAACGAAACTCTTGGTGTCGAGGTCGAATTCCCGCAAGGTGACGGCATCGCTGCCACCGCGCGACAGCCCCAAAATGGCGCGCGCGCTTCCCGGCTGCGTGGTGATGCCGCTCAGCAGCCAGTCCTCGCCTTCGCGTGCCGCGAGCTGGTCGACATCCAGCATGATTTCCCACGTCGGATGCGGTTTGCGAAACTCCGCGAGGGAAGTCTTCCGCCACAGGCCGCGCGGGTTGGTGGCGTCCTTCCAGAGATTGTGCAGTTCGGTGCCGCGGCGGCTGACATAGGGAATGTTGTCGGGACGATCGTAGATCGCCGCGAGGATGTCGCGATCGCGCGCGAAGGCCGCTCCGCCGAACGCGTCGAGTGTCAGGCTGTTCTGCCGCGTGACGAAATCGAGCGCCTGCTTGCCTTCGATCTCCTCCAGCCAGAGCCAGGGATCGTCGTCAGGAGCGCTGAGCGTAGGCCTGTCGTCGACGGACATGAACGAAACTCCGGAAGGTCGCGGCGGATAGGATTTGATCGAGCGCAAGCCGTCAAGTGCGCGGCCCATTATCATCGGCCCGATTGCGTCAGAGACATGGCCTGCGCCCGTTTGCGCCGGTTGCCCGCCCTCCCGCGTCCCGCCATAGTGCCGGGAATCAAGCGAGCCCTTGAAAGCACTTAAAAGCCCGTTGGGGCGGAAATGCCGATGCTGGATGTGACTGCAGCCAATGAGGTCGCCGCCGACGCCCGCGTGCGCGCCAATGTGGTGCGCCTTGCTGCCGCGCAGGCGCTGACCGGCGCCAATTCGGCGGTGATCTTCGCCACCGGCTCCATCGTCGGTGCGACGCTTGCACCCGACATGTCGCTCGCGACGGTACCGCTGTCGATGTACGTGCTGGGGCTTGCGGCCGGCACGCTGCCGACCGGCGCGATATCGAGTCGCTTCGGCCGCCGCTGGGCCTTCATCATCGGCACGGGCCTGGGTACGCTCACCGGCCTGCTCGGCTGCTTCGCGATCCTGCACGCTTCGTTTCCGTTGTTCTGTCTGGCGACTTTTCTTGGCGGCCTCTACGGCGCGGTGGCGCAGTCCTATCGCTTCGCTGCCGCCGACGGCGCCAGCGCGGCGTACCGACCCAAGGCGGTGTCCTGGGTAATGGCGGGCGGCGTGTTCGCCGGCGTGCTCGGTCCGCAGCTCGTGCAATGGACCATGGATGTCTGGCAGCCTTATCTCTTCGCCTTCAGCTTCTTGGTCCAGGCGGCTGTCGCGCTCATCGCGATGGGCATCGTCGCCGGGGTCGACATGCCGAAACCGGCGCCGGCCGATCTTCATGGCGGGCGGCCGCTGCTCGAGATCGTGACCCAGCCACGCTTCATCGCAGCGGCGCTGTGCGGCGTCATCTCCTACCCCATGATGAACCTGGTGATGACCTCGGCGCCGCTTGCCATGAAGCTGTGCGGCTTGAGCGTTTCAGATTCCAATTTCGGCATTCAATGGCACATCGTCGCCATGTACGGGCCGAGCTTCTTCACGGGCGCGCTGATCGCCCGCTTCGGCGCGCGCAAGATCGTTGCCGCCGGCCTGCTGCTGGAGGCCGGCGCGGCCGGCATCGGCCTGTCCGGCATCACCGCGATGCATTTCTGGGCCACGCTGATCGTGCTCGGTGTCGGCTGGAACTTCTCCTTCATCGGCGCCTCGGCGCTGGTGCTGGAGACGCACCGGCCGCAGGAGCGCAACAAGGTGCAGGCCTTCAACGATTTCCTGGTGTTCGGCATGATGGCGATCGGCTCGTTCTCGTCCGGCCAACTGCTCGCCAGTTACGGCTGGTCCGCGGTGAACATGGTGGTGTTTCCGCCGGTGCTGCTCGGTCTCGCCGTGCTCTCGCTGGCGTCCTGGACCCGTCGCCGCAAAGCGCGGCTCGACGCGGCCATGGGCGAGTTCCCGGATGCGATCTGAGATGGCGGGAGGCTGTCAGCAGCGTTGATAGTTCGATCCAGGTCGAAGTGATTTTCTGGTGAAGGTTACTAGATGTCGTCATGGCCGGGCTTGTCCCGGCCATCCACGTCTTGAGCGCGCGGATCGAAGAACGTGGATGCCCGGAACAAGTCCGGGCATGACGGAGTAAGCGGCATGCTCGATAACCCTCGACACGACGGATCCGTCGACGAATCCTCTCTCCGCTACGAAGGCTGGCGCATCGTTGCGGTCTGCTTCCTGCTCGCGACCTTCGGCTGGGGGCTCGGCTTCTACGGCCAGAGCGTCTATGTCGCCGAGCTCCAGCGTGCGCACGGCTGGTCGGCCTCGCTGATCTCGTCGGCCACGACGTTCTTCTATCTGTTCGGCGCGCTGCTCGTCGTCTTCGTCGGCGAAGCCGTCAACAAGTACGGCCCGCGCCTCGGCCTGATCGCAGGGACGCTGGCGATGTCGGCCGCGGCGGTCGCGATCGGCGCGGTGCGCGAACCGTGGCAGCTTTATCTCGCGAACGCCGTGCTCGCCTTCGGCTGGGCCGGCACGAGCCTGGCCATGATCACCAACACGATCAGCCTGTGGTTCGACCAGAAGCGCGGCATGGCGATCAGCCTCGCGCTGAACGGCGCAAGCTTCGGCGGCATCGTCGGCGTGCCGCTGCTGGTGAGCTTGATCGGCCATGTCGGCTTCGCCAGCGCTATGTTTATCGTCGCCGGCGCCATGCTGGTACTGCTCGTGCCGGTGATCCTGATTGTCGTCGGCCGCCCGCCCGATCTCCATGGCCGGCGCGCCGCGACGAAAACGAAGCCGCAATCGTCGGCGCAGATTCGTAGCCAGGCGTTGCGCGATGTCGGCTTCCTCACCGTGACCATTGCCTTTGCTTTGGTGCTGTTCGCGCAGGTCGGCTTCATCGTCCACCTGATCTCGTTCCTCGATCCCGTGATCGGGCGCGAGCGCGCGGCCGTCGCGGTTGCGGTGCTGACCGCGATGGCGGTGATCGGCCGGGTGCTGTTCTCGCTGGTGATCGACCGACTCAACCAGCGGCTCGCCTCGGCGCTGTCGTTTCTGAGCCAGGCCGTGGCGCTTCTCGTCGTCATCAATTTGCACAATGATTACGTGCTGATCGCCGCCTGCGCGTTATTCGGCTTCTCGGTCGGCAATCTCATCACGCTGCCGTCGCTGATCGTGCAGCAGGAATTCGATTCCGCCTCGTTCGGCGTGCTGATCAGCCTCAACACTGCGATCAACCAGGTGACCTATGCGTTCGGCCCCGGCGTGGTCGGTTTTCTGCGCGATTTCTCCGGTGGCTATGAGCTGCCGTTCTATCTGTGTATTGCGCTGGAGCTGGTGGCCGCGGCGTTGATCATGGTGCGGGGGCACACAAGGCGATCGACCGCTTCAGTCTGATCGCGGCGCGCGCGGTGCCCGCTTGGGCGACCTCGCCTTTCCCAATGCCGCGACCCGCATGAGGCGGCGAAAATGCAGGCATTCCATGTGACTTGGCGCCGGACAGGCCGCGGCATGGCGCAGGCCGTCGCGCATCGCGATAAGCTTGCGGATCGTTCGGTCCAACTCGTCGGCCTTGGCGGCAAGCTTCCGCCGGTCGATACGCGGCCTTCCGTCGGGTGCGAACATCCGGGCAACTTCATCGAGCGAGAAGCCCGCCGCGCGCCCCAGCGCGATCAGCGCCAGGCGATCCAGGATCTCCAGATCGAACAGCCGGCGCAGGCCGCGCCTGCCGATCGGGGCAATCAACCGCTTTTCCTCATAGAATCGCAGCGTCGACGCCGGAACACCGGAGCGCCGTGCGACTTCGGCGATATCGATCGTCATCACGCCTCTTGACCTCAAGTTCACTTGAACTGGCAGTATGCCGCGTCCAACGCCGCCAAGGCAAGACGAAAGGGGAAACCATCATGGACGCTATGCAGAAGGCGATTGAGCAGATGAGGCTTTGGAATGGTCCCGCCGGACGCGCCTGGGTCGAGACCCAGGACATCCTGGATGAGATGTTCAAGCAATTCGAGAGGCCGCTGTGCGAGGCCGTTCCTGCCGGCTCCAATCGTCGCGTTCTGGACGTCGGCTGCGGCACTGGTGGTCTGACCGTTGCGGTCGCTCGAAAGCTCGGGCAAGGCGGCCGTGTGGTCGGCATCGACATCTCCGCGCCGATGATCGGGGCGGCGCTGGCCCGCGCCGAGCGCGAAGGCACCTCGGCCAGCTTTATCTGCGCCGATGCGCAGCACCATAAATTCGACCCGGCGAGCTTCGATACGATCATTTCACGTCTCGGCGTGATGTTCTTCGAAGACCTCGTTGCGGCCTTCGCAAATCTGAGGCGCGCTGCCGCCGAAGGCGCCGGGCTCGCCGTCGTTGCATGGCGGGGCGCAGCGGAGAATCCGTTCATGACGGCGGCCGAACGAGCCGCCGCGCCCCTTCTGCCGAATATGCCTGCCCGTCCATCCGGCGGTCCGGGGCAGTTCGCCTTCGCTGACAAAGATCGGGTCAGGACCATCCTGCTGGAGAGCGGCTGGACCGAGATCGACATCCGGCCGGTGGATATTCCATGCCGCTTTCCTGCCAGCGAACTCGCTCGCTATGTCGGTTGGCTGGGACCCGTCGGAACGATCCTGCAGGACGCCGACAGGGGATTGCGCGAAAGGGTCGTGGATGCGGTGCGGCCCGCCTTCGCCCCCTACGTGGAGGCAGATGCGATCCGTTTTACCGCCGCATGCTGGATGATCCAGGCGCGGGCTTCAACCGACGCGGCAGGCGAGGTCTCGAATGGGTGAAATGATTGAATTTCTGGTCGGCGCCGCCTTGATCGGATCCGGTGCAACGGCCGTGATCGATGGTTGGGCAGTTCTCCGCGCGCATGTTCTTGGAATCCCATCGCTAGACTATGGACTCCTAGGTCGCTGGCTCATCCTGCTCGCGCGCGGACAGTATCGGCATCTTAAGATCGCGGCACCCGATCCGGCTCCACGCGAGCGCCTGATTGGGTGGGCCGCGCACTACCTGATCGGCATTGCGTTCGCGGCCGTCTTGCTGGCGATCTGGGGGCTCGATTGGCTGCATTCCCCGCGTGTCGGCCCCGCATTGATCGTCGGAATCGGCAGCGTGGCGGCACCTTCCTGATCATGCAGCCGGGCATGGGCCTCGGCATTGCAGCCCATCACGCGCCACGTCCCAACGTGGCGCGTCTCAACACGCTACTCACGCATGCCGTGTTCGGCGTCGGGCTCTATGTGGCCGGATGGGTCCTGAGGCTCGTGCAGTGGCGAGGTGCGGACTAGGCCTCCCGCTGCTTCAGCAGCTCCTCCACATCCAGCCGCTTCGTGAACATCGAAAGCTTGCCGTCCGGCCCGAATGGCCATTGCTCCCGCGGCTTGTCCCAATACAGCTCCACACCGTTCTGGTCCGGATCGCGCAAATACAGCGCCTCGCTGACGCCGTGGTCGCTGGCGCCGTCGAGCGCAATGCCGGCCGAGAGCACGCGGTGCAACGCATCCGCCAGCGCCGGCCGCGTCGGATAGAGGATCGCGGTGTGATAGAGCCCGGTCGCATCAGGCGGCGGCGGCGAGCCGCCCTTGCTCTCCCAGGTGTTGAGCCCGATGTGGTGGTGATAGCCGCCGGCCGAGATGAAGGCCGCGCCCGAGCCCATGCGCTGCATCAGCTCGAAACCGAGCACGCCGCAATAGAAGCCCAGCGCGCGATCGAGATCGGCGACTTTGAGATGGACGTGGCCGATCCTGGTGCCGGCGGCGACGGCTTGGTTTTGCGACATGCGGCTGCTCCGTTGATGAACTCCACATAAGTCCGGCCTCGGGACAGTGCTACCGGCCGATCCCGAAACCCAGCGTTTCCGGATAGGCAACTTACGACAGCTCCCGCACCTCGCCCTCCGGCAGCTCGAACTCAAACGTGTTCAGCGTCATCGACACCAGCGTGTAATAGCCGCAGAGACCAATCACCTCGACCACGCCGCGCTCGCCGAGCAGCTTCACCGCCTCGTCATAGAGGCCCTTCTCGACGCCGTGGCCCTCATGCAGCGATTTTGCGACGTCGTAGATCATCTTAGCCCTGGGATCGTCGAAGACGGGCGTGCGGCGGTCGCGGATCGCGTCGATGATGTCAGGGTCCATGCCGCCCGCAAGCGCCAGCCGCTTGTGCGCGTACCATTCGTAATGGGCGGTCCAGTGCCGCGCCGTCACCAGGATCGCGATCTCCGAAAGTTTCGCGGGAAATATCGTATCGTAACGCAGGACCTCGCCGAGCCGCGTGGCGTGACGGGCCATGTCGGGGCTGTTGAGCCAGGCCATCATCGGTGCCGGCGGCCTGCCGCGCTTGCCGGCAATCGACTCGTCATAGGTCTGCCGCTGGCTCTCGTTCATTTCGCCAGGCGAAAGAAGCTTCAGGCGCATTGTTGTTTCCTCTTTGTTTTCAAGCTCGCCGTGGCGGCGACTATAGCGGATGCGTGACACGGAAGTGGTTGAATTCCGCGGGAGCTTGGCCCAGAGTCGCGCCCAACAAACCGACATAGATTGATGGAAACGACCTATGACTGACTCCAGGGCCAGCGAGACTGAGACCGCCGATCTCGAAACATTCCGCAGCGAAACGCGCGCCTGGTTGGAAGCCAATTGCCCGCCGGAAATGCGCAAGCCCGCGACGTCCGACGCCGACGTGTTCTGGGGTGGACGTAACGCAAAATTTTCGTCCGAGCCGCAACGCATCTGGTTCGAACGCATGCGCGACAAGGGCTGGACCGTACCGGACTGGCCGAAGGAATATGGCGGTGGGGGCTTAAGCGCCGCGGAGCACAAGGTGCTGCGCGCGGAGATGGCCAGGATCGGCGCGCGGCCCCCGCTGTCGAGCTTCGGGATCTGGATGCTCGGGCCGGCGCTGCTGAAATACGGCAACGATGCCCAGAAGAAGGAGCATCTGCCAAAGATCGCCGCGGGCCTGATCCGCTGGTGTCAGGGCTATTCCGAGCCGAACGCCGGCTCCGATCTCGCCTCGCTGCAGACCCGCGCCGAGAGCGACGGCGATGATTTCATCATTACGGGGTCGAAGATCTGGACCTCCTATGCCAACTACGCCGACTGGATCTTCTGCCTCGTTCGCACCGATGCCGCCGCGAAGAAGCATGACGGCATCAGCTTCATCCTGTTCGACATGACCTCGAAGGGCGTGACGACCAAACCGATCCTCCTGATCTCCGGCTACTCGCCGTTCTGCGAGACTTTCTTCGACAATGTCCGCGTGCCGAAATCGCATGTGGTCGGCACCGTCAATCGCGGCTGGGACGTCGCAAAATATCTGCTCCAGCATGAGCGCGCGATGATATCAGGCATGGGCGAGCGCGGCGTCGGCCGTCCGCTGGGCCAGATTGCGGCCGATTCCGTCGGCACCGATGCGCAGGGACGGCTCGACGATTCCATGCTGCGTGGCCGCATCGCCAGCTTCGACGTCGACGAAGCGGCCCTTGGCGCCTGCGCCGAGCGCGCGGTCGATCTCGCCAAGGCCGGTCAGGCCCATCCGGCGTTCTCGTCGGCGATGAAATATTACGGGACCGAGCTCAACAAGCGCCGTTACGAGATCCTGATGTCGGCCGGCGGCGTCGATGCGCTGGAATGGGAGAGCGAGCGTTCGAAACAAGGAGCGCGTCCGCGCGCCTGGCTGCGGACCAAGGCCAACTCGATCGAGGGCGGCACCACCGAGGTCATGCTCGGCATCGTCGCCAAGCGCATCCTCGATTTGCCGGGGGCGTAACCCCAGCGTCGTTCCGGGGCGGTCCGCAGGACCGAACTAAGGTGCGCGGTTGCGCACCTGAGAACCTCGAAATTCCGGGTTCACGCTTCGCGTGCCCCGGAATGACAACAACAGACATGCATTCCGCCAGACGTTAGAGACATTGCACATGGCCCTCGTCCTCACCGAAGAACAATCGATGCTCCGCGACAGCGCGCGCGGGCTGATCAGCGACAAGGCGCCGGTGTCGCATTTGCGGCATCTGCGCGATAGCAAAGACCCCATCGGCTTCTCCAGGGAGTTTTGGCATTCCTTCGCCGAGATGGGTTTTGCCGGCTTGCTGGTGCCGGAAGAGTTCGGCGGCAGCGGCCTCGGCTATGTCGAGGCCGGGGTGGTGATGGAGGAGATCGGCCGCACGCTGATGCCCTCGCCCTTCCTCGCAACCAGCGTGGTCGCGGCCTCGGCACTGAACCGTGGCGGCAATGCCGCGCAGAAGTCGGAGTATCTGCCGAAGATTTCCAACGGCTCCCTGCTCGCGACGCTCGCGATCGACGAGGGCGCAAAACACCGCCCGCTTCAGACCAGCCTCCAGGCCGTGCGCGCCGGCAACGGCTTCAAACTCTCCGGCGCCAAGGCGCTGGTGGTCGACGGTCACGTTGCCGATCTCCTCATCGTCGCTGCGCGTACGGCCGGCTCAGCCGGCGAGCGCGAGGGGCTGACGCTGTTCCTGGTCAACCCCAAGGCCAAGGGCGTTGCGATCGAGCGCACCATCATGGTCGACGCGCACAATGCGGCGCGGATCGAGCTTGCCAATGTCGAGGTCGATGCCGACAGCGTGCTCGGCGAAGTCGACCAGGGAGCCGGCTTGCTCCACGGCGTGCTCGATATCGGGCGGGGCGCAGTGGCCTCCGAAATGGTGGGTCTGAGCGAAGAGGTGTTCAACCGTACCGTCGAGTACCTGAAGAGCCGCAAGCAGTTCGGCAAGCTGATCGGCGAATTCCAGGCGCTGCAGCACCGCGCCGCCGAACTCTATGTCGATATCGAGATCACCCGCGCCGCCGTGATGAAGGCGCTGCAAGCGCTCGATACGGACGTCGCCAAGGCGGCGTCAGCCGTCGCAGTGGCGAAAGCCCGCGCCGGCACCACCGCCACGCGCGCGGTGCAGGAAGGCGTGCAGATGCATGGCGGCATGGGCATGACCGACCAGTTCGACATCGGCTTCTTTATGAAGCGCGCGCGCGTGTGCGAGGAATTGTTCGGCGACGCCAATTACCACACCGAGCAGCTGGCAAGGGCGCGGGGGTATTGAGGCGAGGGTACCAATGGGCACAGCTGCGCCTCGAATAGAGGTGTCGTCCCGGCGAAGGCCGGGACCCATAACCCCAGGGAGCAGTTTGAGAAAGACTCGGAGTTGCTAGCTGCCGCTACAATTTCCGATGGTGGTTATGGGTCCCGGCCCCCCGTGCGCAATTGCGCACTAGGCCGGGACGACAAAGACCTCTTACCGCACCGGCGGCGCGTACTGCACGCCGCCCGCATTCCACAGCTGGTTCATGCCGCGCGGGATCTTCAGCTTCGACTTCTCGCCGATGTTGCGCTCGTACATCTCGCCGTAATTGCCGACGTGGCGGATGATGCGGACCACCCAATCCTTGGTCAGGCCGAGCTGCTCGCCGTAATTGCCCTCGGTGCCGACCAGCCGCATCACTTCCGGCTTCTTCGACTTCAGGGCCTCGTCGATGTTCTCCGAGGAGACGCCGAGCTCCTCGGCGTTGATCATCGCGTACAGCGTCCACTTCACGATCATCATCCAGTCGTCGTCGCGCTGGCGCACGACGGGGGCGAGCGGCTCCTTGGAGATCATGTCCGGCAGGATCATGCTGTCGCCGGGCTTCGACAGGTTCAGCCGCAGCGCGTAGAGCTGGGAGACGTCGGCGGAGAGCGTGTCGCATTTGCCGGTGTCGTAGGCTTTCACGACGTCGTCCAGCTTGTCGAACTTCACCTCTTCATACTTCATGTTGTTGGCACGGAAGTAATCCGCGACGTTGAGCGCCGTGGTGGTCCCGGTCTGGACGCAGACCTTGCTCCCGGTCAGGTCCAGCGCGGTCTCCTTGTTGCGCGCGCGCGGCAGCATGAAGCCTGCGCCGTCGTAATAGGCGACCGCGGGGAAATAGAGATCGTAGTCGAGCTCGCGCGCCATGCTCCAGGTCGAGTTGCGCGAGAGGATGTCCACTTTCCGGCTCTGCAATTCCTTGAAGCGCTCGTTGGCATCGAGCGCGACGAATTTCGCCTTGCTCGGGTCGTTGAAGATCGCGGAAGCCACCGCGCGGCAGAAATCGACGTCGAAGCCGGTCCAGTTGCCCTTGTCGTCGGGGATCGAGAAGCCCGGCAGGCCCTTGTTGACGCCGCACAGCACTTCGCCGCGGCGGACGGTGCGCTTCAACGTGCGGGTGTCGTAGAATTCATAGATGATGGCCAGGACGGCGACCAGCACGGCGACTGCGAGCCCGATCAGCAGGCCGCCACGAAAAGTGCGCATCATGTTGCTCTCTCGAAAAATCGGGAAAAGGAATATTCGCTAATGCGAGGAGATCAGAGTTCGGGCTTCTGCCGGATGACGACCTTGGTGCCGACAGGGACGCGATCGTAGAGATCGGCGACGTCGCGGTTGACGAGCCGGAAGCAGCCGGAGGAGACCTTGGTGCCGATCGTGTCGGGCCGGTTGGTGCCGTGGATGCGGTAGACCGTGGTGCCCAGATACATGGCGCGCGCACCGAGCGGATTACCGGGGCCGCCGGCCATGAAGCGCGGCAGATAAGGCTGGCGCTGGATCATCTCCGGCGGCGGCGTCCAGTCCGGCCACTCCTTCTTGTTGGTGATGTTCACCAGACCCTGCCACTGAAAACCGTCGCGGCCGACGCCGATGCCGTAGCGGATCGCACGACCGCCAGGCTGCACCAGATAGAGATGCCGTTCGGCGGTCGAGATGATGAGGGTGCCGGGCGCTTCGGTGGTGCGGAAGTAGACGACCTGCTTCTGCCATTCCGGATCGAGCTCATAGGCATCGTCGGCGACCAGGCCCGGCTCGTCGCCGCGGTCGGGCTGCTGGGCGTAGGCGTGGGGCGCGGACAGGATCAGGCCGATCGCAGCCACAAACACCCCGGTCAGGCGACGAAAATCCGTCATTTCAAGCTCTCCCCGCGGCCAAAGCCAAATCATCTGGAACCATCAAATCTCAGGGCCATCTTCATGGCAAGTTCAAGGCACCCTTAGACCATATGTCACGAGAATGCTTTGGTTTTTTGACGGACCGCGCGCAATGCCACAAACGGGGGATGGCGCGAAAAGCAGTGGTCGCAGCATCCTCACCGCGCGCGGCCTGTCAGATCTGGTTATTCTCAGCCGCGATCCCGAGCCGCCGGACGATCTCCGTCCCCACGGCCCGGGCCTCAGGCCTCGAACCGATGCGAGGGCTGCGAAACCGTTGTCCTGACTGCAATCGGATCACGACGATGCAGTGCTCGTCCTCGGAGCGGCCGCGGCGCTCGACCGTGATCGTCTTGACGTCGCGCCCTTCGATGTGGTCGGCGCGCAACGTGCCGTCGCCCCACAGGCGTTCGATCCGGATATCGCCCTGGCGGATGATCCAGAACGCGCCGGTCACAAGGTTGGCATAACGGGAAACGCCAAAAGCGGCGAGCGCGCCGACGGGCAGCAGCACGATGTCGACCGACCCGGGCGACAGGCCACGCCAGAGCCTGTAGGCGTAGGGAACGGCGCACAATGCGACGACGATCAGTGCGACGATCCTGATGTCTCTCTTCGAGAACGGCTCGAGGGGGTCGCCGAGACGCATCTCGGGATTGCTGGCATCGAGCGGATTGACCGGAGACTCGACGTCGGGGACGTCGAATTGCGCGGCGATCCGCGCCACCGTGTCGTGCACATGGGTGACGTCGGAGATCGGCGGCGAGGTCAGGCGTTCTCCGGAGGCCAGCGTGAAGGCCAGCTGAAAGCGGGCTTTCGCCCTCTTGCTGCCGGGAACCTGCAATCCCTTGATGTCGTCCTTGGCGACGATCCGCGTCCGCAGTTTTCCGAACGGGCGCTGCTCGCCGATCAAGATCTCGTCCGGCGTGATGATCCACACCACCGCCGGCGCCAGCATGATGATAGCGACGAACGCTGCTCCAACGAGCAGCGCGACCACGGAGATGATCACCTCCAGGGGATCGTGTGTGAACAGGCCCGGCGTGAAGCACAGCGCAACGGCAGCCGCAAAGCCGGACATGACCAGCCGCTGCGCAATCGAGGCGCCCTCGCGAAGGCGAATGTCGGTGCTGTTGGTGGCGTCGTCCATCGCGGGCGGCTGATTACGTGGCCCGCGAAACTCCACGGACGGGTCCGTGGAGTCAAGCAACAAGGGCGCGACCCGTGCCGGGCGTCAGCTATTGGCGTTCAGCAGCTTTGCCACGGTGCGGTCGATCTCGTCATAACGGCCTTCGCCCTCGTGCTGGAATACGATCTTGCCGTTCTGGTCGATGATGTACTGCGCCGGCCAATATCGGTTGCGGTAAGCGTTCCAGGTCCTGGAATCATTGTCCTGCGCCACCGGATAGGTGATGCCGTGGCGCTTCAGCGCCGCCTGCACATTGGAGGCCGAGCGCTCGAACGGGAACTCCGGCGTGTGCACGCCGACCACGACGAGGCCCTTGTCCTTGTACTTGGCATAGAGATCGGTGACGTGCGGCAGCGTGTTGACGCAGTTGACGCAGCCATAGGTCCAGAAGTCCACCAGCACGACCTTGCCGCGGAGATCGGCGATATTAAGCGGCTTCGAGTTGAACCAGTTGTTGATGCCGGCGAAGTCGGGCGCGGTGTCCTGGCTGGCGGCGGCGGTGACGACAGGGACAGCGCGCGCGGCCTCGTCGCAGATGCCGGGGATGACGGCGCCTGTTACGGCGATGCCGATCAGTGCGGCGGAGACGGCGAGCAGTTTGAAAGTCATGGAAAGATCCTCCGGTGAAGCTGAGGGATGATCACAGGCCGATCTGGCCGGTGGGATAGAAGCCGGTGAGCCACGCCACGATCAGCGTGTCGTATTGGAAGTAGGCGGCGAGCGCGAAGCCGATCACGACGACGCCAAAGCCCTGCTGCAGCCGTGGCGAAATGCGCGCGAGACTGCGCACGCGCGTGGTCGCGGCCTGCCCGCCATAGGCGATCGCCAGCATGGGAATCGCCGCGCCGATGGCGTAGGCGATCAGCAGCGTGCCGGCCCAGGTCGCCTTCTCAGTCGTTGCGACCAGCGTCAGGATCGAGCCGAGCACCGGGCCGGCACAGGGCGTCCAGACCAGGCCGAGCGTGGTGCCGAGCACGAGCCCGCCGAGTGCGCCCTCGCGCTGCGTGGCGCTGGAGTTGCCGAGATCGAGCCAGCCGTTGAGCCGGATCGACAGCCATTCGAACGGTGCCGGCCACAGCATCAACAGGCCGAAGCCGAGCAGCAGGATCGAGGCCGCTTCGCGCAGCACGTTCGGATCGAAATTAAACAGCCGCGTGATGGCGCCGAGCAGCAGCGCGGTCGCGGAGAACGAGATGACGAAGCCGAGCGCGATCATCGCCGGACGAAGATGCGAGCTGCGGCCGATTGAGGCGCCGAGCAGGATCGGCAGCATCGGCAGCGTGCACGGCGCGGCGATGGTGAGGATGCCGGCGAGGGCAGCGAAGAGAAGTTCGAGCATGGGGCACTCGTGGAGAGGGTCACGAGGGCAGTTCGGGATGAGCGAGGCAGTCGTTACGCCGCGTCACGCCTTCGTGACGGGAGTGCTGCTGCCGCAGCTGTCTGCTCCAAACACAAAACGACCCGGAGGGGGGCATCCCGTCCGGGTCGTTGGAGGTCTTGGGAGGTTTAACGAAACCGTATGTGAGCTTTATAGGAGGGAAGTTTTTCCGCCTGATGTTGTGCTTTGTTTCAATTGTTTCGTCGGCGGTAACACTTCCGTGTCCGAGATAGGGCCAAAGCCAATGGCCTATCCCATTGAAATATCTGAATTTCAGGCGGCGAAGCGCTCGACGCCACAGCCCTTAAGCAATTCGGCCAGTTGCTTGCGGGCGTAGAACATCCGGGTCTTCACCGTGCTCTGCGGGATGCCGATGATCTGGCCGACCTCCTCCACCGACTTCTCGTGGTAGTAGACCAGCGTGATGATCTCGCGATGCGCGGGCGACAGCTTCTGGACGCAGGCGCGCAGGATGGCGCTGGTGTCGCTGCGGTCGAGCGAGGTCTCCGGCGTGTCGCAACCATCGGCGATCTGGCGCACGTCTTCCTGGTCGATGTCCTCGAAGCGGCGCTGGCGCATCGCAGTCAGCGCCTTGAAGCGGGCGATCGAGAGCAGCCAGGTCGAAACCTGCGAGCGGCCCTGGAATTGGCCGGCGGTCCGCCACACGTCCAGAAACACCTGGCTCACCAGGTCTTCCGCCGTAGTCGCGTCGCGCACGATCCGCAGGATGAAGCGGTAGACGCGCACATTGTGCCGGCAATAAAGGATGTGCATGGACGTCCGGTTGCCGTCGGCAATGCTTTCGAGAAGCATGTCGTCCGAGGTCGCCTGAGCGGCAATGATGCTCTGGCTGGCTTGGGCGTTGATGGCGATGACGTTCGGCATTGACTTGGCTCCCCGTAGCGCCGCAACCGAGCGGCGTTTCCTTGGACCAAAGTGTTAATGAGCCAACGTTTCGGGACGTCTGCACGAAAAGCGGAAAATGGTTTCGTGCGCCGACAAATTGTTTCGTCGAATTAGCCGCGACGAAACATTCGGGGCAAAAAAGCGTGGAATTTCAAGGTACGGAAAATACGGGGGTGGGGATTAGGCCGCCAGCGGAGGCGCCGGGAACGTATTTCGGGCTTTTGCGTTCGCACTCCCCGTGTCGTCCTGGACAAGCGAGCAAAGCGAGCGCCGATGCAGGACCCATTACCCCAGGGAGACGTTTTGCGGAGACGTGTGGTTGCCAGCTCGCGCCACAATCTCTGCCTGGGGTAATGGGTCCTGGCGTTCGCCAGGACGACAATGGAGCCCCTACGCCTTCTCACCCGCCGGCGAGAACAAATAGCCGCCGCCGCGGATGGTGCGGATCACGGCGGGTTTTGCCGGATCGGGCTCGATCTTGCGGCGGATGCGCATGATGCGCAGGTCGACGGCGCGGTCGAAGGCTTCGGCGTCGCGGGCATTGGCCAATTCCAGCAGGCGCTCGCGCGACAGCACGCGCTTCGGATTGGCCGCGAACACTTTCAAGAGCCCGAACTCGGATGCGGTCAGCGGGTGCTCGTTGCCCTCGTCGTCGCGCAAGGCCTGCGCTTCGAGATCGAGCCACTTGGTCCCGAACCGTACCAATTGCTCCTTGTCCGATTTCGCAGCCGCCGCGTCCGCCACGGCTTTCGCCGGCGCGCTCCGGCGCAGCACCGAGCGGATGCGTGCCATCAGCTCACGCAGCTCGCACGGCTTGGCCACGTAATCGTCGGCGCCGAGCTCGAGGCCGACGACGCGGTCGATCGGGCTTGCCGTCGCCGTCAGCATGATCACCGGCACGTTGATGCGGCTCTTGAGGTCGCGGATGATCGAGAGCCCGTCTTCCTCCGGCATGTTGAGGTCGAGCACGACGAGGTCGGGCATGCTGCCGTCGATCGCCGTGCGCAACGACTTACCGCCGTCGCACAGCGTCACGGTGAAGCCGTGCATCTTGAGGTAATCGCCGACCATCTCCCGGGCCGGGGCCTCGTCGTCGACGATCATGATGTGCTGGCTTTGGGTCATGGTCCTGAGATCACGAAATTTCGGTCGCGGGGAGGGTGATGGTGAAGGTCGAGCCCTTGCCGGGGCCCTCGCTCTCGGCGGTCACCTCGCCGCCGTGCATGTCGATAATACGCTTGACGATGGACAACCCAAGCCCGGTCGAGCTCTCGCCGGCGGTCGGTTTTGCCGACAGCCGCTGGAACCGGCCGAACAGGCGGCCGAGATCCTCCGGCGACAGGCCGGCGCCCTCGTCGCTGACGCGGACGATGGTGTCGCCGCCCTCATGGCTGACGACGACGCCGATCTTGCCGCCGATCGGTGAGTATTTGATGGCGTTGCTGATCAGATTGTCGATTGCCTCGCGAATGCGGTCGGTGTCGCACATGGTGACGACGTTGACGGGCGCGGTGACGCTGATCGCCTGCTGCTTGTTGACGGCGAGCGGCTGGTTGGCCTCGGCGACCTCCTTGACCAGGGCCGCGACGTCGACGGGCTCGCGGCGGATGGTGATGTCGAAGGCATCGGCCATCGCATCCGAGATCAGATGATCGACCATCGTGGTCAGGCGCTTGGTCGCATCGCGGATGTGATCGACCTGGGCCACGACGCCGCCTGACGACGCGCCGGTCGAGATCAACTCCTTCAGCATCTCGGTGCGGCCGAGGATGACGCCGAGCGGATTCTTCAGATCGTGGGCAACGGTACCGAGGATTTCGTTCTTGAAGCCGTTGGCGCGTTGCAGCCGCAGCCATTGCGCCGAGAGGCGGCGGTTGGCCTGCATCAGCGCGCGGGTGCGCTGGGCGACGCGGTCTTCCAGCTGGGTGTTGGCGGCCTGGAGCTGCTGGTAGAGGATGACGTTGTCGAAGGCGATCGAGAGCCGGCTGGAGAAGATCTCGACCAGCGAGCGGTCGGTCTCGGACAGCTCGCGCTCGGCCTGCAGCAGCACCACGACCTCGCGGCCGCTTCCGGTGCGCAAATAGATCACGCTGCGGTGGTCGGCGAATTCGTTCTTGCGGCCCTGGAACGCGGCTTCCACCATCGCGCGCAGATCGGGGTCGAGCGCCTTCGACGAGGTGGTGCCGATGAAGCGGCTGTAGCAGCCGCTGCCGGCGAGCACCGAGAGCTCGGGGTCGATGCCGCCATTGTCGCGCAAAACCAGGATACCGGCGCAATCGACGTTGAGCAGCGAGGCAAGCTGGGTCAGTACGCCCTCGGCGAGCCGCTGCATCGACTTGAAATCGTACAGCGTCGAAGCCGCGTCGATGATGATCTCGAGCCCGCGCCTTGTCTGCAGCATGCGCTCGAGCTGCTGGTAGGAGCGCAGCGCCGCGGTCAGCGAGGTGAACAGCTTGTCGGCGGTGAGCTCGGTCTTCGCTTTGTAGTCGTTGATGTCGTACTGCACGATCACGCGCCGTTCAGGCGCTTGACCGGGCTGTCCGGTGCGCAGGATGATGCGCACGGTCTCGTTCTTGAGCTCGTTGCGGATGTACTCGACCAGCTCGAGGCCGGCGACGTCCGTCTCCATGATGACGTCGAGCAGCACGGCGGCGATGTCGTTGTGCGCGGCCATCAGCTTGCGACCTTCGGCCGCGGAATGGGCGGAGAGGATCTCCAGGCCCTGGCCGTTGAGGGAATAGTCCGAGAGCGCAAAACGCGTACCGTCATGCACGGCCGGATCGTCGTCGATGACGGCGATCTTCCATTTCCGGGCGTCAACATCCTCCGATGCGGTACCGGTGTCGTCGATCAGGTGGAGGACATCGTCCTGTTCGGCCATTGAGAAGTCCCGTCAGTCTCTGTGCTTTGCCCGCCGCCCTTGGCGACCCGGGGCATGATAATGCGAAAAGTAGTGCCTTGTCCCAGCTTGGATTCCAGCATCATGCGACCGCCGAGCTGCTGGGTGACGAGGTTATAGACGATATGGAGGCCGAGTCCCGTGCCACCTTCATTGCGCCTGGTGGTAAAGAATGGGTCAAAGGCCTGGCGCTGCACGTCGGAGGTCATGCCGGCCCCGTCATCGGTGAAGATGATCTCGACGTCGTCGGCCCCGCGCGGCCGCGCCGAGATCGTGATCGTGCCGGCGCGGCCGTCGGCAAAGGCGTGGTTGGCGGCGTTGAGGAACAAATTGGTCAGGATCTGGCCGTAGGAGCCGGGATAGCCGTCGAGCAGCAGCCCCTCGGGCATGTCGACATGGAGCGTGATCGGCGACCGCTTCAACACCGGCCGCAGGCTCGCGATGATCTGCTCGGTGGCTTCGCTCAGTGAGAACTGTCGCCGCTCGGCATGGGAGCGGTCGACCGCGACCTGCTTGAACGACTGGATCAGCTCGCCGGCGCGCTGGAGATTGGCGACGAGCTGCTGCGAGGCGTCGCGCGAGGACTGCACGAATTCTTCCAGCTGCGAGCGGCGCAGGCCGCCGTCGCCCTTGAGCTGGGCCTCGAAGATTTCGGTGCGCCGGGCAAAGCTCGACGCAACGGTGAGGCTGATGCCGATCGGGTTGTTGACCTCGTGCGCGACGCCGGCGACGAGGCCGCCGAGGGCTGCGAGCCTCTCGGCATCGATCAGATTCTGCTGCGCGGCGTTGAGCTCGAGCAGCGCGCTTTCGGCCTTCTCCTTGGACGCGCGCAGCTCGTCCTCGGTCTGGCGCTTCGCGATGGCGTTCTCGCGGAACACTTCCACCGCGCGCGCCATGGCTCCGACCTCGTCGCGCGCGCGCGTGCCCTGCACCTCGCGGCCGAGGTCGCCGAGCGTGATCGCGCGCATCGCCGCCATGATCTGCTGCAGCGGCAGCCGGATCGACAGCGCGATCAGCACGCCGGCGGTGAGGATGATGCCGAGGAAGATCACGGCGATGGAGAGAACGCGACGGGAAATGTCCGCCAGCGTGCGGTCGAACGTCTCCTGCGCCTTTTGCTCGCGCTGGCGCATCTTGGTGGAGAGATCGTCGATGGCGCCGATCGCCTCGGCCTGGTTGGCGTCGATGGTGTTGCGCAGCAGCTCGGTACGGTTCGTGAGCTGCTCGGAGAGCTTTGCAAAACCCTCGCGCAGCGCGGCGGTCCGGGCGGCGAGTCGTCGCAGCGCCATGCGCTGGAGGTCGTTGTCGGCGAGATCGATCATCACGGGGATGGTCTTCTCGATGGTCTCGGTGTTGCGGCGGGCGTCGTCGGCCGCACCCGATGACAGCGACAGATAGTAGGAATTGGCCGCGACCAGCATCGCGGTGAAGGCCTCGCGCGACTTGCCCAGCGAAGGCCAGATCAGCGCGTCGCGATGGCCGGTGGCGCCTTCGATGATGGAGTAAAGGCCGGCCATGTCCCTGGCCGGTCCCTGCACCTGATCCTCGTAGGTCTTCGCGATGGTGGCCTGCACGCCGCGCAGCTCGCCGAAGCCGTTGAGGAAGCGGTCGGTGGTGCGCTCCAGCTCCTCGACCGAGCCCGACAGCATCGGGTCCTTGGCGGCGCGATTGGTCAGCGTCCCCAGCACCGCCTCGCGCAGCAGCAGGATCTCGGCGAACAGGTCGGGGCTCGGCTGGTTGATGTAGCGGTGGATCAGATTGTGCAGCCGCCCGGTCTCGCTTTCGAGCAGCGCCAGAATCCGGTCGGATTCGCGCACCTGGCGCACGTCGTCCCAGGCCGAGCCGAGCACCTGCGAGCCGTTCCAGATCAGCCCGACCAGCACGATGACCACGGCGGAGTTCAGCGCCGCGATCGACAGGATGCGCCAACGGATCGGCACCGCCCGGAGCACGCCGACCAGCCGCGCGCGCAGCCGCCCCATCGGGCCGGGCGACCTGTCTGCATGCTCGCTGTGTCCAAGCCCGGGCAAGAGGCCTCACTCCACCTTGCGAATGCGTTCGATCAGCGCGGCCGCGGCCGGATCCTGCCCGGCCTTGGCGTAGATCGCGACCATCGCGTCTTCGAACGGCTTGCGGTCGATATCCCTGACGATGGTGACGCCCGCTGCTTCCGCCTTGCGCTGCGACTGCTCCTCCAGGTCGCGCCATTTCTCGCGCATGAAGCGGCTGGAGCGCTGTGCGGCTTCCCTGAAGATGGTTTGCTCGTCGGCCGACAGGCTTTTCCAGGCCTTCAGCGAAATCACCAGCACTTCGGGGCTCATGGTGTGCTCGGTGAGGGCGAGATAGCCGGCATGTTTGTAATGGTCCGTCGTCACGTAGGATGGCCAGTTGTTCTCGGCGCCGTCGATCAGGTGGTTGGCAAGCCCGGCAAGCACCTGCCCATAGGGCATCTCGACCGGCTCCGCGCCGAGCGCGCGGATCATCTGGCTCATCAACTCCGACTGCTGCACCCGGATCCGCAATCCCTTGAGGTCCGCGACGTTTCTGACCGGGCGGGCGCCGTTGTAGATCGATCGCGCGCCGGAATCGTAGAAGGCGAGGCCAACGAAGCCGTAGGGCTCGAAGCTGCCGAGGATCTCGCTGCCGATCGGCCCGTCCAGCACCTTCTGCATGTGCTCGATGGACCGGAACAGGAACGGCATCGCCAGCACGTTCATCGCCGGAACGAAATTGCCGATCAGCGCCACATTGGTCCGGTTGAGATCGATCGCACCGACCCGGGTCTGCTCGATGGTCTCCTTCTCCTCGCCGAGTTGGCGGGAGTGGAAGACCTTGACCTCGTGCCGACCGCCGCTGCGCTCGGCGATCAGGGCGCCCATGTAGCGCAGCGCCTGCACGGTCGGATAATCCTCGGTCTGGGTGTCGGCGGCGCGGAACTCACGCGCAGCAGCTCCCGTCGCGCAGAGGGCGATCAAAAGCGCGACGAAAACCACCCCGGTCCGCGTGCGTTCGGCACGGTTCAACACTGGCACACTCAACCCCTCAGTGGTGGAGTCTATGGCGGGAGGAAAAGGTTCAATGCAATCTAGCAGATGGTCGTGGGAAGGCCATCCCGCCGGGCGCCTCGACGTGATTGTGCGGCGCGGCCGGGGCTCATTCCCGGTTGAAACCGCAAATGCCGCGCCTTAAGCAGGGGCAGCCGCTTTCGTCGGTGCGGCATGGAAAGAGCCATCGTGACTTCAGCATCGCGCCTTTTGCAGGTCGTCGCCGCCTTTGCGGCGCTCTCCTTGGCCGCGCCGGTGCGTGCCGCGACCGACATCGCGTGGTGGCACGCCATGTCCGGCGAACTCGGCCGGCAACTGGAAAAGCTCGCCTCCGACTTCAACGCCTCGCAGCCGGATTATCGCGTGGTGCCAACTTACAAGGGCAGTTACACCGAGACGGTGACGGCCGCGATCTTCGCCTTCCGCTCGCGCAGCCAGCCCGCGATCGTCCAGGTCAACGAGGTCGCCACCGCCACCATGACCGCGGCCAAGGGCGCGATCTATCCCGTGTTCAGCCTGATGCGGGACATGAAGGAGCCGTTCTCGCTCAATGACTACCTTCCCGCGGTCTCCGGCTACTACACCGATGCGGCCGGCAATCTCTTGTCCTTCCCTTTCAATTCGTCGACGCCGATTCTTTATTACAACAAGACCATGTTCCGCGACGCAGGGCTCGATCCGGAGGCGCCGCCGAAGACCTGGCCGGAGCTTGGCGCTGCTGCAAAACGCCTGCGCGATCGCGGCGCGGTGTGCGGCTTCACCACCTCCTGGCCGTCCTGGATCCATGTCGAGAATTTTTCAGCCTTCCACAATCTGCCGCTGGCAACGCGGGCGAACGGCTTTGCCGCGTTGGATGCCGAGCTGACCATCAACAATCCGTCTCTCGTGCGTCACGTCTCCGAGCTCAGCGAGTGGCAGAAAACGAAAGTGTTCGACTATAGCGGCCGCGGCCAGTCGGCCGAGCCGCGCTTCCAGAACGGCGAATGCGGCATCTTCATCGGCTCCTCGGCGACGCGCGCCGACATCAAGGCGAATTCGAAGTTCGAGATTGGCTACGGCATGATGCCGTATTGGCCCGACGTGAAGGGTGCGCCGCAGAATTCGATCATCGGTGGCGCCACGCTGTGGGTGCTGCGCGACCGTCCGCGCGAGGAATACAAAGGCGTGGCACGATTCTTCGCCTATCTGTCGCAGCCCGGCGTGCAGGCCGCCTGGCACCAGAACACCGGCTATCTGCCTGTCACCCGCGCCGCCTTCGAGCTGACGCGCGCGCAAGGTTTTTACGAGCGCAATCCGGGCTCGGCGATGTCGTTCGAAGAGATCACGCTGCATCCGCCGACGGAGAATTCAAAGGGCATCCGGCTCGGCTCCTTCGTGCTGATCCGCGGCGCGATCGAGGACGAGCTGGAGCAGGCCTTTGCCGGCCGCAAGAGCGCGCAAGCCGCGCTCGATGCTGCGGTCGAACGCGGCAACAAGATCCTGCGCCAGTTCGAGCGCGCCAGCCCGGATAGGTAGGGGGAGGGATGGTAGCTCGGCGTTAAGGCGCAAGG